>NZ_JBVKAE010000034.1:0-59920 GCF_055598845.1 Amycolatopsis sp. NPDC039088 | reverse complement strand
GTTTTTTGGGGGGGAGGGAAAGAAAAACCAAAAAAGAAGGTGCCCCCGTTGGGGTTGTTTGGTGTGGAGAGTTCTTTTGGGGGGGATCTTGCCCCCCCAAGGGGTCCCCCCACACCCCGACCGCTCACGACCTCATCAGGGCAGGACGTCGGTCACGGTGTCCTTGATGACCTGCCACTTACCGTGTTCGCGCACCAGCGTCAGGCTGATCGTGTAGTGCCGGTCGACGTTCTGTGACGGTGCCTTGTAGTAGGCGTCAAGGAGCGCGAAGCCCATCTTGCAGTCCTCGACGACGGTGTGCGTGACCGTCCACGGCATGCTCCACTCGTACGGGAGCTTGAACTGGATATCGACCACCGGCTCCACGTTGTCCTTGTAGCCGATGATCAGCTGCCCCTTGCGCCCGACGGTCACCATGTTCTGGTGGATGATCGCCCGGTAGCGGGCCTCGTCACGCTTGTTGTAGCTGTCCATGTCCTCCCAAACGGCGCGATCGAACGAACGCCGGCAGGCCTGCCGCTCACTCTCGGCCTGCTGCTCGCCCGCGGTCGCCGCGGCGGGCACGCCGATCCCCGCCGCCACCACGACCAGCCCGGCCAACGCCGCGTAATACCGCTTGCGCATAGGGTTCTCCTCATCACGTCCGATACTTCGTCCACCAGCAGGTTCGCCGGACGGCGCATCACAGCTGCATCACTTCCGCACCGGCGCGGGCTCATGGCCGGTTAACCTCGCGGGAGGGGGTGTGATGGAGTTTCGGGTACTGGGGCCGGTGCAGTGCCGCACAGGCGCACGGCCGCTGAAGCTGGCGGGCCCACGGCAGGAGCGGATCCTGGCCGCGCTGCTGCTCGGCGCCGATCGCGTCGTCTCGGTTTCGCGGCTGGTGGACGTCGTCTGGGACGAGGACCCGCCCGCCACGGCCACCCGGCAGATCCGCAACCTCACCACCGCGCTGAAGCGCACCCTCCTCGCCGAGGGCGCGGGTGACGACGTCCTGACCGCCGAGGGACCCGGCTTCGTCCTGCGCCCGCCCGCGTTCGATCTGCGCTCGTTCGAGGAACACGTCTCACGTGGCGAGTTCCGTGAGGCACTCGCGTGCTGGCACGGCCCCGCACTGTCCGGTGTGGACAGTCCTGTTCTGCGCGGTGAAGCCGATGAGCTCGACGAACGTCGACTGTCCGTTGTGGAGCGTTGTCTCGACGAAGAGGTCTCCGCCGGTGAAGACCGCGTCGCGGAACTGAAGGCACTGGTCGCCGAACATCCGTTCCGGGAGGCGTTCGCCGGATTGCTCATGCGGGCGCTCCATCAGCAGGGCAGGCAGGCCGATGCGCTGAACGCCTATCGGCAGGCACAGACGCGGCTGGTGGACGAACTCGGGATCGACCCGGGACCGAAGCTGCGCGGACTCTACGAGCGGATCCTCCGCGACGAGCCGGAGTACGGCAAGGCTCGCTGCTTCCTCCCTTACGACGTCCCGGATTTCACCGGCCGGGAAGCCGAGCTCCGCCGCCTTTCCGACGCCGTCCGCCTCGGCCGCCCCGTGGTGCTCGACGGGATGGCCGGCGTCGGCAAGACCTCGCTCGCCGTCCACGCCGCACACCGGCTCGCCGCCGATTTCCCCGACGGGCAACTGTTCGTGGACCTACACGGCCATTCCCCCGGCCGCGAACCGCTTCCGCCCGAGGCCGCGCTCGAAGCCCTGCTGGGACAATTGGACGTCCCGGCGAGCAGGCTCCCTGGCGGTGTGGACCGGCGGGCCGAACTGTGGCGGACCAGAACCGCGGGCCGGTCTCTGCTCGTGGTGCTCGACAACGCCGCGAACGCCGACCAGTTGCGACCGCTCCTGCCCGGTTCGGCCACGGTCGCCCTGGTGGTCACCGGCAGGCGACGGCTGGCCGCCATCGACGGTGCCGCGTCGATCAGTCTCGAAGTCCTGCCGGACGAAGAGGCGGGCGCCCTGTTCGCCGCGGCGTCGGGACGGCCGGACTCGGGTGTGGCCGCGTTGTGCGGGAACCTGCCGCTGGCGATCCGGATCGCGGCGGCCCGGCTGCAACATCGTCCACAGTGGACTGTGCAGGCCCTGGCCGAACGACTGGGTTCCGAACACCACAGGCTGGCCGAACTGAAGGTCGCCGGACGCGACGTCGCCGCCGCGTTCGCACTGTCCTATCAGGAACTGGACGCCGACCGGCAGCGGATGTTCCGGCTGCTGGGAAGGAATCCGGGTACCGACATCGGCGTACCCGCGGCCGCCGCGCTGGCCGGGGTCGGCGAGTCCGAAGCCGAGCGGCTGCTGGAAGATCTGCTCGACGCTCACCTGCTCAGGCAGCCGTCACTGGGCCGGTACTCGTTCCACGACCTCATCGCCGAGCACGCCCGCAACGCCGCGAGTGACGAGGAATCGGCTCCGGCGTTGGGCAGGCTGCTCGACCACTATCGCGACGGCGGCGGTGACGGCTGGTACACGACGGAACGGGCCAACCTGGTCGCGGTGACCCGCCAGGCGTTCGAGGACGGCCACGATGACCACGCCTGGCGGATCGCCGAGAACACCGCGGAACACCTCCGGGAGACCGGGCATCTCGACGAACTGCTCGCCGTGGCGCGAACCGGTGTCGCCGCCGCCCGCCGGATCGGCGACCCCCACACGATCCAGCGGAGCATGGCGAACCTCACCTTGGCCTTGTGGGAGAACGGGCGGCTCGCGGAGGGGATGCGCTGCGCCATGGAGCGGCTGGACGTCGTCCGCGCGTCCGGCGACCGAGCCGCCGAAGCGACCGCTCTCTCCAGAGCGGGCGCTTTGCACGGCATGCTCGGCCGCTACCCCGAGGCGATCCGGTTCTATCGCGACGGTCTCGCCGCGGCGGAAGGGGCCGTCGACCGCGAAACCACCGCCACGCTTTGGAGCAACCTCAGCAATGTTCAGGAGACCCTCGGCCTGCTGGACGAGGCGCTGGCCTCCGCCCGGCGATCGGTGGGGCTGCGCGAAGACCCCCGGAACACGGTCCTCAGTACGGCCCAGCTCGGTCTGGTCCTCGCCCGGCTCGGCCGGTTCGAGGAAGCGTTCGAGGTCACGGACCGCTCGATAAGCTCGTCACGGGAACTCGGGTACCTGTTCGGCGAGGCGTGGAGCCTGATCGACCACGCCGACGCCCTCCTGCTGGCCCGTCGGCCTGCCGAGGCGCGCGAGCACGCCGAACGCGCGTGCGGCATCCTCGCCCGGCTCAACCATCCGTTGCTGCTGACCATGGCGGCCAACAGCCTCGGCACCGCTTGCCTCGCCCTTGGCGAAGCGACGGCCAGCCTCGCGCGGCACCGCCTCGCGCTCGAAACGGCGAAGCGGATCGGCTACCGGCTGCAGGAGGCCCGCGCGCTGACCGGGATCGGGCAGGCCCGCGCCGCGCTCGGCGACGAGGCCGACGCCGAGTTCCGGGCGGCGCGGGACCACTACGTCGCGATGGGCCTGTCCGAACCGCTGCTGGTCGTCACCGAAGGAACTCGGTGAGCAGTCCGCGCAGGACGTCCGGCTGTTGGAGGACGCCGTGGTCCTGGCCTTCGACGGTGACGTGCCGGGCACCGGGGACGGTCTCGGCGACGGCGCGGGCGGCGGCGCGCATCCACACGTCGCTCTCGCCGCCGTCCATGACCAGCGTCGGTGCGGTGATCTTCGCGAGCCTGCCCGCGGGAAGGGCGCTGCCGGGACCGCAAAGCGCGAGGTCGTAGGGCAAGGTGTGGGCGAGCCCGGTGAACCAGGCCCAGAACGGGTCGTCCCGCATCCCCTTGACGACCTCGGCCGGGGTGCCCGCCGCTTCGGTCAGGAACAGTTCCGCCGCGTCGTCGCGATTGCCGTCGGCGATCAGCGCCCGGACGCGGTCGAAGAGGTCGGACGCGGGCTTCGGACGGCTGTCGTCGACGATGTACGGCGGCTCGTACACCGCGAGGCCGGTCATGGGGACACCGCGGGCGGCCGCTTCCAGCGCCAGCACGGCTCCCGACGAGTGCCCGAAGACCGCCGCCGAACCGCCAACGTGGTCGATCACCGCGGCGAGGTCCTCGACCTCGCGTTCCACCGAGTAGACCGCGCCCGCGCCGCTGTCGCCCCGGCCACGCCGGTCGTAGGCGATCGCGGTGAAGTCCGGGGCCAGTGTCGTGGCCAGCCCGGCGACGGTCGTCCGGTCGTTGAACGCGCCGCCGACCAGGATCACCGGCGTGCCCTCCCCGGTCCGCTCGAAGGCGATCGGGGTGCCGTCGGCCGAGGTCACGGTCTCGAGTGTGGTGGTCATCGGTTCCTCCCGCTGGGATCTCGCGTCGCTATCTTCGCCCATGGGTCGGAGCCGACGACCACCGTTCGACATCACCGCCGAAGTTCTCCGAAGAATTCGCGGATCTCGGTCACCACGTCTTCCGGAACGGCCATCGCGACCATGTGACTGGGACTCTCGCGGTCGGCCCAGCGCACTATGTCGTTCTTGCGCGAGGCGATCTTGCGCAATGCGGCCGGGCCGCCGTGCGAGACACCGGTCGGGACCACGGTCTGGTCCATCGGCATCGCGGCCGCGCCTTCGTAGTACGGCCACAGCGAAGTGCCACCGGTCGCGGTCAGCCAGTACAGCGTCACGTTGGTGAACAGCAGGTCGCGGTCGATCGGCTCGGCGGGACCGGTGCCGTGGGGCCAGCCGTCGAACTCCTTGAATCGTTCGACCAGGTAGGCCAGCTGCGCGACCGGCGAATCGAGGAAGCCGAAGCTCAACGTCTGGGGCCTGTTCGTCAGGTACGGCGCGTACCCGCTACCGCCCGCGAAGCGTTCCATCAGTCCCGCGAGATCGGCCTGATCCTGTTCCGTGAGCCCTTCGAAGTCGGCCGGGTCGCCCATCGGCACGCCGAGCCCAGAGGTGATGTGCGAGCCGATGACATGCTCGGGCGCGTACGCCGCCAGACACGGCGTCACCAGCGCGCCCGCGTCGTTCCCGTGTGCGCCATAGCGTTCGTAGCCGAGGCGGCTCATCAGCTCCGCCCAGGTCCGCGCCACCCGCGCGATCTCCCACGGCCGCTCGTCGGCCGGTTCCGGGAAGGGTGAGAACCCGAAACCGGGCAAGGACGGCGCGACCACGTGGAACGCCCGCGAAGGGTCGAGACCGTGGGCTCGCGGGTCGGTGAGCGGGCCGAGCACGTTCAGGAACTCGGCGATCGAGTTCGGCCAACTGTGCGTCATGATCAACGGGATCGCGTCCGGTTCCGGCGAGCGGACGTGCAGGAAATGCAGCGGCTGGCCATCGATGACCGTGGTGTACTGCGGGAACTCGTTGAGCCGCTTCTCCCACGCGCGCCAGTCGTAGCCGTCGCGCCAGTACTCGGCCAGGTCCTTGAGATAGGCGACCGGAACACCCCGGCTCCATTCGGCACCGGGCAGCGCCGACGGCCAGCGGGTACGGGCGAGGCGGTCGGTGAGGTCGTCCAGATCGGACTGCGGGATGTCGATGCGGAACTGCTCGATGTCGGTCATACGAGGACCGTAGGAGCCATATAGGACAGATCGTGTCCTAAATCCTCGTGAGCGACGATTCGGGTTTTATTGAGAGGTAAGGCGAAGCTGTCGTGACCGGTACTTTCTGTGGTGTGCGTTCGCTCGGAGTCGACGCCCGCTGCTCATGTCGCGAAAGCCTCTTTCAGGACATGTGGTGTCCTGAAAGAGGCTTTCGCGGCACGCTACCGCTGCCCCCGCGTCGGATCCTGATGTCCTGAAGGGCCACATGGGAAACATCGTTCTTGGGTCGGACGGGTTCGTTGTGGCCCCGGCGGGAGCGGGCTCACGCAAGGGGGTCGCTGAAACCCCGCTGGTGTCCAGAATCAGGCCTGCCCTACCTCGACTCGCCCTTGATCAACGGAAGATCAGGGACGTTGAGTGTCCCCGATCTTCCGTTGATCAAGCTGCAGGAACAGTCGACCAACCTGCAAGATCGCGACTTTGCCGAGACCCCTACTCTCAAGGTAGGGAAGGAGGCCTTCACGGACTTCCCGGCTTGCGAGACCGGCGGTCATCGGCCGAGTGAGACCACCTGCGTCGCACCGAAGGTGTCCTTCACCGGCACCTCGACGGTCTTGCGCCACACCGTCACCCGGACGACGTCCTGCCGCTGCGTCGGATCGGAGACGGCCAGCTGCCAGCCGTTCTTTCCGCGGCCCAGCGCCACCGACGCCGGACCGGACACCGACACCTCGTCGACCGAGCCGGCGGCGAAGAAGTTCGCCAACAGCGTCGCGTCCCACAGCCGGACGGCCTGCACGGTCGCGGTGTTGGACCGCACGCGCCACGCCCAAGCCGACGCGACCGTCTCCAGCACCGACGCTGTCGGCAGGACGGCGTAGGCGTAACTCGCGTCCACGGGTTTGGCGCCGTGCTCGATCACCAGTTTCTGGTAACGCCGGGTGTAGGGCACCGTGGTGCCCTTGGTGTTTGCTCCCTTGTCGACGTCGCGCCAGGTCCCCGTCCGGTCCTCGCGCAGCGCGGTCACCTCCGCGTCGTCGAGCAGGATGTACCCGCCGACCTTCTCCAGATGCAGCCATCGCTTGCGCCGCAAGGACTCCGAGCCGCCGACGAGACGACCGTCCGCCAGCAGCACCCCTGAGCCGTTCTCGCCGAGGTTGCGGTTCTCGATCGTGGTGCGGATCCGCTCGCCCGAGCCGTCGGTGATCCCGGCGCCGAGGCAGACCACCCCCGACGGCGTGAAGAACCACGATTTCTTCGCGGTCAGCGTGCCGTCCTGTGAGACGAAGTCGAGGGCGTGCGCGCCGTGCCGCGCGTCCCAGCGGACGCCGCCGCAGTGGTCCTTACTGGTCAGCGGCACCTGTTCCAGGGTCGGCGTCGGCCCGCTCTTGGTCGTGGTGCCCGGAAGCAGCAGCGGATCGACGGTCGGCCAGTAGGCGTCGGTGAAGTGTCCCTTGGCCTTGGGCACGAACAGATACAGCGAACCGTCGCCGGTGTACCAGCCGTGCAGGTTCATGGCGTTGACCGACTCGTACCGCGAGATCCGCGTCGAGGCGACGCCGAGCGAGGCCGACCAGCCTTCGGTGACGTGCACCATCCGGTCCTGCTGACCGAATACGCGGTGGGTCGCGACTGTCGGGGCCGGCCGGGTCCCGGTCGCCAGCAACTCCTGCGCGAACTCGATGCCGGGAACGCCGACGAGGTCCGGTCCCGGTGCGAACCGCTCGGGGTCGGGGATCTTCAGGTACGGCGCGAAAGTGTCCTCGGTGATCCACTTGGCGGGGAGCCCGCCGAGTTCTTCCTTGCGCTTCCCGCTCGCCGACCGTGCCAGCAGGACGACCGCACCGGTGAGCTGGTGCCCGATGTCGTGCGCGGATTCCCCCTGCCGGGACAGGAACCGGCCGCGGACCGATTCCATGAGCGCGCCCGCGTAGACGAAAGGCGCGAAGGTGTCGGACACCAACGCGTACGCCGCTTCCCTGATGTCGCCGGGCAGCTCGAACTCCGTGCCCTTGGTGACGTGGATGGCGGCCGCGACCGCGGTGAGCAGGACGATCCCGTAGTGCCCGGGATAAGGCACCGAATCGTGCTGGATGAACGAGCCGTCGGTGTGGAAACCGTCGCCCGCCGCGCGGTGGAGTTTGGCGATGACGCTCGCCGCTCCCCCGCCTTCGACGTCGGTGAACGCTCCGACACCGCGCCGGATCCGCTCGGTGTCACCCAGCATCGCCCCGGACACGATGGAGATCGTCGACTTGTCCGCGCGGTTGGCGCCGGTCTCGACGACCTTCGGGTTGTTCGTGCGAAGGTTCGGGTTGCCGGAGAACTTCAGCACCGGCTTCAGGTACCTGGCGATTTCGTCCTGGGTCAGCTCGTCCGCCACCGTCGCGAGGATGTGCAGCAGGTAGAGCGGGATGCCGATCTCGTAGGTGTACCAGTTGCCGATCTCGGCGGTCTTCTCGCTGTACTGATCGCTGGTGTACAGCAGTTCCAGCGCCGCCTTGATCCGGCCGAGCACGGCAGGGTCACCGGCCAGCGCGCCGCCCGGGGTGCCCCAGTTGACCGCGATCGCGCGCAGCCGCGCGTACATCGACGTGGTGAACTCGCTGCCCGGTCCGAGCGGAAGGTCCATCCACAGTGGACCGCCGCCGACCGTCATGCTGTCGTGGTAGGCCTTCGCGACCCTGTTCAGGTTCGCCAGTGCGGCCGTCCGCTCCGCCGACGGCCGGTTGATCCCGGTCTGCAGTTCGCGATAGCCGGTGACGATGGAGGCCATGCCCGCCGGAACCGAGAGCCCGTTCTGAGCGGACGAGGGGCGGGCGATCGCGGTCGTGAGCGCGACCGAAGCGGCCGCGGCCGCGCCTCCACGCAGGGCGGTTCTCCGGCCGACGTAACCGAATCCGGGCATGACGGGGCCTCCCAAGAGGTCGAAGACAGCAACAAGGGGCGGCGGCGTGGTGAAGCGGCTCGTGAGTGATTCGGGTCGTTCCAACGACCCGAATCACTCACGAGCTTTCTAGCGTTTCCCGTCGGTCCTGCGGGGCAGGCCCCACGGGTTGTTCTCCTGCAACGGTTCCGGCAGCAGCGCGTCGGGGAAGCCCTGCCAGGCGATCGGTCGCAGGAACCGCTCGATCGCGGCGGTGCCGACCGAAGTGCTGGTCGGCGCGGTGGTCGCCGGGTAGGGACCACCGTGTTCCTGTGCCCAGGTGACCGTGACTCCGGTCGGCCAGTCGTTCCACAGCAGACGGCCCGCGACGCGGGTCAGCGACGGGAGGACGGGACGGATCCAGTCCACATCGGACTCTTCGCCCTGGATGGTCGCGGTGAGCCCGGGTTCCATCACGCCGAGCAGGCTGATCAGCTCGGCCTGGTCGGCGTAGGTGACGATCAGCGACGCCGGGCCGAAGCACTCCTCGCGGACGGTGTCGGCATCGGCGAGGAAGGCCTTGGCGGTGGTGGCGAGCAGGGTCGCGCCGTGTGAGATCCCTTCCGCGCCACCGGACTCGGACAGCACCTCGACCCCGGCCACGGCGCGCAGTTTCGCCAGCCCGTCGGCGAATCCGGCCGCGATGCGTTCGTTGAGCATCGGCTGTGCCGGGATGGTCGAGACCGCCTCGCGCAGTGTGTCTTCCAGCCCGTGTCCTTCGGGCAGGAACAGCAGACCCGGTTTGGTGCAGAACTGCCCGGCACCGAGGCTGAACGAACCCGCGTAGCCCTTGGCGATCGCCTCGCCACGGGCGTCGATCGCCGCCCGCGTGACGACGGCGGGGTTGACACTGCCCAGTTCGCCGTAGAACGGGATCGGCGACGGCCGCGAGGTCGCGATGTCGAACAGCGCGCGCCCGCCGGGGACCGAACCGGTGAACGACGCCGCCTGGATCCGCGGGTCCTTCAGTGCCGTCACGCCGTTCTGCTGGCCGTAGATGACCGCGAAGATCCCCTCCGGCGCCCCCGCCTTGACCAGCGCCTCACCGACGACCTCGCCGGTGCGGGCGGACAACTCGGGGTGCCCGGAGTGCGCCTTGAGCACCACGGGGCAGCCGGCGGCGAGCGCCGAAGCGGTGTCACCGCCCGCGACGCTGAAGGCGAACGGGAAGTTACTGGCGGCGAACACCAGCACCGGACCGATCGGCGTGAGCAACCGCCGGATGTCCGGCCGCGGGCCCATCGGCCACGCGGCGTCCGCGTGGTCGACGGTGGCGCCGAGGAACGAGCCGTCGGCCAGCACCTCACCGAACAGGCGCAGCTGGAACGTCGTGCGCTTCAGTTCTCCCTGCAGCCGCGGGGAGGCCGGGAGGTGCGTCTCCTCGGCGGCCAGCGCGATCAGCTCGTCGGCGGCCGCGTCGAGGGCGTCGGCCGCGGCGTTCAGCCAGTCGGCGCGCTGGGCCGGTGTCGCGGCCGCCGCCGTGCCTGCCGCAGCGGCGGCGGCCGCGAGGATCTGGTCGAGCGTGGCGGGATCTGTTGCCTGACTCATGGGTTCTGCGTCTCCTAGAGTTCTTGCGCGGCGCTGACGGCGGCGATGAGATCCGCCCAGCGCCCCGGGCCAGCGAGGCCGAGGTGGTACAGGTGCAGTTCGGTGGCGCCTGCCTTGCCGAGTTCGGTGGTGTAGGCCTCGATGTCGGGCACCGGGCTCGCCGCAACCGCGGTGATGTAGCTGCCGACGGCGACCTTCTCCGGCAGTTTCGCCCGCGCGGTCGCGACGGCGCCCACGCTGGGACGGCCGGGTGCCCAGTTCTGCAGCACCACCGCGTCGACGTCCTCCGGGGCCGACGGCGTCAGCCCTGGCAGCGCGCCGGTGACCCACGGGTCCATCGCGCCGTGGAGCACGATCCTGGGCCCGGACGGGATCTTCGCGAGCACTTCGCGCCGGAGCGCGTCCGTGGCCTTCTGCCGGGTGTCGAGCAGGACCTGCCGCAGGGTGGGCAGGATCTTGTCCTCGCTGGCACGGAGGTCACCGCCGTCGATCAGCCGACGGACCTCGGCGCGCAGCTTGCCCAGCGCCTTCGCCGGATCCTGGCCCGCCTTGGCCCATTCCTCCAGGCACGCGGCACAGCAGCAGATCGACAGCAGCCGCGCCGTCGCGGGCGACCAGACGCCGTCGGTCTTTTCGTGCTGATGCTGGTGCACGGCGCCGAGCGGCCCGCACGCCTCGAGGATCACCGAGGCGAAGTCGAGTCCGGCGAGGCTCTCCGCCGCCACGTTCGCGGCGTATTCGCGGACCGCCCGCTGCCCGGGACACAGCGCCCACGGATACCGCTCACCGAAACAGTTGCGCACGGTGAGATCGGGGAACTCCGTGCCCACCTGGGAGTTGTGGGTCAGCACGAGCCACGCCGCCGCGGGGATGCCCGCCTCGTTCAACGCTCGGACGGCGTCGCCAGCGCTGTCCCGGCTCTCCACCCAGTCCGGTTCGGCGGGCCGCAGCTCTCCCCAGGCCTCCTCGCGCACCGGCCGGTACAGCGCCGCGTGGCGCGCGACGACCGAGGTGCGGTCCGGCGACCAGGGTGTCGCCGCGCGGGCGCTGTGGTACGACACGGCGACGGCGACCTCGTCGACGCCGAGTTCCCGTACGCGCTCGACGAACCCGGGATCGCCGGTGACGTCCCAGGGGTAGGCGTATCCGGTGACCTTCACCCGGTCACCACCGCGCCGTATTCGGTTCGAAGTCTCCGACGAACTTCCGCATATAGGTCACGTCATCCCGTTTGGTCTGTCCACATCGGACATAGTCTTCATGGGCCCGAGCCAGTGCGTCGGGGTCGAGTTCGACCCCCAGCCCCGGTTTGTCGGGCACCGCGACCGCACCGTCGACGAACTCCAGCGCACCCGGGGCGATGACGTCGGCCGTCTTCCACGGCCAGTGGGTGTCGCAGGCATAGGTCAGGTGCGGCGTCGCCGCGGCCACGTGCACCATAGCGGCCAGACTGATCCCGAGATGACTGTTCGAATGCATGGAAAGCCCCACGTCGAAGCATTCCGCCGTGGTGGAGAGGGCTTGCGTGTCCCGCAGGCCACCCCAGTAATGATGGTCCGAAAGTATTACGCCGACCGCTCGCTGCCGGAAGGCGGGCTCGATGTCCGCGAAGCGCACGACGCACATGTTGGTGGCCAGCGGCATGTTCGCCCTCTCGGCGACCCGCGCCATGCCCTCGATGCCCGGGGTCGGGTCTTCGAGGTACTCCAGGACACCGTCGAGTTCCTCGGCGACCCGGATGCCGGTGTCCACCGTCCACGCCGCGTTGGGGTCGATCCGCAGCGGGTGGTCCGGGAACGCCTCCGCGAGCGCGCGGATACCGTCCATCTCCTGGTCGGGGGCGAAGGCGCCGCCCTTGAGCTTGATGGAGCCGAAGCCGTACTCCTCGACCATGCGCCTCGCCTCACCGACGAGTGCCTCCGGCGTGGTCACCTCGCCCCACGAGTCCTCCTCGGCACCCAGGTGGGCGCCGAACTTGTAGAACAGGTAGGCGGAGAAGTCGACGGCGTCACGCGCCTTGCCGCCGAGCAGATCCACCACGGGCCTGCCGAGGTAGTGGCCCTGCGCGTCGAGCGCGGCCACCTCGAACAGCGAGTACACGCTGGCGACGGTCTTGCTGACGGAGAATCCGCCGGTGAGCCCGTGCGCGTCGGCGAAAACGACCTCCCCGAGGGTGGTGGCGACCTTCCGGCGCAGGCCGGGCAGGTCGAACACGTCCTGTCCCTTGAGTTCCGGCAGCACCTTCCGGACCTGGTCGAGGAAGGCGAGGTCCCCGTAGGACTCACCCAGGCCGACCACACCGTCCTCGCAGATCAGCTGGACGACGCCGCGCAGCGCGAAGGGCTCGTGAACGCCCATCGCGTTGAGCAGCGGCGGGTCGGCGAAGGCGACCGGGGTCAGGACGACGTCGAGAACCTTCATCTTCAGGCACCGGCCTCGACGGACTTGAGGACGGCGAAGCCGTCGTCGACGATCTTCTCCAGCCGGGCGATCTGGTCGGCGGTCGGTTCGACCAGCGGCGGCCGGACCGAGCCGACCTTGTCGCCGCGCAGCCGCGCCGCGGCCTTGACCAGCGACACGGCGAAGCCCTGTCCCTCGTCCCGCAACGCCACCAGCGGCAGGTAGAAACCGGCGAGCAAGGCCTCCATCACCGCGTCGTCGTTCTCGGCGAGGGCACGGTGGAAACGGGCCGCGATCTCGGGCGCGAAGCAGTGCACGGCCGAGGAGTACCGCGCCACGCCGATGGCGGAGTAGGCGCGCGCGGAGACCTCCGCGGTCGGAAGACCGTTGAAGAACAGGAAGTCCCGCGCGCGGTCGGTGCCCGCCGAGCGGATCGTGGTGATGATCCGGCTCATCAGTTCGACGTCGCCGAAGCCGTCCTTGAGACCCACCACCGAGGGGATGTCGAGGAGGGCGGCCGCGGAATTCGGGGTGAAGACCCCGGTGGAACGGTGGTAGACGATCACCGGGATCGAGGAATCCCCGACGGCGTAACGAACATGGTCGACCAGACCCGACGGCGGGCCGGTGACCAGGTAGGGCGGCAGGAGGAGGACGCCGTCCGCGCCGTCCGCCTCCGCCGCCGCGATCCCGGCACGGGCCGACGACGCACCGCCGCCCGCCCCCACCCACACCGGCACGCGCCCGGCGACGACCTCACGAGCCTTACGCAGGATCGCCGCGTGCTCGTCCGGGGACAGCGAGCTGAATTCGCCCGTACCGCAGGCGACGAACAGCGCGCCGGCTCCGGCGGCCACGTGGCTCTCGACGTTTTCCGCGAACGCGTCGAGGTTGAGTTCCAGCCCCTCGGTGAAGGGGGTCAGCGGGAACGCCAGTAGGCCGTCGAGCTCAATTTTGGGCTGTGCCATGGATTTCTCTTTCGTTCTTTGTCGGTTGATCCCGGGTACGGGCCCCGGTCAGGCAGGCACGGTGGTGCCGTCCTGGGTCTTGCTGGTGGTGACCTCGTCGTCACGGTCGATGGTGTCGATGATCGCGTCGGTGCTGGCCTTGCGCTCGGGCATGAGGTAACCGAGCCCGATGAACAGCGCCAACGAGACCAGGATCGGAGTGGAGACGGTGACCGCGAGGGTGGCGTTGTAGCCGTAGTAAGCGATCGCGTAGGCGATGAGACCGCCCGCCCACGAGATCAGCGCCGCACGGGAACCGGACCGGCGGAACACGGGGAGCATGCCCAGCAGCAGCGGCACGGAGATCGGGCCCATCAGCGCCGCGACCCAGAGCACCACGATACCCAGCACGCCACCGAGTTTCTCGGCCTGCGTGGCGACCGCCATGGTCAGCACGACGAAGATCACCGTCGAAACCCGCGCGGCGAGCAGCCCCTGTGATTCGGTGAAGTTCTTCGCCTTCTTCCACAGCACCGGCATCATGTCGCGGGTGATGACCGCGGAGATCGCGTTGGCGTCGGAGGAGACCATCGCCATGGTGTGCGAGAAGATGCCCGCCAGCACCAGCCCGACCAGACCCGGCGGGAGGAACGTCGTGGTCATGATCGCGTAGGCGTTGTTGGGGTTGGAGATGTTCGGGATCAGCAGCGGGGCGGCGAACATCGGGAACATCATCACCAGCGGCCACACCAGGTACAGGATCGAGGAGAGCCGCGCGCTGCGCCGGGCTTCGAAGGTGTTCGGCGCGGCCATGTAGCGCTGCGCCAGGTTCCACATACCGCCGTTGTACTCCAGCGTCTTCACCAGTACGTAGACGAGCAACACGACGGTGGTGAACTTCGACGTCGTCGGGTTGAGGTGGCTCGGCGGGAGGTCGCCCCACACGGTCCACAGTCCGGAGACGCCGCCGAGCTTGTCCAGTACGACCCACAGCATCACGATCGCGGCGATGGCCTGGATGACGAACTGGCCGAAGTCGGTGAGCGCGTCGGCCCAGAGGCCGCCGACGGTGCAGTAGATCAGCGTGATCGAACCGGTGATGATGATGCCCCAGGTGTAGGGCACGCCCGCGAAGACGTTGAGGATCGTCGCGACCGCGAACCACTTGGCCGCGATGTCGAAGATCTTCAGCAGGCTGCCGCTCCAGGCCAGTGCCTGCTGGGTGGGCACGTTGAAGCGTTTGGCCAGGTACTCCAGCGGCGACGAGACGCCCAGCTTCGAGCGCAGGCGGTTCCATCGTGAGGCGAATAGCCAGCTGCCGATGCCGACGCCGATACCGATGCTGGCCATGCCCCAGAAGTAGACCGTGATGCCGTCGGTGTACGCGACGCCCGCGTACGCGACGAAGAGCACCGCGCTGTAGCCGGACATGTGGTGGGAGATCCCGGCCAGCCACCACGGCATCTTGCCGCCGGCGGTGAAGAAGTCACTGACCGTGCTGACCCGGCTGTGTGACCACAGGCCGATCACCACCATCAGCACGAAATACGCGGACACCATGATCCAGTCCAGCAAATGCACCGCTGACTCCTTTCCGCGTCCACGACGATGCGGTCTAGTGCTGTTCACATCCATGAACGGAGTCTGTTATAGTGATTATGTTCATCCATAAGAACGCTGTTCGGGACGCTAATATGGCCGGAGTCACAAGTCAACGGCCGGATGGAGGAGCGCGGATGCCGCAGCAGGAAGCCCCCGCTGTCATGGTGGCGAACGGCGCGTCCGCGTCCGAGCCCGCCGGGGTGAAGTCGGCGCGGCGGGCGATCGACCTGATCGAGACCTTCGCCGCCAACGACGTCTGGCTTTCCCTTTCGGATCTCCACGCGCGCACGGGTTTCCCGAGGTCGAGCCTGCACGGATTGCTGCGCACCCTGCTCGAAGCCGGCTGGCTGGAAGTGGACACCAACACCGCCCGCTACCGCCTCGGCGTGCGTGCGCTGATCTGCGGCACGGCCTACCTCGACCGCGACCCGGTCGTCCCGTTCGCGACCGAGGCGCTGGAGCGCATCCGGGAGAAGACCGGCTTCACCGCGCACTTCGCGCGCCGCGAGGGCACCGACGTCGTCTACCTGGAGACACGGGAGTCACGGCACTCGACACATCTCGTCTCCCGCGTCGGCCGTACCCTGCCCACTCACGCGACAGCGCTCGGGAAGGCCTTACTGGCCGAGCTGACGCACGACGAGATCGACGACCTCCTGACCGGCGAGCTGTCGGCGCTGACCCCGAACACCATCACCACCGCCGATGCGCTGCACGCCGAATGCGCGAAGACCCGCGAGCGCGGCTATGCGGCCGAAGTCGAGGAAGGCAGCCTCGGCGTCCGCTGCGTGGCGGCCGTGATCCCCTACCGCATCCCCGGCACGGACGCGATCAGCTGCTCCATGCCGGTCACCGAAGTCACCGACGCCGACGCCCAGCGCGTCGGCGAACTCCTCGCCGAAATCACCGCCGAGCTCGGCCAGCAGCTACGCCGTGCCGGTATCCGCTGATCATTCCCGTTCTTCTTCGACAGACAAGGGGCTCCCATGGCAGACCAGCGCGTCCTGATCACCGGCTCGGCGGGCATCGTCGGCACCCTGATGCGGCCGCGGCTGCGTCGCTCCGGACGGGTGTTGCGCCTGCTCGACCTGGCTCCGCAGCCCGAAGCGGAAGCCGGTGAGAACGTCGAGCTGATCACCGCGTCGGTGACCGACCCGGAGGCGATGGCGAAGGCGTGCGAAGGCGTCGACGCGCTGATCCACCTCGGCGGGCACAGCCGCGAGAACTCGTGGGAAGCGACGCTCGACGTCAACATCAACGGCACCCACACCGTCCTCGAAGCCGCGCGCGCGGCCGGTGTGCCGCGCGTGATCCTGGCCTCCAGCAACCACGCCGTCGGTTTCCGCCGCAACGACGAAACAGGCGAGAACGGCCTCCCCGCCGACTCGACGCCGCGACCCGACACCTACTACGGCGTCAGCAAGGCGGCCATCGAATCGCTGGGCAGCCTGTACCACTCGCGGTTCGGCATGGACGTGATCGTCATCCGGATCGGCTCGTGCTTCGAGAACCCGCTCGTGCTCGGCCCCCGCGGCCTGACGACCTGGCTCTCCCCCGACGACGGCGCCCGCCTGTTCGAGGCGTGCCTGAGTTACCCGTCGCCCGGCTACCGGCTGATCTGGGGCGTCTCCGACAACACGCGCCGGATCTACTCGCTCGCCGAAGCCGAAGAGCTGGGCTACAAATCCCTCGACAACGCGGAGACCTACGCAGACCAGCTCGCGGACAAACCGGCGCCGACCGGTGCCGCGGCGGAGTACGTCGGCGGGCCGTTCTGCACGGCGCCGCTGGGAGCGCACAACCCGCTCTGAGGCTGTCCCCGTCAAGGGACGGCCGGAACCGCCTCGCAGCCAGGAGGGACGCAGGTGCCGAATCCTGCCTCGACCCAGAAGACCACCCAGAGCACGAACGGTCCGATGGACAGCAGCACGACGGGGACCAGCGTGTAGAACGCGATGACCAGGACGGCATGGAAACCGGACTCGATCGACCTGGGACCTGACCGGGATTTCCTCGTCACGAGCATGATGCCGCCCACGAGCCCGGCCAGGCCGACGAAGATCCAGGCCAGCACGGGTGCGAGGACCACGGAAACCCAAGCCAGGGCGGTGAACCACTCAGCGAAGTGGGCGGGTTCGCCGAGGCTGAACCCGCGTAACCCCGGACCGTGGAAGGCCAGCAGGCCGAACGCCGCGGCGGCGATCGCCGAGAAGGCCAGGGCGGACCGGCGCAGGCGAGTCCACTCGGTGGCGAGAGCAGGTGGTGTCTGAGCCATGGGACACCTCGCAGCAGATACTCCGTATCAGGGTATTTCCATACTCTGATACGGAGTATGGAAATACCCTGATACGGAGTATGCGGCAAGGTAGGAGAGGCGGATTGGGCCGGTCGGACGAAGAAGAAGGCTCAATCCGACCAGTCTTGCCGGATGATCCGCGCCAGTTCGTCCAGGTGATCTCTGGCTTCACGCGCGACTCGGGGATCGGCGGTATCGAACAGTCGCTCGAGCTCGAGGAGCGCGGCTTGCGCCGTCCTCGCGGGCGGTTCTTCGGAGCCTGCCCATCGCTCGCCCCAGAGTGCTGAGCCTTCCTGGGTAATGGCCGACCCGAAGATCACTTGCTCCACCGTGCCCGCGGTCAGGCCGAGCTCGACTCCACTGTTAGAGGGAGACCAGTCGAACGTGTCGTGGCGGACCCGGCGGGAGCGGGCTCACGCAAGAGGCCTCGTGAGTGATTTGGGTCGTTCTAACCCTCATTATCACTCACGACCCCACCGGCGTCCAGAATCAGGCCTGCCCTACCTCGGCTCATCCTTGATCAAAGTACTCAACGAGGCCTTCACAGACCGTCCCCAATGTTCAGCCCACCGCGATCGACTGGAACGTCACTGCGGTGTTCGGCGGTCCCGTTCCATCGCCGGGCCCCTTCGCGTCGTCCACTCCGCCGCGCGCGACCTTGTCCAGCGTCTGCAAACCGGCGTCGGAGATGGTCCCGAACACCGTGTACTCCGGCGGCAGTTCCGCTTCGCCGAAGACCATGAAGAACTGGCTGCCGCCCGAGTCCGGTGCCTGCTTCTTCGCCATCGCGAGGATGCCCCGGCCGTACTTGAGCTCGGGGAAGACTTCGTCCGGGACGGTGTACCCCGGACCGCCCGTCCCGGTGCCCGCCGGGTCGCCGCACTGAAGCATCTGCAGTCCCGAGGTACCGAGCCGGTGGCACGAGTGCCCGTCGTAGTAACCCTGCTGCGCCAACGAGAGGAAGTTCGCCACGGTGCACGGGGCGAGTGCCCGGTCCAGCGTGAGCCCGATGTCACCCGCGGTCGTCTTGACGGTGACCGCCGTCGTGCCGCTCGCCGGAGTGGGTCCCGCCGCGGGCGGGTTCACTTTCTTCGGCACCAGGCCACTGGTGTCCGGCTGGTAGACGCAGTTCGCCGGATCCGGCAGCGGCGTCGCCCGTTTCGGCAGCGCGACCCGGTCGGCCGGGATCCGCACCGGACTCTGTGTCGTCGTCGTTTCCTGCTCACTCGGAGTCGGAGTCGGAGAGGACGAGGACGCGACGGCGCTCTTGCCCTTGGAGTCCGACAGGAAGAACCCCGGCGCCACGAATCCGGTGATCGCCACGACGGCGACCACCACCACGAGCCCCAGCACGCCCAATCCGATCCACAACGCCGTCTTGTTCGACGACGGCGGCGGCGGTTGCTGCGGAGCGCCGTACCAGCCCTGTTGCGGATAGGGCTGTTGATAGGGCTGATACGGCTGCCCCTGCGGAGCCCCGGTGTCGGGCGTCTGGCCTTCGGGCTCGCCCGGCTGCGGTGGCTGGGACATCTGTGCTCCTGTCGTCCGGAGGAAGTTCAGGAACACTCTCGCGTATCGCCGCTCACGGCGTCACGGCATCCCCCACGGCGCGCTGTTTCCGTTCGCCGGAACCGGCCGGATCTCGAAGTCCGGCCGGTCACCCGCGCGGTACACGACGGCCTCTTCGCCACGCCGCAGGTCGATCCGGACGTCCCCGTTCGGCAGCCGCCGCCAGCGTTTCGGCTTCCCCCACCGGTCCCGGACCGTCAGCTCCCCGCCCATGTCCGTCCGGAGCACACAGGGCGCCCCGGCCTCGCTGACGACCTTGACCCAGCGGGTCTTCCCGCCCTGCCGGGAGGCGCTGAGCAGGAAAGCGCCCTCCGTCCGGAAGTCGCGCAGCGCCGCGTCCGCCCAGTGCGCGGGCACGGCCGGGAAGAGCCGGATGACCCCGCCCCAGCTCTGCACGAGCATGTCGTGCAGCGACTGTGCCGCCGAAAGCGGTGTTTCGATGACCGGACCGGACTCCTTGTACATCGTGTTCGGCTGGATGTAGCGCCGTTGCAGTTCGCCGAGGTAGAACTCCGCCTGCTCACCACGCAGCATCTGCGCCGACATCGACGCGGCGCCGGTGAACGTGTAGCCCTGTAGCGCACCCTCGAAGCCCACCCAGTGGTCGAGCGAGGTCTCGATGATCCGCCGGTGTTCCGGCCGCTCCCAGGTGATCTCGTACAGCGGGTACACCTGCAGCAGATGCGAGTAGTGCCGATGCGACTTCGCGAACGGCACGTCCGCGCCGATCATGTAACCGTTGGCGTCGACCGGATACGGGACCAGTGTGGCCAGCACCTCTCGCCACCGTCCGGCCAGCGGGTCGTCGATCCGCAGTTCTTCCGCGGCCGTCAGCAGTGTCTTGCAGCCCCAGCGGATCAGGGCGAGGTCGTAGGTGCAGTCGGTCGCGTTGACACCGTACTCCGGGGAGAACGTCGCGGGCAGATGCAGTTTCCCGTCCGCGCCGGGCGTGAGGAAGTGCAGATAGTAGTTGATCGCCTTCCGCAGCAAGGGGAACAGCGTGTCCCGCAGGAGCCGCCGGTCCATGGTGTGCCGATAGGACAGCCACACGTTGTGCAGCGCCCAGGTGAGGTTGCCGACCTCCGGCGTCGGAGTCTCCTTGCCGGGGACGCCGACCGGGAAGCCGGAGTTCGTACCGACCGCGCCGTTGAGCAGGGTCATGTCGGTCGTCCGCGGGATACCCGCCGAATCGTGCTGATACGGCTCGGCGACCTGGCTCGTCAGGTTCGCGCGGTATGTGCCGAGCGCGTGACTGACGGCGTCGAGTTCCAGGTGGTTCGACCCGTGGATGAGCCAATACTCCAGCTGGACGTTCAGGTTCCACCACGTCGCCGGCCACGGAGTCGGTTCGAGCCAGGGTCCGCAGGTCGCCATCACCGGCGCTTCCCAGCGCGCGGCGGAGGCGATCTTGTACAGCTGGATCCAGTAGAAACCCTGCAGGCGACCGTCCGGAATGGACAGGAAGCCGTGCCGGTAGTAGTCGTGCCACCAGCGCCGGTGCTCGATCGCGAGGACGTCGAACGGCTCGGCCCGCCGGACCGTCCTCAGCGCCTCTCTCGCGGCCGTCTTCTTCGGATGCGACCAGGCGACCGACGAGTACAACGTGCGCTTGACACCCCGGGTGACCTCGCGCCACGCCGTGACATGCTCACCACCCGCCAGCAGGCTCTGCACCGAAAGCGTGGTGTCACCACTGCTTTCCAGCGTCGCGGGCGGATTGGCGACGTAACCGGCAGGCGGTGGCTTCCCGAACTTCGGGTCCGTTCTCGGGCTCACCGCTTCCGCCGGGTGGAACACCCAGCGGAAGCCACGCTCCCCTTCGGTCGGCTCGATCTCGACGGCGAGCAGCGACTGTCCGGTGTGGACGATCGCCCGTAGCGAGAGGCTGCCCGCGGCCGTGGTGATCGTGCCGCGGAGTTCGGCGTTCCACAGGTCCATCCGCCAGTCGATCCCGGTGATGGCACCGACCGGTTCGAGGGTGAAATGCCCGATCGGCAACCGGGCGAGACCGAACAGTGAACCGAATTCGGGCCGGTGGTCCTGGACCTCACTGTGCTGGACGTTGAACCGGACGGCGTTTCTCCCCGGTTCGGCGTAGATCCCCGAGCCCAGGAATCCGTTACCCAGGAACGGGCCCTCGTACCAGGTCTTCGGCATCCTTCGCCAGACGAGGTCGGCTGAACCGAGGAAGCCCGGCCAGTCGATGCCGCTGAGCGCGAAGTCGTTCTCCACCGCCGAGACGGACGGCGTGAATCCGGCCGCGGCCACGCCGGCGAGCGCTCCCCCGAGCACCGTTCTGCGGGTGATGTCCATCCTTCAGCCCTCCTGGTCGAGTCCCCATGCCGGAGTCGCACGATCGCCAGGCACGTCGCGTGGCTCCAGCGCCGGGCGAGCGCCGCGTCGAGTGACAACGGCCGTCCCGCCTCGGTTGAGCGGGACCGAGATCGTGCCCGGACCTTCGGCCCGCCAAGGCAAATGCCGTCCGCGCCCGTCGCGGACCTCGATCGGGCCGGGGATGCCGTGCTGGAGGGTCAGCGGCTCTCCTGCCTCACTGCGCACGCGAACCCATTCGGTCACGCCGTCCCGGCGAGACGCGTCGACGAGGAAGGCCCCCTCCGCACGCAAGCTTTCGAAAGACGCCTCCCGCCACGTCGACGACACCGACGGGAAGACCTTCAGAATCCCGTGGTCACCCTGCAGGAGCATGTCCACAATGGATTGCGCGGCGGTGATGGGACTTTCGATGGCGAGGTTCGCGCCCTCGCGGTACATCGTGTTCGACGTCAGCTGGGTATCGGCCACGACGGTCCCGTCGAGGAAGATCTTCAGATAGCGCAAGGCTTCTTCGGGCGCGTCCATCACGGAACTCATCGACGACGCGGCCGCGAAGCTGTAACCGTGCCACTTGGCTTGAAGACTCGACCAGTGCGCGAAGGTGCGACGCATGATGTCCCGGTCACCGGGACGATCCCAGAGCTTCTCACGTAACGGATAGAGCCAGAGCAGATGCGAGAAGTGCCGATGTGATTCGGCGAGCGGCACACCTTCGCCGATGAGCACTCCCTGAGCCGGATCCTGGTGGTACGGCACCAGTTTCTCGCCGATTTCCCGCCAAGCGGGCACCCGTGGGTCGTCGATGTGGAGCTTGGCCGCCGATTCGACCAGGGTCCGCGCCGCCCAGCGGATCAGCGAGAGGTCGTACGTGCAGTCGGCCGCGTCGGCGTATTCGGGTGATCTCGTCATCGGCAGGTGCAGGAACCCGTCCGGCCCGGTGGCGAGGAAATGGCGATAGTAGTTGAGCGCCTTGGCGAGCGTCGGATACAGGACGTTCCGCAGGACGCGGATGTCCATGCTGTGCCGATACGCAAGCCAGACGTTGTGCAGGCCCCAGATCAGGTTGCCGGTCTGATCGTTCTTCGTGGCCGGGCCGGGAATCCCGACCGCACGCGTGCCGCCGGGCCGCAGCCGCCAGTCCCCCGGATGCGAAAGGGCGTATGTGTCGCCGTCCCGGTAAGCGGGAGGCACCGAAAGCTCGAGGTTGGCGTGGTCACGGCCGAAGGTCTCGGTGACGGCGTCGAGTTCGGGATGGTTGCTGCTGTTGACGATCGGGTAGGTGACCTGGACATTGAGGTTCCACCACACCGCCGTCCAGCTGTTGCCGACCTCCGGGAACCACGGCCCCCACTCGGCGACCACCGGCCCGTTCGCACGGGTGGCGCACGCGGTCTTGTACAACTGGATCCAATAGAATCGCTGGACGCGTTTGTCCGGAATGGACACGAAACTGCGCCGGTAGAAAGCGTTCCACCAGCGTCGATGATCGGCGACGAGCACATCCGGGTTCGTCGCCGACGCGCGCTGGACTCTCGTGATCGCCTCGGCGATGTGGGTCGATTTCGGAAACCCGTACGCGACCGTCGCCGCCAGCAGCCGTCGCGTGCCGACAGTCCGCTCCCGCCACGCCGTCGTGTACCCGCCGCCCGCGTGCAACGGCTGCTCGCAGTACCGGACCGCGCCCGCGCTGGCGAGCTTCGGATCGGGATTGGCCGTGTACTCCGGCGGTTTGCGGACCGTCCGGGTCGTGGCCGACGGCAGCGGCGTGAAGCCCCAATCCGAGGCCGCCTCCCCTGTGATCGAGACGAGCAGAAGGTCCTGGCCGTTGTGGACCAGCGCCGAGAACCGCGCCGAGCCCTGGGTGGTGGTGATCGTGCCGCCGAGTTCGGCGTTATACAGGTCGAGATGCCAGTCCACCGCCGTGATCGCGCCCGCGAAAGTGAGCGTGAGATAACCGATCGGGAGCCGCGAATACCCGATGCCCGCTTCCCACTGTCCACGCTGGTCCTGGACCTGGGAATGGCTGAGCATCACCTTGAGGACGTTCGGCTGGGCGCCCGCGTAGAACTGGACGCCGAGGAAGCCGTTGGCGAGGAAGGGCCCGTCCTGCCAGCTCTTCGGCACGCGCTTCCAGACCATGCGCGCGTCGTCGACGATCTGCCGGTGAACGTCCTGCCCGGCGAGCGCCGGAGGGGCGCCTCGCAGCCAAAGCCCACCGGCCGCGGCCACGCCCGCGGTGGCCTTCAGCATGGATCGCCTGGACAGCTCGGCCATGAGTCGCCTCCGGATACATATTACGTTTCGCCAGGGGCAAACCCTGACGACCGGGATGCTTCCAGAGATAACTTGGATTTGGCCAGACTGTTCACCCACGCAGCCGTACAGACATCCGACCTATCGGTCAGCTGGGCGTATAAGAGCCTCGGCCGCCCGATACGCGGCCACGAGTTCGGCGGCGACCTTCCGAGGCTCGGATCGCAACCGGCTCGGCAGCGTTTGGAGCACGATGATGCCTTCGGCCGTATAGCGGCTGTTCCGGTCGATCGTGCCGGCGTACTCCGCCCGTGAGAAATGGAAGTCGTACGAGTCGATCTCCCACGCGAGCCGAACTTGCTTGAAGTATCCATCGGGAGTCCCGATGTAGCGACCGGAGGAATCTCGCAGTTCGTGGTTCCACAGTGGTTCCGGGAGACCGGTCCGGCGCCAGACTGTCATCGCGTCGATCTCGGCGACCGACCGAGCTCCTCGCAGGACATCACGCAGTACCTCGCGGGGCAGTGCGCTACCTCGATCGCTGCCCTCTTCGAGTTCCCGTATGAGGATCTCGGGGTTCGAGCGACCTCGCTGTACAGCTTCCGTCACCAAGGCGCGAACCGGATCGTATGCGGTAAAGCGACGGCATTGGTCGAGGACGGCTCTGGCGAGCGGTGCCATGGCCACTCCGTCCACTGTCACCGCGCGTGGCAGCCTCGTGGTCCGCTCGACGGTCACATAGCCGACGCTGCTGACCTTGCAGGAAGCCGGCACCAACAGGTGGACCCCGGTCGAGGTGATTCCCTGCCCTCGCAACCCTTGGCGACGGCAGGCTTCGATGCCGGTAAGCAGCGCGTCCGGCCCGCCGTAGAGGAGGGCTCCATCCACCAGTTGCCGCCGTGTGGGCCTCGCGGAATCGAGCAGGAGCACTCCGGGGAGCAAGCGCTGCCATGGTTGTCCTGGTCGGCAACGCCGGTAACACGTCTTTCTCGGGACACCGAATTCCACGAGTCGCGCGACGGTGATCACCCCACCACGGCTCAACTTATGGAGGGCCTCATTGTCGTCGCGCCATGCACCGGTTCGCACCACATCCGTGATCGTCGCCGGGCTCCCGCTGCCCGCGCCAGCCCCGATTCGCGGCTCTGTGGACAACTCGTCACATCAGCACCAGTGTGGACAACTCCGGGAGGTTCCCAATGTCGCATTTGAGACGCTGAGCGTCTCAAATGCGACATTGGGAACCCCGGCAGCCTAGAGCGGAGGCAGGGCCGGAGCGTCCAGCCAGGCATCGAAGAAGCCGGCGAGAGAGCGCCCGGCAAAGCGTTCAGCGAGCGCCACGAAGGCCGCAGTGGTCACCAAACCGTGCCGGTTCTCCGTCGCCCATGCCTTCACCAGCGCGAAGAACACCTCGTCACCGACGGTGCACCGCAAGGCGTGCAACAGAAGGCCGCCGCGTTTGTACACTCGCTCGTCGAACATCCGCGCCACCCCGGGGTCGGCGAGACGCAGATCCGCGGGCTTCGCCTTCATCCGCGCGTGCCACGTCTTCGCCCACGAGTGCGCGCTCTGCCCGCCGGATTCCTCGGACCAGAGCCATTCCGCGTAGGTCGCGAAGCCCTCGTTCAGCCAGATGTGCCGCCAGTCCGCGACGGTCAGGCTGTTGCCGAACCACTGATGCGCCAGTTCGTGGACGACGAGCCGTTCGTGGGTGCGCCGTCCGTCGACGTGGTTGGCGCCGAAGATCGACATGCCTTGCGCTTCGATCGGGTCGTCGAGATCGTCGTCGGTGACCACGATGACGTACTCGCCGAACGGGTAGGGCCCGAACAGCCGCTGCAGCGCGTCCATGATCTGGCCCTGTCGCCCGAAATCGCGTGAGAACGCGCGGCGCAGCCGCGGCGGCACGGCGGCCCGCTGCGGAACGGAAGCCAGCACCTGATCACCGACGAGGCTGATCCGGTACGCGGCGGCTTCCGGATGGGAGAACCAGCCGGGGATGGCGCCCGAGACCAGTTCGATGTCGTCGTACCGTCCTATTTGGACACTCATCAGATACGTCGGCGTCGGCTCGGGCCGTTCGAAGACCCACCGGGTGGTACTCGCGCGACTGTGCCGCTCCACCAGGTTCCCGGTCACCGCGACGAGGTACGGCGACGACGTCGTCAGCGCGACGCGGTAGGTCGCCTTGTCCGCCGGATGGTCGTTGCACGGGAACCACGACGGCGCACCGACCGGCTGGCTCGCGACGAGTGACCCGTCGGTCAGTTCGTCCCAGCCGATGTCGCCCCACAGCCCGGGGATCGGGCGCGGGTTGCCGACATAGTGGACCTCGGCCAGGAACTGCGAACCGGCGGGCAGCGACTTCGCCGGCTTCACGTTCAGCTTGTGCCCGCGCCGCGTGTACTTGGCGGGTTTCCCGTTGACCAGCACCCGGTTGATCCGGAATTCGCCGAAGTCCAGGGTGAACCGCGACAGCGCTTGCGTCGCCTCGGCGGTGATCACCGCGGCGGCCGAGAGCCGGTTGGGACCGATCTTGTAGTCCAGCTCCAGATCGTAGTGCCGGACACGGTAACCGCCGTTACCGTGCTGGGGCAGATAGGAGTCGCCGGAGATGTCCGCGCCGGGCGAGGGTTGCGCGGAGGCCTTCGAAATCACCCGCGAAGACCCCGCTTCCCTACTTCGTCCAGGCCGAGATGGGATTCCCGAGCCACCGCGAGTCGGCGGGAACCGCGTCGCCCCGAGTCACCAGAGACCCCGGTCCGACGGTCGTCCGCGCGCCGATGCTCGCGCCGGGCAACACGATACCGTGCGGCCCGAGCGTCGCTCCCTCGTCCAGGGTCACCGGCGACATCGTCATGATCCGGTCGTGGAAAAGGTGCGTCTGCACCACACAGCCGCGGTTGATCGTGGCGCCGTCGCCGAGCCTGACGAGGTCCGATTCGGGCAGCCAGTACGTCTCCAGCCACACACCGCGACCGATCTTGACGCCCATGGTGCGCAGCCACGCGGGCAGCAGCGGCGTGCCGCCCAGTGAACCGACCAGCCAGGGCACGGCGAGCGCCTCGACGAAGGTGTCGGCGAGTTCGTTGCGCCAGACGAACGAACTCCACAAGGGATGGTCAACCGCGCGGAACCGACCGACCAGCAGCCATTTCATCGCGGTGGCGGTCAGCGCGGCGACGGCACCGGCGGCGAGCAGCAGCGGCCCGCCGAGCAGCACGGCGACCAGGAAGCCGTACGCCGACGCGAGCGCGAAGATCCCGGCGGCCACCAGCACGGTGAGCGCGACACCGCACATCACCGGCACAATCCGGCACAGTTCGACCAGTGCGCGAGCCGCCTTGAGCCGCAGCGGCGGCGTGTAGGTGCGGCTCGTGTCGGATTCGCCGACCGACCGGCGGACCGGCAGCGGCGGCATCCCGAGGTACGAAGAGCCCTTCTTCGCCTTCAGCGGGGTCGAAGACAGCACACCGACCAGACCGCGCTTGGGCACGGAACGGCCGGGCGCGGTCATCCCCGAGTTGCCGAGGAACGCCTGCTTGCCGATCCGGGCGGGCGCGACGTGCAGCCAGCCGTGGCCGAGTTCGTAGGTGGCGACCATGGTGTCGTCCGCGAGGAAGGCACCACTGTCCACCTGGGTCATCTTCGGCACCGCGAGGACGGTGGACGCCTCCACGTTACGGCCGACCTTCGCGCCGAGCAGCCGGAGCCACACCGGGGTGAACAGGCTGGCGTACAAGGGGAACAGCCCCTCACGTGCCATGCCCATCAACCGTTCGGTCGCCCACACCTGCCACGCGACGCGGCCGTGCACCGGGTGATAGCCCTCGACCATGCCGATGCTCAGCGAACGGACACCCGCCAGCACGAGCAGGGCGTAGGTCACGAAGTACGCGATGGTCGCGAGCGGGGTGAACAACAGAGCCTGGCCGAGCGCGGCGCCCAGCGAAGGAGCACCGGCGATCGCGTATCCGAGCACCGCGACGGCCGGGAGGGCGGCGACGGCGGGAAGGAGTCCGAGCGCGACCGAGGTCACGCCGTAGACCGACGACCAGAACCGCGAACGCGGCGGGCGGCTCGACGGCCACTTCAACGAGTCCTTGGTGGTCCGCGCCGCGGGAGCGCCTGCCCAGCGCTGTCCGGCGGGGACGACGCCGCGCACGGTCGAACCGGCCGCGATCTCCGCGCCCTTGCCGATCCGCGCGCCGGGGAACAGCGTGCTGCGCGAACCGATCCGCGCGTCCGCGCCGATCCGGATCTTGCCGATGTGCACGAGATCGCCGTCCACCCAATGCCCGGTCAGATCGACCTCGGGTTCGACGGCGGCGCCACGGCCCAGTTTCAGCATGCCGGTGACCGGCGGCGGCGAGTGCAGGTCGACGTCCTTGGCGATCCGCGCGCCGAGAGCCTTGGCGTACGTCGTCATCCAGGAGGCACCCGCGACGCTGTCCGCGCCGCTGAACTCGGCGAGCTTCTCGGCCGTCCACAGTCGCAAGTGGACGTTGCCGCCACGCGGGTAGCTGCCGGGACGGACCCCGCGCAGCAGCAGCCGCGAGCCGATCGCCGAGATCGCGATCCGGCCGGCGGGGCTGAACAGCACGACCCACGCGACGGCGATCCACGCCCAGTTCAGCGTCGGCGCCCAGCCGAAACCGGCCAGGGAGAGCACGTTCGACAACGTCGCGGCGATCGTCGTCCAGCGCAGGCCGACCAAGCCCATCAGCGGGATCATCAGCAGGGACTGGATGATCCCGGCCTTGCGCGGGGTCGGCGCGATGTCGCGGCGTTCGGTCTTCTCGCCGCTGAGCGCGTCCAGGAGCGACGCCAGGGCGCCGAGCTTCGGGTTGGCGTAGATGTCGTTCACCGACACCTGCGGATGCCGGGTGCGGATCCGCGCGATCAGCTGAGCGGCCGTCAGGCTCCCGCCGCCGTTGGTGAAGAAGTCTGCCTTCGGGTTATCGACCGAAACGCCCAGGATCTCGGCCCAGCCTTCGGCCAGCCAGCTCTCCGTCGGTGAGAGACCGGATTTCGCGGCGTCCACAGTGGACAGGGGCCAGGGCAGGGCGTTGCGGTCGACCTTGCCGGACGTCCGCGTCGGCAGGTCGCCGACCAGCGCCAACAGCGGGACGAGTGCGGCGGGCAGCTGCTCACGCAGCCGGGTCGCGGCCTCGTCGTGATCGAATTCGACGCCTTCGGCGGGCACGACATAGCCGACGAGGACCTGGTTCCCCGCCTTGGTGCGGCGGATCGCGGCGGCCGCGCCCTGCACCCCGGGCAGCGCCTGGAGGGCGGCGTCGACCTCGCCGAGTTCGATCCGGCGGCCACCGAGCTTGACCTGTTCGTCGAGGCGCCCGAGGAACAGCAGCCCCTCGGCCTCGGCGCGGACCATGTCACCGCTGCGGTACGCGCGGCGCCAGCCCAGCGAGGGCAGCGGCGCGAACTTCTCGGCGTCCTTCTCCGGGTCGAGGTAGCGGGCCAGGCCGACGCCACCGATGACCAGTTCGCCGGTCTCCCCCATCGCGACCGGCTCGCCGGCCTCGTTGACGACGGCGAGCTGCCAGCCCAGCAGCGGCAGGCCGATCCGGACGGGGCCCTCACCGGTCATCTGCGCGGCGCAGGCGACGACGGTGGCCTCGGTCGGGCCGTAGGTGTTCCAGACTTCGCGGCCCTCGACGGCGACGCGTTCGGCCAGTTCCGGCGGGCAGGCTTCGCCGCCGAAGATCAGCAGGCGGACATCTTCGAGCGCGTCCGACGGCCACAGCGCGGCCAGCGTCGGGACGGTCGAGACGACGGTGATGCCCTGCGCGACCAGCCACGGACCGAGGTCGACACCGGTGCGCACCAGCGAACGCGGCGCCGGGACCAGGCAGGCGCCGTGGCGCCAGGCGAGCCACATCTCTTCACAAGACGCGTCGAAGGCGACGGACAGGCCGGCGAGCACCCGGTCGCCGGGGCCGATCGGCTCCTCGGTCAAGAACAGCTGGGCTTCGGCGTCGACGAACGCCGCGGCGGACGCGTGCGAGACCGCGACACCCTTGGGCTTACCGGTCGAACCCGAGGTGAAGATGATCCATGCGTCGTCGGCCGGGGAAGGCGAGCCTTCGACTCCGCCGGGCGAGCCGAGCACGGTGATCGCGCCGCCATCGGTGACGACGGCGGCGACGTCGGCCTCGCCGAAGACCAGTTCGGCGCGCTCGTCGGGATCGTCCGCGTCGACCGGCACATAGGCGGCGCCGACGGACAGGATCGCGAGGATGGCGACGTACAGCTCGGCGGTGCCGGAGGAGATCCGGACGCCGACCCGGTCGCCGACACCGACGCCGTTGGCGGTCAGCTTGCGGCCGTAGTCGTCGATCTCTTCGACGAGCTTGCGGTAGGACAGCGTGGTCTCGCCGTCGTCGATCGCGCCAGCGTTGGGGTGGCGGAGCGCGGTCTCGGCGAGGATGTCGATCAGAGTGCGCTCACCGGCGCCGGGCCCGGACCGGAACAGGGCGCGGTCGGGAATCGGGGTTTCCGGCGGGGCGACCGCGCCGTCGGTGACGGAGGGCGGACGGGAGTCGGCGGTCAGGGTCATCGGGCGGTCACCACGGGCAGGAAAGAACCATGGGCGCTCAAGCCCATCACACACCTTTCGCGAAGTGCGTCATTCGGGCTCGCTCTCCGAATGAGGCGCCCGCTAACAGCCCTATGACTTTACCGCAGGCGGACGACATATCTCGGGAGGGTCTCGGCAGAGTGTCGAAACTCACCAGTGGACACGCCGTAACGCGAGGTCATCGACGTGTCCACCCAGTGAACTATTCACCTACATCGTGAGAAATCAGCGGTTTTTCGGTTTCCCCGACGTTTTTCCGCTGACCGCTTTTCCGCCGACCTTGGGCCTTTGCTTCTTTTCCCGAACCCGGACATTCACCCGGACGGGGCTGCCTTCGAAGCCGAATCGCTCGCGGAATTTGCGTTCGATGAACCGGCGGTAGCCCGCCTCGAGGAAGCCGGTGGTGAAGAGGACCAGCGTCGGCGGCCGGATGCCCGCCTGGGTCGCGAACAGCACCTTCGGCTGCTTGCCACCGCGCACCGGCGGCGGCGTCGCGGCGATGAGGTCGGCGAGCCAGCCGTTCAGCTGGCCGGTGGGAACCCGCTGGTCCCAGGACTTCAGCGCGGTCCGCAGCGCCGGCGCCAGCTTGCGCACCGAACGGCCGGTGAGCGCGGAGATGTTGACCTTCTCCGCCCACGGCACCCGCACCAGGCCGCGGTCCAGTTCGCGGACCATCGCGTGGCGGCGGTCCTCGTCGACGAGGTCCCACTTGTTGAACGCGAGCACGCAGGCGCGCCCGGCCTCGACCACCATGGTCAGCACCCGCAGGTCCTGCTCCGAAAGCGGCTCGGCGGCGTCCAGCAGCACGATCGCGACCTCGGCCGCGTCGATCGCGGTCTTGGTCCGCAGCGACGCGTAGTACTCCGCGCCGTTCGCGGAGTTGACGCGCTTGCGCAGACCCGCCGTGTCGACGAACCGCCAGGTGTCGCCGTCCAGTTCGACCAGCGAGTCGACGGGGTCGACGGTGGTGCCGGCGACCGAGTCGACAACGGATCGCTCTTCGCCGGAGATCTTGTTCAGCAGGCTGGACTTGCCCACGTTCGGCTTGCCGACCAGCGCGACACGGCGCGGGCCCGCGGTGGCGCGGTCGCCGTCACGCGGCATCGTCGGCAGCGCCTTGACGATCGCGTCGAGCAGGTCGCCCGAGCTGCGCCCGTGCAGCGCGCTGACCGGATGCGGTTCGCCGAGGCCGAGTGACCACAGCGACGCGGTGTCGGCGAGCAGGCGGTCGTCGTCGACCTTGTTGGCGACGAGCAGCACCGGCTTCTTCGAACGGCGCAGCACCTTCGAGGCAGCCTCGTCGGTCGCGGTCGCGCCGACACTGGCGTCGATGACCAGCAGCACCGCGTCGGCGGTGGCCATCGCGATCTCGGCCTGCGCGGCGACGGAGGCCTGCAGCCCGGTCGCGTCCGGCTCCCAGCCGCCCGTGTCGACCAGGGTGAACCGGCGGCCCGCCCAGAAGGCGTCGTAGGCGACACGGTCCCGGGTCACGCCGGGAACGTCCTGCACGACCGCCTCGCGGCGGCCGAGAATACGGTTGACCAGGGTTGACTTGCCCACGTTCGGCCTGCCGACCACGGCGAGGACCGGCTGCGCGAGCTGCGCCTCCTCCTCGGCCTCGCCTGCGGCGATCTGCGCGTCGAGCGCGGTGAATTCGGACTCGTCGGACCAGGAGCCGTCGATCTCGCCGACTCCGTCTAGCTCTGTCATCTACTCAATCCTGTCGCGTGTCTTGGAGCCCGTGCTCCAAGCGCCATTCGTCCAGTGCCTTCACGAGGTCCGCGAGCGCGATGCGAAGCCGCTCGGTTCCCTCCTCCAGCCCTGTCCTTCCCTTCCCGATGGCGGGAGTGAAAGGTTCGCCGACCATGATGTCGACGCGTGGCCGCCAACGCCTCTTGGCGCCGGCGGGTTTGTACGTCCCCCGAGTGGCGACCGGTACCACGGTCGCGTTACCGGCGCGGACCAGGAAGGCCGCGCCGCGCTCGAAGTTTTCGGCGTCACCGAGGCCTCGGGTGCCTTCGGGGAAGATCCCGACCGCACCGCCGTCCTCGAGCACCTTGACCGCCATCATCAGCGGTTTGCGGTCCACCGCCCCCCGTTTCACCGGGATCTGGCCCAGTTTCGGGAAGAACCAGCCGACGAAACCCTTGAAGAGTTCCGCCTTGACCAGGAACGCGGTACGCCGCGAGAACATTCCGAACAGCAGCGCCGGTTCCGCCATCGAGCTGTGGTTGGCCATGAACACCACCGGCCCGGACGTCGGTACCCGCTCGGCACCGTGGACCCGGACCCGGAACGCGGGCCGGACGATGAACTTCGAGATGCCCCTGCCGAAGGTGTGCATCGGGCCGCTCGCGCCTTCGGGCAGTCCCTTCGCGCTCACCTGGACGCCTCCGCGGGGCAGCCTTCGAGGAGACCACGGTGCAGCGCGAGTTCCGCCAGCGCGACGATCACCTGGTCGATATTCAGCTGGGAGGTGTCGACCTCGACGGCGTCGTCGGCCGCGCGCAGGGGCGACGTCGCCCGCGTGGAGTCGAGGCGGTCACGCCGTTCCACCGCGGCCTTCGCGACGTCCACAGTGGACTCGCGGCCGGCGGCGGAGTCCTGTGCGCTGCGGCGTGCGGCGCGGACCTCGGCCGAAGCGGTGAGGAAGACCTTGAGCTCGGCGTCCGGGGCGACGACGGTGCCGATGTCGCGGCCTTCGACGACGATGCCGCCGACCCGGCCGAGCACCTCGGCGATGAGTTCACGCTGCCGCGCGACCAGCAGTTCGCGGACCGCGGGGACGGCCGAAACCGGCGACACGGCGGTGGTGACGTCCGCGCCGCGGATCTCGGCGGCGACGTCCTCGCCCGCCAGCGTGACGGTCGCTTCGTCAGGGCTGGTCCCGATGCCGAGTTCGGCCTTCTCCGCGACGGCGATCACGGCAGGCGCGTCGGCCGGGTCGACCCCGGCGCGCAGCACGGCGAGGGTGACCATGCGATACATCGCTCCGGTGTCGAGGTAGCCGGCGCCGAGTTTCGTCGCGAGCTTCCGCGAGACCGTGGATTTCCCGGTTCCGGACGGGCCGTCCATCGCGACCACACCACGCAGGGCTCCCGCCACCGAAACTCTCCTCTGCCTCTTCGTCGCTCACCTGATCGAGGACCATTCTGCCTGGTGGCGAACGACACGCCTCAGCCGCCCACGGCGAACCGGTCGACGAGCATGCCGACACGTTCCGCCCGCGCGGGCGCGGGCAGCCGCCTGCTGCGTTCGAGGGTGACCAGGCCGTGCAGGGCGGCCCAGAACGTCTCGGTGTAGAGAGCGGGGTCGTATGCGCCCGCCACCGGGCCCACGGTTTCGAGCAGCGCGCCGAACGCGTCCTTCAACGGCTCGGGGCTGTCCGGACTGGCGAAGTTCAGCTCGGTGGCGAGGGTGAAGATCGCGTCATAGAGGGCGGGATGACGGTCGGCGTAGTCGAAGTAGTTCTCGGCCAGCCGCCGCAGGGCACCGCGCGAGTTCTCCGCCGCCCCGGCTCCCCTCCGCAGATGCGCGGCCATTTCGGTGCAGCCCTCGAGCGCCGCGGCGGCCATGATCGCCCCCTTGCCGGAGAAGTGGCTGTAGAGGACCGGCTGGCTGTATTCGATCTTCGCCGCCAGCCGCCGGGTGGTGACCGCGTCCCAGCCTTCCTCCTCGGCGATCTCGCGGGCGGCGGTGACGATCAGCTGTTCGCGCTGCGAGCGGTCCCGCTCGCGCCGGGGGTTGATGACCATACAAATATCCTAGCATCGCTAGACAAGCTAGCGGTGCTAGCGCTAGCGTTGGCAGCGTTCCTAGCACTGCTAGATTTCGGAGTCGGAGACCATGACCAGAATCAAGACCGCTTACGTCCTGTCCGCCGCCCTCGCGCTCTTCGTCCTCTATTTCGGCAGCGGTTACGTGTTCTTCCCGCAGACCCAGACGGGCGGCTTCGGGCTGCCGGTGATGCCGTCCGCGGGTGACCCCATCCTCGCGGTCAAGGGTGTCCGCGACATCGGCACCGCACTCGTGGTGGTCGCGCTGCTGCTGTTCCGGAACGCCCGCGCGCTGGGCTGGGCGATGCTCGCGATGGCGTTCATCCCGTTCGGCGACATGCTGATCGTGTTGACCCACAACGGTTCCGTGGCCGCCGCGCTCGCTATCCACGGGGCGACGTGCGCCGTGATGATCCTGATCTCGGCACTGTTCCTGATCCGCCCGGCGCAAAACGGACAGTGAGTTACTGTTGATGACGTGAACGTCGAAGTGACCCCGCTCCCCGGAATAGGTGTCCGCAAGGACTTCGCCACTCGCAACGGCCGCCGCGTCGGCGTGGTGACCCATCGCGATGGTCATGTCGAGCTGATCGTGTCCAAAACGGACGATCCCGACGCCTGCCTGGCCTCACTTCCGCTCACCAACGACGAAGCGGGGGCGCTGGCGAACCTGCTCGGCGCCCCCCAGCTGGTCGCCCAGCTCACCGAGGAGCACCGGGATCTGCCGGGGATCAACACCAAGCAGCTGCCGATCAGGGCGTTGTCGCCGTTCGACGGGCGCACCCTCGGCGATACGGCCATGCGGACGCGGACGGGTGTCTCGGTGGTCGCGGTGATGCGGGCGGGACAGGTCCACCCCTCCCCCACGCCGGACTTCAACCTCACCGCGGGCGACGTGCTCGTCGCGGTCGGCACGTCCGACGGGCTCGAGTCCGCCGTCAAGATCCTCAAGTACGGCTGATCGCGGATGGATCACACCGCACTGGCGTTGATCGAGCTCGGGGCGGTCTTCTTCGGCTTGGGCGTGCTGGGCCGCCTCGCCGGGAAGATCGGCATGTCCCCCATCCCGCTGTACCTGGTCGGAGGCCTGTGTTTCGGGCAGGGCGGGTTCATCCCGCTCGGCGACATCGGCGACTTCACCCACCTCGCCAGCGAGATCGGCGTCGTCCTCCTGCTTCTGCTGCTGGGACTGGAGTACTCGGCGGCCGAACTGTTCACCGGGCTGAAACGCTCGTGGCTGGCGGGAATCGTCGACATCGTCCTCAACGCCGCGCCGGGCGCGATCGTCGCGCTCATCCTCGGCTGGGGGCCGATCGGCGCGATCGTTCTCGCGGGCGTCACCTACATCTCGTCGTCCGGGATCATCGCGAAGGTGCTCGGCGACCTCGGACGGCTCGGTAACCGGGAAACGCCGGTGGTGCTGTCGATCCTGGTGTTCGAAGACCTGGTGATGGCGCTGTACCTGCCGATCCTCACCGCGGTGCTCGGCGGCGTGAGCTTCCTCGGCGGGATGAAGGCGGTCGGGATCTCGCTCATGGTGATCACCGTCGTCCTGGTGATCGCGCTGAAGTTCGGCCGTTACGTCTCCGCGGCGGTGGACAGCCCGGATCGCGAGGTGTTCCTGCTCAAGGTCCTCGGCGCGGCACTGCTCGTCGCGGGTCTCGCTTCGGCGATGCAGGTGTCGGCCGCGGTCGGCGCGTTCCTGCTCGGCATCGCGATCTCCGGCTCCACCGCGGAGAACGCGACCCACATGCTGGAACCGCTGCGGGACCTCTTCGCGGCCGTGTTCTTCGTCGTGTTCGGGCTCAACACCAACCCCGCGTCGATCCCGCCGGTGCTCGGCTGGGCGGTCGTGCTGGCGGTGGCGACCACGCTCACGAAGGTGGGCACCGGCTGGTGGGCCGCGCGCAGGCAGGGCATCGGGAAGATGGGCCGGGCGCGCGCCGGAGCCGCGTTGGTCGCCAGAGGTGAGTTCTCGATCGTCATCGCCGGTCTGGCGGTGGCCGCGGGAGCCGTGACCGGTGAACTGGCGGCCCTCGCGACGGCGTACGTGCTCCTGATGGCGGTCCTCGGCCCGACGGCCGCGCGGATCGTCGAACCGGTGGCGCGCGCACTGCAGCGGAAGCCGTTCGGATCGAAGAGTCCCGCTTCGCAGACCGGCTGATCTCTCACCCCGCGCTATGAAAGGTCCTTTCCTTGCAAATTTTGCAAGGAAAGGACCTTTCATAGCATTTCCCTAGCCGCGCTCGAGCCCCGAAACACCCGCCGGAGCGATCTGCGCCGGAGCCGACGGCAAGGGAGCCGGAACAGCAGTCGGTCCCGCACCCGCGACAGGCAGAGCCAGCGAAGTCTTACCCAGGTCCACGGTGATCTTCGGGTACTGCGCCGGACCCGAGATGAACGAACCGTCCGTCCCGCCGATGATCAACGCCAGCTGATGTCCTTGCGGGACAACGTGATCCGTACTCGCCAGCCGGAACGTCATGGTGTACGGCTGCCCCGGCGTCAGCGGTGATTCCTGGCTCAGCGACCGGTAGTTGGCCAGATCCGCCCAGCCGCGGCTGATGATGTTCAGCCCGACCGAGACCGAGTCGGTGCTCGTGTCCAGATAGCAGGCGTCGTTGCCGGGAGCGCTCGAACCCCAGCACGACTGCGTCACCTCGTTCTTGATGCCTTCCTTCGACCCGGTGTAGTTCCGGATCGTCGCCGGGCCGTAGTCCACCAAGATCGCCGAAAGCCGCGCGGTGGACGTCGACGGCGTGGCGGTCACCGTCACCTTCGCGGTCCCGGAGACGAGCAGATCCTTCGCGAGCGCACCGGTGCTGAACAGCAGGCGGCCGCTGGAGGTCTCGGTCGGCCGCGCCGCCCAGCCGTTCGAGGACTGGCCGGACGAGTCCGTGAACGACGCCGTGCCCGTCCCCGCGGTCGTGCCGAGCGTTCCGACACCCGGGGTGCCGCCGGCCGAAGGGCGCAGGGTCACCGCGCTCCCCGCGGGCCACGCCGCCTGATCCACCCAGACGTCGGGAGCGCGTTCCACACTCGCGCCCGGGGTCTTCTCGATCCCGTTGTCGACGCCGAGCAGGTAGTGGTCGAACCACTTGTGCAGGGTGTCGACCCACGCCGACCGCCGGTAGTCGAACGGATCGACGTGACCGGCCTGGGTCAGCCACACCTTGCGCTCGACCCGCAGCGCTTCCCACCACTGCCCGAAATTGATCGTCTTGACGTTGAGGTCGCCCAGGCCGTGCGAAGCGAGGACGCTCGCCTTCACCTTCGAGGCGCTCTGGACGTAGTCCCGGTCGAGCCAGAACGAGTTGTAGTCGCCGTTCGCGGTCGCGCCCTCGGTGAGCTTCCGGTTGGCCGCGGCGCAGTTCTGACCGCCGTTGCGCTGGGAGACGGTCTGTGCCAGTCCGGCCGGGCTGCCCTGACGCAGGTTCGCGCCGTCAGAGCGGTAGTAGTCGTACCAGGAGCTGATCGCGCCGATCGGCACGATGGTCTTGAGCCCGTCGACCCCGGTCGCCGCGACCCCGTTGGCGACCGTGCCGTCGTAGGACTTCCCGATCATGCCGACAGCGCCCGTCGACCAGGTCGCGTTCGTCCTGGCGGAGCCGGTCGCGGAGGTGTACCCGTTCGCCCGGCCGTTCAGCCAGTCGACGACCTTGCGGGCCGAATTGACGTCCGACGGGCCGCCGATGTCGGTGCACCCGCGGGATTTGTTGGTACCGGCCAGATCCACCAGCACCACGGCGTATCCGCGGGGGACGAAGAAGTTGTCGTAGTAGAGCGGGAACCCGACCGGCCTGCCCGCCGAGTCGTAGGTCTTGAGTTCGCTCTCGTTGCCGCGGCCGCAGCACGAGTAGTACGGGCTCGCGTCCATGATGACCGGAACCTTCGTGCCCCGCACGGCCGGTTCCTTCGGCCGGATGATGTCGGCGGCGACCCGGTCGGAGCGGCCGTCGCCGTCGCCGTCGAGCCCGATGTCCACCCAGGCCGTCTCGCGGACGGCCTGGGCGAAATCGTAGACCGGTTCGCTGCCCCGCGGTTTCGCCGCGGCCTGCGGCGCCGCGACCACGGCCGCGGCGACCGCCAGAATCCCTGCCAGCACAACAGTTTTCACGGTTGAGCCCTTCCCCGTCGGCTGAAAGCCCGTCAAGGAGAGCTAAACGCGGTCGACACCCCGCGCAGTAGGGCGGAAAGTCTTATTGAGGGAAAGTCAACCTACCCTGACGGTAGTGAAGGAGGCTTTCGCGACCGTCGGGACTCGCCCGGCTTTTGACTGTCCACAAGGGACACTTTTCGCGACGATTGTGCCCGGTTTGAGTGAATTGCGCGGTTTTATGCGGGGGTCGTGAGTGATTTGGGGTGTTCTAACCCTCATTATCACTCACGACCCCACATGGAATCGTACATAGCGGCATCAACCGGACACTCAATCGCCCGGCGATGTCCCTTGTGGACACTGAACCCCGGTGGCGTCCGGAATCAGACCTGCCCTACCTCGACTTTGCCAGGATCCTGGCGCCAGACGGAAGGAAGGGGGCCGGTCTTACAGATCGACCGCGCGGTAGAGCGAACCGACCTCGCCGCGGTTGAGCCGCCGGATCGAGCCCGACCGCTGTGCGCCGAGCTGGACGTCGCCGAGCGCGGTCCGGACCAGTTTGCGCACCGGATGCCCGGTGGCCGCCATCAGCCGCCGCACGATGTGCTTGCGACCCTCGTGGATGACCAGTTCGATCTGGGTCCGTCCGGCCAGCATGTCCTTGACCCGGAACTGGTCGACCTTGACGATGCCGTCCGGCAGCTCGAAGCCTGCCCGAAGTTCCTTGCCGAGCCCGCGCGGGACGATGCCCTCGACCTCGGCGAAGTAGGTCTTGAGCACCTGGAACGACGGGTGCATCAGCCGGTGGCCGAGGTCGCCGTCGTTGGTGAGCAGCAGCAGGCCTTCGGTGTTCTCGTCGAGCCTGCCGACGTGCACGATGCCGGGCGTCTCCTCGTACCGGCCGCGCAGGTAGTCGCCGACGCACGGGCGGCCGCGGTCGTCGCTCATCGTGCTGTGCACGCCCTTGGGCTTGTTCAGCACGAGATAGACGAGGTCCTCGCGGACCTGGACGCGGGTGCCGTCCACGTGGATCACGGAGTTGTCCGGATCGACCCGGCGGCCGAGTTCGGTGACCACCTTGCCGTCCACGCTCACGCGACCGCGCACGATCAGGTCCTCGGCCGCGCGCCGGGAGGCGACGCCCGCCTGCGAAAGGACCTTCTGCAGCCGAATGCCGTCGGGATGCGGGTCAGATGTCATCGATGGTGTCCACTTCGGGTAGCAACGGAGCGATGGGCGGAAGGTCGGCCAGGGACGACAGGCCCAGTCGCTCCAGGAACAGCTCGGTCGTCACGTACAGCGTGCCAGTGGTTTCGGGGTCGGTCCCCATCTCCTCGATCAGGCCGCGTGCCAGCAGCGTCCTGATCACCCCGTCCACGTTCACCCCTCGGACGGCGGCGACCCTGGCCCTGGTCACCGGCTGCCGATAGGCGATCACGGCGAGGCTCTCCAGAGCGGCTCGCGTCAGCTTGGAACGCTGGCCGTCGAGCAGAAGCTTCTCCACGAACGGGGCATAGACGTCCCTAGTGTAGAACCGCCACCCTTCGCCGACGCGGCGCAGGTCGATTCCGCTGGATCGCTCGGTGAACTTCTGCGCCATCGTGCGCAGCGCGACGGTCACCCGCGACTCGGGCTGACCGACGGTCTCGGCGAGCGATTCCTCGTTGATCGGCGAGTCCACGACCAGCAACAACGCTTCGAGAGCGGCTTCGAGCGCCTCGTCGGAGGTGAGGTCGGGAAAGTCCCCGGCGCCCGCCGCCACGAGCCCCTCGTCGGCAGGCGCGTCGTCGGCGAGCGGCTCGTCGACGAACTGCTCCGCAGTCTCGTCTGGCTTCGCAGTCTCTTCCGGATCCACTCGCGTGTCTTCGGTCTCTTCGGTCTCTTCGGTGTTCTCGGGGCTCACCCGTACTCCTCGTCCTCGACGACGGCCAGATCGTGTTCGGCCGCCACCGACGCCTCCGCCACGGACCCGCCGGTCCAGCGCACGTGCAATTCGGCGAGTGCCTCCAGCTGCTCGAACTGGACCGTCGCCTCGCGGTACAGCTCCAGCAGCGCGAGGAACCGCGCCACGATCTCGACGGTGTGCTCACAGTCCTCGACGAGCTCGCTGAAGGTCGCTTCGCCGCGCTCCGCGAGCTTGAGCCGCAGCAGCGCGGCGTGCTCGCGCACCGAGACCCGGCCCATGTGGATATGCGCGATGGACACCGTCGGCGGCGGCTTCGGCCGGAAGACCGCGATCGCGATCTCGGCGAACTTCGCCGGGTCGACGCCGAGCATCACCTCGGGCAGCAACCCCATGAACCGGTCTTCGAGCGCGACCGACCGCGGATAGCGTCGCAGCGCGCCCGCCTCCAGCTCGCCGAACAGCGCCGCGACCTGTTTGTACGCCCGGTACTGCAGCACGCGCGCGAACAACAGGTCCCGTGCTTCGAGCAGGGCGAGGTCGTCTTCGCTCTCCACCTCGGCAGCGGGCAGGAGCCGCGCCGCCTTGAGGTCGAGCAGGGTGGCCGCGATGACCAGGAACTCGGTCGTCTCGTCGAGGTTCCATTCCGTGCCGAGCGCGCGGGTGTAGGCGATGAAATCGTCCGTGACCTGGTGCAACGCGACTTCGGTGACGTCGAGCTGGTGCTGCGAGATCAGCTGGAGCAGCAGATCGAAGGGGCCCTGGAAGTTCGCCAGGTTCACCTTGAACTTGGACGTGCTCAGCTCTTCGCTGGCCAGTCCTTCCGGGACCATCCCGCCGTGCACGGTCTCGTGCACGGCGGGGGTCTCGTCTGCTTCCGTCCGCTCGACCGGCTCTGGGCCGCTTTGCGCAGCCGCGGCCGGATCGTCCATCAGTTCTCGGTCTCTTTCCCGTCCTCGGCGCCCGCCCGCAAGCGCTGGACGAGGACCGACTCCTCGCCGGCCGCGTCGAAATCGGCCAGCAGGACGGCCACCGCCTCGCGGACGAGCCTGCCGCGGTCGAGCACGAGCCCGTGCTTCGCCCGGAGGTTCAGCCTCGCCTGCTCCATCGCCAGCAGTTCGTCGCCGGAGACGTAGACGGTGATCTTCGCGTCGTGTTTGGTCCGCCCCGAACCGCTGCGCGCGGCACGGGTCAGCTGTTCCTTGTGCGCCTGCCCGTCCCCGTCCGCCGAACCGTTCCCGTTGCCGTTCCCCGTCGAGGGGGCGGGCTGCGCGGGCGCGGGCGGGAGATCGAGGGCGGGGCTGGAGGTGATCCTGAAAAGTTCGGACGCTCCGGGCAGGGAAGCTCGCCTGCTCACCGGGCGATCACCTCACGGGCCAGCGCGCGATAGGCTGCCGCGCCGGCTGATTTGGGGGCCCAGGTCGTGATCGGCTCGCCCGCGACGGTCGTCTCGGGGAACCGCACGGTGCGGTTGATCACCGTGTCGAACACGATGTCGCCGAATGCCTCCACCACTCTCGCCATGACCTCCTTCGAGTGCAGGGTTCTCGGGTCGTACATGGTGGCGAGAATCCCCGTGATGTCCAGTTTGGGGTTGAGGCGTTCCTGCACCTTCTCGATGGTGTCGATCAGGAGCGCTACGCCTCGCAGACTGAAGAACTCGCACTCCAGCGGGATGATCACACCGTCCGCGGCGGTCAGTGCGTTCACCGTCAGCAGGCCTAGCGAGGGCTGGCAGTCGACAAGAACATAGTCGTAGTCGTTCATGACCGGACGAAGGACCCGTAACAAAGTGTGTTCGCGTCCTACCTCTGCGACCAACTGGACCTCGGCCGCGGACAGGTCGATGTTGCTCGGCAGCAGGTCGACGCCGTCCACCCGGGTCTTCCGGATGACGTCGGTGATGCTGACCGAGCGCTCCATGATGACGTTGTAGACCGTCTGGTCCAGCTCGTGCGGCTGAATGCCGAGACCGACCGAGAGTGCGCCCTGTGGATCGAAGTCGACCAGCAGTACCCGGCGGCCGCATTCGGCGAGCGCAGCACCGAGGTTGATGGTCGAGGTGGTCTTGCCGACGCCACCCTTCTGGTTGCACATGGCCATCACCAGGGCGGGGCCATGCCGTTCCAGAACCGGTGGCTCGGGGATCTCGCGGAGGGGTCGGCCAGTCGGGCCGATGCCTTCCCTCTCGAGTTCTTGTTGCTTGGTTTCTTTGGCGCGCTTGGCCTTGCGGCCACGGGAAGAGATCGTGTCCTCCGACGGTTCGTCGCCGTCGTGTTCGGCGGGGGTTGCGATGGTCACCTGGCTGAGGCTCGCCGCGGCCGAACCGGCGGACGCGGACGGCTTCGCCGGTTCGTTCGGTGTCGACATGGCGCGAAAGCTCCTCTTCGGCTAGGTCTCCGGCAGCCTATGCGCGGATCGCGAATCGAGCCAAAGCGGCTCGCCGGGGCCGATCGGGTCGATTAACCGAGCGCGCGGGGATGTGCTGTCGCGTAAACCTCGCGGAGCGTGTTGACCGTGACCAGCGTGTACACCTGAGTGGTGGTCACCGAGGCGTGACCGAGCAGTTCCTGTACGACGCGGACGTCGGCGCCGCCTTCGAGCAGATGCGTGGCGAAGGAATGGCGCAACGTGTGCGGGGAGACACCCGCCTTGATGCCCGCGGCTTCCGCGGTGTCCTTGAGCACCTGCCACGCGCTCTGCCGGGAAAGCCTGGAGCCGCGGGCGTTGAGGAACATCGCCGGGGTGCCCCTGCCGTGGGTGGCGAGCACCGGCCGGGCGCGGACGAGGTAGGCGTGCACCGCTTCGAGCGCGGGGCGGCCGATCGGGACGATGCGCTGTTTGCCGCCCTTGCCGTCGAGCAGCACGGTCCGTTCGGCGTCGTCGATGTCGTCGACGTCGAGTCCGACGGCCTCGGAGATCCGCGCGCCGGTGGAATAGAGCAGTTCCAGCAGCGCCCGGTCCCGCAGCGCGCGCTCGCCTTCCGGTGGCGGGGTTTCCAGGAGTTTCAACACCTCGTGCACCGGCAACGCCTTGGGCAGCCGCTTCGCCGCCGCGGGCGGCCGGACCTCGCGGGCCGGGTCGCTTTCGGTGATGCCGTCGGCGTGCGCGAACTTGTGCAGCCCCCGCACCGCGACGAGCGCGCGAGCCGCCGAGGACGCGGCAAGCGGCCGGTGCTCTTCGTCGCCTTCGCGCAAAGCCGCGCCGAACGAGGTGATGTGCGCCGGGGTGACGTCGGCGAAACGTTCGACGTGAGCGTCATCGAGGTACGCGGTGTACCGGCGCAGATCGCGCGAGTAGCTGTCGAGGGTGTTCTTCGCGGTTCCGCGCTCGACCACCAGATGGTCGAGGTAAGCGGCGACCACCTGGGCGACTCCGGCACCCCCAGCCCGTGACACACGGACACTCTAGGCCCCACCAAGAACTTCTTGGTGGCGCCGCGCTCGCCGCGTCGCGGGTGTGAAACGGGCTACCTTGGGACCATGTCCCAGCAACCGGACCCGGACGAGATGCGCGTCGGCACCGCCGAGCGCGAGGAGGCGGCAAGGCTGCTCGCCGACCACTACAGCCAAGGGAGGATCACGCCCGACGAGTACGAGGGTCGTGTCCTCGCCGCGTACGAGGCCGTGACGCTCGGCGAACTCCGGCCGCTGTTCCAGGACCTGCCCGCCCCGCATCCGACGTACCTCGCGCCGCGGTTCGACCCGCCGCCGTTCGTGCCCGTGTACCAGCAGCCCGCCGCGGTCCTGCCGTACTCACCGAAGTCGAAGATCGCGGCCGGGGTGCTGCAGATCGTGCTGCCGTTCGGGATCGGGCGGTTCTACACCGGGCATGTCGGACTCGCTTTGGGGCAACTGGCGGTCGTGGTGTTCACCTGCGGCATCGGGGTGGTCTGGCCGATGGTCGACGGGATCGTGCTGCTGACGAACGGCGGCACCGACGCGCAGGGCCGCCGTCTGCGCGACTGAGCCCCGGCACGTCACCGGCCCTCTGACTCCCCTCCCGGATGCTATGAAAGGTCCTTTCCTTGCAAAATTTGCAAGGAAAGGACCTTTCATAGCGCGCGAAGGGGGTCAGAGGCCGCGCGAAGCGAACTTCGTCGGCCGGTCCTCCCAAGGCGCGTCCGCCGGACGAGCCGAAGCCGCGCCCGAAAGCACCGCGTGCGCGGCCAGCACGCCGCCGACGGTCGCCCCGTTCACCAGCTCACCGGCCAGCGCCATCCGGACGGCCTCGGCGAGCGAGAACTTCCGCATCACGAGGTCCGCCTCCTCCTCTCCGAGGACCTCCCTGTCCACTTCGGACAGCCCTCGGGCGAGGTAGACCCGGACGACCTCGTCGGTGAATCCCGGCGACGCCGCGATGTCGACGAGGGTCTCCCAGCGCTCGGCGCTGAGCCCGACCTCCTCGACCAGCTCGCGTTTCGCCGCGGCGACGGGGTCCTCCCCCGCCTTGTCGATCAGCCCGGCCGGCAGTTCCCACAGCCGCCGCCCGATCGGGTGGCGGTACTGGTGGATCAGCGTGACCGTGCTGTCCACGCCTTCGTCATCGAGCGCGACGACGGCGACCGCGCCGAGGTGCTCGACGACCTCGCGGCGAGCCGTACCGCCGCCGGGCATCACGACCTCGTCGACCCGCAGCCCCACGACCCGTCCGATGTGGACGTCCCTTGTGGACGCGACGGTGAACTCGTGCTTACCGGGCTCGGTCACCTGACTCCAGTCCGAGCCGCTTCGGCCAGCTCGACCGGCAGCCGTTCGGCGACCTTGCGGTCCACGACCGCCTTCACGAACGCACTGAACAGCGGGTGCGGCCGGGTCGGGCGGCTCTTGAGCTCCGGGTGCGCCTGGGTGCCGACGAAGAACGGGTGCTTGTCGGCGGGCAGCTCGACGAACTCGACCAGATGGTCGTCGGGCGAGGTGCCCGAGAACACCAGACCGGCCTCGGAAAGGCGCTTGCGGTAGGCGTTGTTGACCTCGTAGCGGTGACGGTGCCGCTCGGAGACCTCGTTGCTGCCGTACGCCTTCGCGACCTGCGAGCCCGGCTTGAGCTTGGCGACGTAGGCGCCGAGCCGCATCGTGCCGCCCATGTCGCGCTCGCCCGCGACGACGTCACGCTGGTCGGCCATCGTGGAGATGACCGGGTTCGCGCTCGTGTCGTCGAACTCGGCCGAGTTCGCGTCCTTGATCCCGGCCAGGTTCCTCGCCGCGTCGATCACCATGCACTGCAGGCCGAGGCACAGGCCCAGCAGCGGCAGCCCGTGGGTGCGGGCGTAGGCGATCGCGCCGACCTTGCCCTCGATACCGCGGATGCCGAACCCGCCGGGGATCAGCACACCGTCCACATCGGACAACGCGGAGGCGGCACCGGCCGGGGTCTCGCAGTTGTCGGAGGCGACCCAGACGATCTGGACCTTGGCGCGGTGGGCGAACCCGCCCGCGCGCAGCGCCTCGGTCACCGACAGGTACGCGTCCGGCAGGTCGATGTACTTGCCGACGACCGCGACCCGCACCGTCTCCGACGGGTTGTGCACGCGGTCGAGCAGGTCGCCCCACACGGTCCAGTCGACGTCGCGGAACGGCAGCCCGAGGCGGCGCACCACGTAGGCGTCGAGCGCCTCACGGTGCAGCACCTTCGGGATGTCGTAGATCGACGGCGCGTCGGGGCAGGCGATGACGGCCTCGGTGTCGACGTCGCACATCAGGCCGATCTTGCGCTTGAGATCCTCCGGCAGCTCGCGGTCGGCGCGGCAGACGAGCGCGTCGGGCTGGATACCGATGTTGCGCAGCGCGGCGACCGAGTGCTGGGTCGGCTTGGTCTTCAACTCACCCGAGGGGGCGAGGTAAGGCACCAGCGAGACGTGGAGGAAGAAGCACTGGTCACGGCCGACGTCGTGGCGGACCTGACGGCAGGCCTCCAGGAACGGCAGCGACTCGATGTCGCCGACGGTGCCGCCGACCTCGGTGATCACGACGTCCGGGCTGTTCCCGTCCTCGTCAGCGCCGGCGGCGGCGGTGATCCTGGCCTTGATCTCGTCGGTGATGTGCGGGATGACCTGCACGGTGTCGCCGAGATACTCACCACGGCGTTCCTTGGCGATGACCTCGGAGTAGACCTGGCCGGTGGTGACGTTGGCCTTGCCGTCGAGGGACCGGTCGAGAAAACGCTCGTAGTGCCCGATGTCCAGATCGGTTTCGGCGCCGTCGTCGGTGACGAACACCTCACCGTGCTGGAACGGGTTCATCGTGCCTGGATCGACGTTGAGGTACGGATCCAGCTTCTGCATCGTGACCCGGAGCCCACGTGCGGTAAGGAGCTGACCCAGGCTGGAAGCCGTGAGTCCCTTACCCAGAGAGGAGGCAACGCCTCCGGTGACAAAGACATACTTGGTAGCCCGCGACTGAAGTCCCACGGGCTTCCACCTTATCCCACGCCCGCCGGAGCGCTCAGTGGCCACGCCGCAAGCGTCCGATGGAGTGGAAAACCGCTACTCTCGCGACGTGACAGACGCGCACGACACCTGGACCGCACCGGTCGCGGAAGGCCCGCTCGACGCGGACATCCGCGTCCCCGGCTCGAAGTCGATCACCAACCGGGCCTACGTTCTCGCCGCGCTCGCCAGCGCGCCGACGCGGGTGCGGACCCCGCTCGACTCCCGCGACGCGCGCCTCATGCTCGGCGCCATCTCCACCCTCGGCGCCCATTCCCAGGGCAGCATCGGCGGTTACCTCGTGCACCCGCTCGGCCACGGCCGGGTGCATCCCGATGAGACCGTCCGGGTGGAACTGGGCAACGCGGGCACGGTCGCCAGGTTCACGCCCGCCCTGGCCGCGCTGGGCACCGGCCCGGCACTGTTCGACGGCGACGAGGCCATCCGCCGCCGTCCGATCGGGCCGCTGCTGAAGGCACTGCGCGGCCTCGGCGCCCGGATCGAGGACGACCGCCGCGAGGCGCCGCCGTTCACCGTCCACGGCGAAGGCGGCCTGCGGGGCGGCAAGGTCGATCTGGACTCTTCGGCGTCTAGCCAGTTCCTGTCCGCGTTGCTGCTCGCCGGGCCGTCGTTCCAGCAAGGGGTCACCGTGCGCCTCGTCGGCGGCGCGGTGCCGAGCGAACCGCATATCGCGATGACCGTCGAGATGCTGCGCCGGTTCGGGGCCACCGTGGACCGCGAGGGCACCGAGTTCCACGTCGCGCCGACGCGGCTTTCCTGCCCCGAATACATCGTCGAGCCGGACCTCTCGACGGCCGCCCCGTTCGTCGCCGCGGCGGTCGTGACCGGCGGCACGGTGCGGATCGCGGGCTGGCCGCAGCGGACGACCCAGCCGGGTGACTGGCTCCGCAGCCTGCTGCCCGTCCTCGGCGCGACCGCCGAACTCGACGCGGGCGGCCTGACGGTCACCGGCGGTGGCACGATCCCCGGCGTCGAACTGGATCTGCACGAAGTCGGCGAGCTCACCCCGGTGATCGCGGCGCTGCTGTGCTTCGCCGAGGGCCCGTCGATCATCTCCGGGGTGGCGCATCTGCGTGGCCACGAGACCGACCGGCTGACCGCGCTGGCCACCGAACTGTCGTCGCTCGGCGCCGACGTCCGCGAGACCGAAGACGGGCTGCGGATCACCCCGGCCCCGCTGCACGGCGGGAAGTTCCACACCTACGACGACCACCGGCTGGTGATGGCGGCCGCCGTACTGGGACTGCGGGTCGAGGGGATCGAGGTGGAGAACCCGGAGACGGTCGGGAAGACCTATCCCGGGTTCACCGAAGCCTGGACCGCGATGCTCTAGACCATGACCTGTTCAGCCCGCGGAGCGTTCGCCGTCGTCTTCGGGGAACAACGCCCGTAGCGTGACTTCACGATTCACCCGCACGTGTTCGACGGCGTGGGCCCGCGCGCGGTCCGCGTCACCCGAAGCGATCGCGTCGTAGAGGCGGCGGTGCTCGTCGAGCAGTTCGCCCCAGTGCTCGTTCTGGCTGGTGAGCCAGCGCAGCCTGCCTTCGAGCGGCCGCAGGATCTCGTGCAGAAGGCCGTTGCCTGCCAGCGCGACGATCTCGTCGTGGAACCGGGTGTTGAGCAGGGTGATCCGCGCCGGGTCGCCGCTTTCGGTGGCGCGCGCGGCGTCGGCGAGCAGACGTTCGAGCGCCCGGAGTCCCGGTTTGCCCGCCCGCTCGGCCGCCAGGCCCGCGGCGAGGCCTTCGAGCGCCTCCCGGACGTCGAACAGTTCCTCGACGTCGGCCCTGGTCAGCTGGCGCACGACGATGCGCCGGGGTGACTGGACGACGAGGAAGCCTTCGGCCTCCAGGCTGCGGATGGCCTCGCGCACCGGGACCCGCGAGACGCCGAGGTCGTCGGCGAGCTCTCGTTCGACGAGCCTGTCCCCCGGCTTCAACCGTCCGGTGAGGATCCGTTCGCGCAGCTCGTCCCGGACCCGTTGCCGGGTCGCGGCCAGCGGCTGCCGCGGTCCTTCCTCGGCCACTCCGTCCCCCTCGCTCAACACAGCCGTAACAGCTCGTAACCCGAGTTTATCGGCAGAAACCTTGACGACGGGCCATCACGGGGTGATATTTGGGATACCAAATTTTGGGATACCAAATCGACCAGCGCTTGTCGTCACACGTCGATCCGGAGGCCCGCATGACCGCCGCCCCAGCCACCCGGTCCGCGAAGTCCGTCGCGACCGAGCCCGATCCCCGGCTCTGGAACTCCGACCTCGCCCCGGCGGAAGAACGCCGCTGGAAGGTCTACGACATCTTCGCACTGTGGATGTCGGACGTGCACAACCTCGGCAACTACACGTTCGCGGCGGGCCTGTTCGTACTCGGACTCTCGGCCTGGCAGGTGTTCACGGCGCTGCTCTTCGGTTTCGTGCTCATCTACTTCGGCATGAACATGATGGGCCGGATCGGGCAGCAGACCGGCGTCCCCTTTCCCGTCGTCGCCCGGATCAGCTTCGGCACCTTCGGCGCGAACCTGCCCGCGCTGATCCGCGCGATCATCGCGATCTTCTGGTACGGCATCCAGACCTATCTCGCCTCGGTGGCCATCACGCTGCTGGTGCTCGCGATCGATCCAGGCCTGAAACCGTTGACAGAGGTCGGTTTCCTCGGTCTGCACGCACTCGGCTGGATCTGTTTCATCGCGCTGTGGCTGGCGCAGGCGCTGGTGCTCACCCGCGGCATGGAGGCGGTGCGCAAGTTCCAGGACTGGTGCGGCCCCGGCATCTGGGTCGTGATGATCGCGCTCGCGGTGTGGGTGCTGGCCGCCGCGGACTGGAACATCTCCCTGACAAGTAACCCGAAATCGCTGTCCACCGGGGAACAGGTGCGGCAATGGTTCGGCGCCGTCGGCCTCATCCTGTCCATCTACGGCACGCTGATGCTCAACTTCTGCGACTTCTCGCGGTTCGCCCCGAACCAGAAAACGGTGCGCCGCGGCAATTTCTGGGGCCTGCCCATCAACTCGACGGCGTTCGCGCTGCTGTCCGTCCTGGTGACCGCCGGCAGCCTGCAGGTGTTCGGTGAGGCCATCACCGACCCGGCGGAACTGTTGGCCCGCATCGACAACACCCCGGTGCTGATCATCGGCGCGCTGACCTTCGCCATCGCCACCATGGGCGTGAACATCGTCGCGAACTTCGTCTCCCCCGCCTACGACCTGGCCAACATCTGGCCGAAACGGATCACCTTCACCATCGGCGGGATGATCAGCGCGGTCGCGGCGCTGTGCGTGCTGCCGTGGAAGCTGTACTCCTCCCCCGCGGTGGTCAACTACTTCCTCGGCGGCCTCGGCGCCTTCCTCGGCCCGCTGTTCGGGATCATGATCGTCGACTACTACCTGGTGCAACGGGGCCGGATCGACGTCGACAAGCTGTTCGTGGCCAACGCAGACTCGCCGTATCACTACAAACGCGGCGTGAACCCGCTGGCGATGATCACCTTCCTGCCCACGGCGGCGCTGTCCGCGGTCATCGCGCTCGTGCCGTTCTTCGCCCCGGCGGCGTCGTACTCGTGGTTCATCGGCACCGCGACGGCCGCCACGCTCTATCTGGTGGTGTCACGGAAGCAGCGGGTCGCCTGATGCGGATCCTGGTCACCAACTGCAACACGACCGAGGCCATGACGAAGGAGATCGAAGCCGGAGCCCGTGCCGCGGCGAGTCCTGGCACCGAGATCCTCGCCAGAACGCCACTGTGGGGCCCGGAATCCGCGGAAGGCTGGCTGGACAGCTTCTTGAGCGCGGCGGCCGTCCTCGACCTGCTCAACGGCATGGACGAACCCTTCGACGCGCTCGTGATGGCCGGTTTCGGCGAGCACGGCCGGGAAGGGGCAAGGGAGTTGCTCGACGTCCCGGTCGTCGACATCACCGAGGCGGCCGCACATCTGGCCTGCCTGTTGGGAAGACGGTACGGCGTGGTGACCACATTGGACCGGACGTGCGGGCTCATCGAAGACAGCCTGCATGCCTCGGGAGTCGCGCAGAACTGCGTCGGTGTCCTGGGCGCCGGACTCGGCGTGCTCGAACTGACCGACGAACGCCGGACGGAGTCGGCGCTGCTGACCGCCGGACGCCGGGCGCGTGACGCCGGTGCGGAAGTGCTCGTCCTCGGCTGCGCCGGGATGACGGGACTGGACCGGCGGATCTCCGCGATGCTGGACATCCCGGTGATCGACGGCGTCGCGGCCGCCGTCCGTCTGGCGGAATCCCTGGTGGCCCTCGACCTCAAGACCAGCCGGGCCGGCTCCTACGCCCGCCCCCTGCCCAAAACCCGCGTCTGGCCTCGCATTTAGTCCTCTGAACGCGGTCCTTGCGCGTGCAACTACCGCATTCAGAGGACTAAATGCATGGGTTCGGGAAGCTCAGTGGCTAGTTGCCCGCGGCGGCGATGCCCGGAGCCGGGGCCTGGGCGTTACCGGCGATGCCGTAGCGCCCGGCGCCGCCTTCGAGCTGCTCACGCAGCGCCATGATCGTGGTGACCCGGCCCGCCGCGGTCTCCGCGTTGTCCACAGTGGACAGGATCGACGTCGCCGAGGTGTCGGCGCGGACGACCCCGATCGCGCCGGTGCCGTCGGCGGATCCGGCGTCGCCCGCGAGCACCGTGCCCGCGCCGGAACGGTCGAGCTGCGCGGCGAACCGCGCGACGGTCGAGGCACGGTCGCCCGCGCCGTCACCGGTGTACTTGGAGCCGGTGAGCACGATCGCGAGCTGCGCGGGCTTCACGTCCTGGCCCGCCTTGAGGAAACCGCCATCGGTGAGCCCGCCGAGCGCGGCCGCCAGTTCCACCGGCGTGGACTGCGGCTGCGCGTTGTCCTTGTTCAGCAACGCCACCGAACCGAGCAGCGCGCCTGCCAGGGTGCCCGGGTCCCCCGCGGTCGGGAACTGGACCCCGGCGGGCTGCAGGCGCGTCACGACGTCACGCAGCTGATCGGACCGCATCGGATCGGAGAACGCCTCGGTCAGCTGGATCTCACCGGTGACCGAACCACCGGCCTGTCCGACGAGCTGCTTGAGCGCGTCCCGGTCCGCGGGCTTCGCGTCCTCGGTGGTCACCAGCACCACCGAACGCTTGTCCAGCTGTCCGGCGACGACCTTGGGTCCCATCGCCCCGGCGAACGCGTCCGCGTCGCTGAGCCGGGCGTTGAGGGAATTGCGCTGCGCCTCCAGATCCGCGACCTGGGAACCCAGGTCCTCCTTCTGCCCGGCGAGCCCGGACAGCAGCGAACCGTTCAGCGCCGTGGACCCGAGCACCACCCCGATGGCGAGCGCCAGAAAGCAGGCCGCGATGGAAACGATGTGGTACCGCAGAGAAATCACGTGAAAAGTCCCTTGCCCCAGGCGATGAACGAGTTCCAGGTGTCGCGGATCCAGTCGAGGTAAACCGAACCCACGTCGGAGACCAGCAGCGCGGCCGCCACGGCAACCAAGGCCGCCAGCACCAGCAGGACGACGGCGCCGATCGAGACGCGGCTGCGGTGCAGGGTCGCGACCGCCTTGCCGTCGACCAGTTTCGTGCCGAGTTTCAACCGGGTGAGGAACGTCGACGGGTTCGACCCGGACCGGCCGTGGTCGAGGAATTCCCGCAGTGTCGCCTGGAAACCGACGGTGACCACCAGGCTCGCCTCGTGCGCGTCGGCCAGCAGCAGGGCCAGGTCCTCGGCGTTGCCCGTGGCGGGGAAGGTGACCGCGCCGATCCCGAGGTCCTGGATGCGCTCGACACCCGGCGCGTGCCCGTCCGGCTGGGCCGGGACCACGACCTCGCCGCCGCTGCGCAGCGTTTCCGCGCCGATCCCGTGCGGGTCGCCGACGATGACGTCCGGCAGGTAGCCCTGCGCCCGCAGGGTGTCGGCACCGGCGTCGACACCGATCAGCACCGGACGGTGCTCGGAAATGTACTTCTTCAGCTTCTTCAGATCCTCGGCGTGCCCGTTGCCGCCCGCGACCACCAGTGCGTGCCGGTCCCGCAAGGGAACCCGGATCTCCGGCACCCCGACGCCGTCGAGAATGAGGCTGCGTTCCCGGCGGAGGAATTCGATCGTGTTCGCGGAGAACGCCTCCAGCTGGGTGGACATCCCGGCCTTGGCCTCGATCATCTGGTCCGCGACGCTTTCGCGCGTCTGCTGGATCCCAGACCCGATCTGCCGCTCGCCGACGTAGACGACGCCCTCGTGCAGGCGGAGTTTCGTGCCGTCCTTCACCTTGCGCAGCAGCTCGCCGCCGACCGAGTCGACCAGCACGATCCCCGCCTCGAGCAGGACCTCCGGCCCCAGGTTGGGGAACCGGCCGGAAATCGACGGCGAGGCGTTCACCACCGCCGCCACTTCGGCCTCCACCAAGGCGTCGGCCGTCGAACGGTCGAGATCGAGCTGGTCGAGGACGACGATGTCGCCAGGGCTCAGCCGGCGGAGAAGCTCACGGGTACGCCTGTCGACCCTGGCGACGCCGGTGATCCCGGGGAGGGTCTCTTGGTTACGCGTGAGCAAGCCGGTGAGCTTCATGCGACCGATAGTGACAAATCGGTGCGGCCTTATGCGTCCGCCACGCCGAAGGGAACACGCCGATTAACCCACACCGGGTGGCGCCACTCCTATGACGTCTCGTCCGTTACTTCGCCTTCTTGCGCTTTCCGCCGCGGCGGGCTTTGGGCTTGTCCGGCGCGCTCTTGTCGGCCTCGGCGACGGCGAGCAATTCCTCGGCGTGTGCCCGGCCGGTCTCGGTGCTTTCCATTCCGGCGAGCATCCGCGCGAGTTCGACGACCCGCTCGGATTGTTCGAGTACGCGCACGCCACTGCGGGTCACCCCGCCGCTCGTGCCCTTGTCCACCACCAGATGCTGATCGGCGAACGCGGCGACCTGCGGCAGATGCGTGACCACCAGGACCTGGTGGCTGCGCGCCAGCCGCGCCAGCCGCCTGCCGATCTCGACCGCCGCGCGACCGCCGACGCCGGCGTCGACCTCGTCGAACACCAAGGTCTGCACGGTGTCCGCATGCGCGAGGACCACCTCGATCGCCAGCATCACGCGGGAAAGCTCACCGCCGGAAGCGGCTTTGTGCACCGGGAGCGGCGGTGCGCCGTTGTGTGCGCGCAGCAGCAGCTCGACGTCGTCGACGCCGTCGGGGCCGGCGTGCACGAGCCTGCCTTCGACCTTCACCGCGTGCGGGTCGCTCTCGTCCACGGTGCGCCGCTCGACGGTGATCTCGATTTCGGCCTGCCCCATGGCGAGCCCGGACATCTCGGCGGTGATCGCTTCGGCCAGTTCGGCGGCGGCCTCGACGCGCGCTTCCGACAACCGGAGGGCGTGTTCCGCCAGTGTGACGGCGAGTTCGTCGCGGCGCTTGGCCAGTTCGGCCAGCGCCTCCTCGGAAGTGTCCATCGTGGACATCCGGCGGCGGGCGTCGTCGGCCCAGGCGAGCACACCGTCCACATCGGCGGCGTACTTGCGCGTGAGCCGCTTCAGATCGGCCTGACGCGCGAGCACCTTCTCCAGCAGCGCGGGGTCGGCGTCGAGCGTTTCGAGGTAACTCCCCAGCTCGGTGCCCACTTCGGACAGCAGCACCGAAGCCTCGTCGAGGCGGGGGCCCAGATCGCGGAGCACGGCGTCCTCGGAGCCCGTCAGCTGGCGCGTCGCCTCGCCGATGAGCCCCAGCGCGCCGGGCGCGTCCGGATCCCCGTCGGACGAACCGGCGACGGCGGCGTGCGCCGCACTGGCCGCGGCCCGCAGTTCGTCGACCGCGGCGAGCCGCTTGATCTGCTCGGTGAGGTCGGTGTCCTCGCCGGGTTCCGGTGCGACGGCGTCGATCTCGGCGAGACCGTGCCGCAGCAGGTCCGCCTGCTGGGCCATCTCGCGGGAACGGGTGGACCGCTCGGTCAGTTCGGCGACGACGGCGAGCCACTCGTCCCGTACCGCGCGATACTGCTCCAAGGGTTCGGTGACGGCCTCACCGGCGAACCGGTCGATGACGGCCCGCTGCTCGGCGGGCCGCAGCAGCCGCAGCTGATCGTTCTGCCCGTGCACCGCGATCAGCTGCTCGGACAGATCGGCCAGCACCCCGACCGGCACCGAACGGCCACCGAGGTGGGCGCGGGAGCGGCCGTCGACCGAGACCGCGCGCAGCGCGATGACGCTGCCGTCCTCGTCGACCTCCGCCCCGGCGTCGGTGACTATCCGGGTGGCGCCCTCGGCACCGCCCAGTTCGAATCGGCCTTCCACGAAGGCCTTCAGCATTCCCGTTCGCACCTTGGACACTTCGGCTCGGCCGCCGGAGAGCAGGTGCAACCCGCTGACGACCATGGTCTTGCCCGCACCCGTCTCACCGGTGACGACGGTGAAGCCCGCGTGCAGTTCCAGCAGGGCGTCCTCGATGACTCCGAGGCCCTGGATGCGCATCTCGGCCAGCACGACGCCCACCGTAGCGGCCTACCCCGACCATTCCCGCACCCGGCACGAGATGAACGGGACTTTCCTGGCGAATTTCGCGATGAAAGTCCCGTTCATGAGCTCCGTCAGCGGGCGTGCCGCTCCCGCCAGCCCTTGATCGGCAACGAGAACTTGTGCACCAGCCGGTCGGTGAAGGGGCCTTCCCACAACCGGATCAGCCGCACCGGCACCCGGCCGCAGGTGACCCGCACGGCCGCACCGGCGGGAAGATCGAAGGTCCGCGATCCGTCGCAGGTCAGGACGGCGGGCGAGCCGTCCGGATCGATGGCGACGGTGATCTCCGAGTCGCGGGAGACGACCAACGGCCGGGAGAACATCGCGTGCGCGTTGCTCGGCACCACCAGCAGCGCCTGGACGTCCGGCCAGATGATCGGCCCGCCCGCGGAGAACGCGTACGCCGTCGAGCCGGTCGGAGTGGCGCACAGGACGCCGTCGCAGCCGAAGGAGGACACGGGCCTGCCGTCGACCTCGATGAGGGCGTCCAGCACGCGCTCACGTGAACTCTTCTCGACACTGGCCTCGTTGAGCGCCCACGTGTGGACGGTCTCCTCGCCGTCGATGCTGACCGTGACGTCGACGGTCATCCGCTCTTCGACCTGGTAGTCGCCGTCGACCGCGCGCTGGACGGTGTCGGCCAGCTTGTCCGAATCGGCTTCCGCGAGGAACCCGACCCGGCCGAGGTTCACCCCCAGCACCGGAACACCGTTCGGCCTCGCCAGTTCCGCGGCCCGCAGCAACGTGCCGTCGCCGCCGAGCACGAACACCAGCTCGGTCCCGGCCGCCGGGTCCTGTTCCGGCGCCATCACCGTGCAGGGCGCGCCGATCCCGCCGTCCGCCTCGAGCATCTCCCGGACGTCCTCGTCGAGGACCCGCAGCCGCACACCGGCCTTGGCGAAACGGGCCGATACCTCGCGTGCCGCGTCCCGGGTCGCGTCCCGGTCCGGGTGCACGACGAGCAGCACCTCGCGATCGCTCATTGGGGTCCCTCCAGGACTGCGGTACGGACGAGCCGTTCGGCGTCGGTGCCGACGGTCTCCCCCGTCCCGCGGGTAAGCCAGACGAAGTATTCGACGTTGCCGGACGGGCCGGGAAGCGGGCTCGCCACGACGCCGCGCAGGCGCAGGTCCAGCTTCTCGGCCTCGGCGAGCACGCCGAGCACCGATTCGGCCCGCAGCTCCGGGTCACGCACGACGCCGCCGCTGCCGAGCCGGTCCTTGCCGACCTCGAACTGCGGTTTCACCATCGGCACCAGATCGGCGCCGTCCCGTGCGCAGGCGGCCAGGGCGGGCAGCACGAGTTTGAGCGAGATGAACGAGAGGTCACCGACCACGAGGTCGACCTGCCCGCCGAGGTCTTCCGGGGTCAGGTTGCGGACGTTCGTCTTGTCGAGGACGACCACGCGGTCGTCGGTGCGCAGCCGCCAGTCCAGCAGACCGCGGCCGACGTCGGCGGCGAGCACCGTCGCGGCGCCGTTGCGCAACAGGACGTCGGTGAAGCCACCGGTCGAGGCGCCGGCGTCGAGGCAGCGCTTTCCGTCGACGGAAAGGCCGTGCGGGGTGAAGGCGGCGAGCGCGCCCAGCAGTTTGTGCGCGCCGCGCGAGGCCCAGCCAGGGTCGTCGCTGTCGCGCACCACGATCGGCGCGCCGGACTCGACCCCGGTCGCGGGTTTGGTGGCCACCATCCCGCGCACGCTGACCTTGCCCTCGGCGATCAGCGCGGACGCCTGCTCGCGGGAGCGGGCCAGACCCCGCCGGACGAGTTCCGCGTCCAGGCGGGCGCGTTTGGGCACGCGGTCAGACCTTGTCGATGGTGGACAGCGCCACCGTCAGCTCGGTGTGCACGGCTTCGAAGCGGTCGACGTGCTCCGAGAGCGGAAGCGAGGCGAGGTCGTCGAGGCCCGCCACGGCTTCGTCGACCCCGGCACGGGGATCCGTGTCCTGCTGCGAGAAGTGGTCGGTTTGGTCACTCGGGACCGGCGGCGGTCCGGGCACCGGGGGTCGCGGAACGGGGTGGAAGTGGTCTTGCACCCCACCAAGTTAGCAGCGCTGGTCAGGCGAGGCGCAGCTCGCCGAGCGCGGCGCGGGCGGTGTCGCCGACGCCACGGACCTCGGTGATCCCCGCCTCCCAGGCAACCCAGCACAACGCGCGCAACAGGTCCAAGGAGTCGCCTTCACCCTCGGCTTCCAGCACGTCACCCTGTGCGGTGACCCGCCAGCCGTCCTTCGGGCCGACCTCGAGTTGATCCGCGCGGCCGCCGAGGCCGGACAGATCCCACGCGAGGTACCGCGGCCGTTCCTCGGGCCTCGCCTTGATCAGGGACGCCGCGTCGGCGACCCCGGTCAGCACGCAGAGCGCGTCGATTCCGGCCGCGACCGCGCCCTCGATGTCGGTGTCCAGCCTGTCGCCGACGACGAGGGACCGCTCCGCACCCGCGTCCCGCGCCGCTGTGGTGAACAGCGTCGGCGCCGGTTTACCCGCCACCAACGGTTCGACGCCGGTGGCGGTGCGTAACGCGGCCACCATCGACCCGTTGCCCGGCAGCAGTCCGCGTTCGGACGGCAGGGTCGCGTCGACGTTGGTCGCCACCCACAGCGCGCCCGCGCGGATGGCGAGGCACGCTTCCGCGAGGGCGGCCCAGGTGTTCTCCGGGGAATGCCCCTGCACGACGGCGGCCACGTTTGGCCCGGCTTCCCGGACCGTGCGCAGTCCCGCCGACTCGATCTGGGCGGCGAGCGACGCCGTGCCCACGACGAGCACGACGGCGCCTTCGGGCAGCCGCTCACCCAGCAGGGCGGCGGCCGCCTGAGAGCTCGTGTGAACCTCGTCGGGGGTGGCGGGCAGGCCGAGCGCCTCCAGGTGCGCGGAGACCTCCTCGGGTGCCTTGGAGGCGTTGTTCGTCACCCAGCGGACGGCCGTGCCGGCGTCCCGAAGCGCCCGGAGTGCTTCCGGGGCGCCCGGGACGACCGTGCTGCCGTGATAGACCGTGCCGTCGAGGTCGAAAAGGACCGCGTCGTACCCGGCCGACAGGGCGTCAGCCATTCGTGAGCTCCGCGGCGCGCTCGGCGGCGTCGGTCTCGTCCTCCTCGTCGGCCTCTGCCGCGTTGAGGAACCAGCGGATCGCTTCTTCCTTGCGGTCGGCGGCCGCGAGGTTGTCGGCGTAGGCGTAGAACAGCCGGGCGCTCCACGGGTCGCGCTTCTCCGCCTTGAGGTCGTCGCCCTGCAGGGAGACGACGGCGGCGTCCAGCTGACCGAGGTCACGGCGCGCACCGGCGGCGACGATCGCGAGTTCGATCTGGGTCGCCTTGGACAGACGCTCCTTGTCGACCTCCTTCGCGAGGTCCAGCGCCCGCTCCGGGCGCCCGATGGCACGCTCGGCGTCGGCGATGATCGCGATGTGGTCGTCGGCGCGGGTCATCCGGCGAACGGCTCGAAGCTCCGACAGCGCTTCGGACCAGTTGCCGGCGTGGTAGGCCACCAGACCGAGGGCCTCACGGACGATCGGCACACGTGACGCCTTGGCCTTCGCGTACTTGGCGTGCTCCATCGCGGCTTCGGGGTCTTCGTCGACCAGCCCGCCTGCCGCGACGAGGTGCTTGCCGACGGTTTCCGCGAGTGCCTTGGGCAGGGTGCGGAGTTCGCGGCGGACTTCTTCGTCGAGGTCGGAGAACTCGATGCCCTCGGGCAGTTCCGGAGCCGACAGCAGCTCGCGCGCCAAGGTCTCGTCGTCGACCGGCTTGTCTTCGGCGCGCGGCGAGGAGCGGAAGTCCTTGCGGCCCTCGGAACGATCGCGCTGGGGACGGTCGTCACGCTTGCGCTCGAACCGGCCTTCACCGCCGCGGGAATCACCGCGCTTGTCGTCGTACCGCTTCTCCGGCCGATCGGACGGCCTACGGTCGGGACGCTCGGAACGGACTGGACGGTCGGACCGCTCGGGGCGGTCGCCGGAGGGGCGGTAGCCGCCACGGCGGTCGTCGTCGCGGCCGCGGTCACGGTCGCCGAAGCTCTTGCGCTCGTAGCCACCGCCAGTGGGACGGCGGTCGCCCGAGGAGGGACCACGCCGGTCGTCACGGCGATCGTCGCGACGGTCGCCGCCGTAACCACCGGAACGCGCACCACCGCGGTCGTCGCGGTAGGACGGGCGACGGTCGTCGCTGCCGCCACGCTTGTCGCGGTCGCCGTAGGACTTGCCCTGCGGGCGGCCTTCGTAGCGGTTGCCGGACGGGCGGTCGTCGGAACGGCCGCGGTTGTCCGAGCTGTACCCGGAGCGAGCCGGACGGCTGTCGGTGCGCTTCTCGTACCGGCCTTCGGAACGGTTGTCCGCACGATTGTCGGAACGGCTGTCCGAGCGATTGTCGTAGCGACGCTCGGGACGGCCCTCGGAGGAGCGGTAGCCGCCACGGTCACCACCGCGGTTCTCGCGGTTGTCCGACCGGTAGCCACCGCGATCGCCGCCGCGGGTGTCCCCGCCACGGTTGTCGGACCGGTAGCCACCGCGGTCACCGCCACGGCTGTCGCCACCGCGGTTGTCGGAGCGGTACCCGCCGCGGTCTCCGCCACGGGTGTCGCGGCTGTCGCGCCGGTCGTCGGACCGGTAGCCACCACGACGGTCGTTGTCGCGACCACCGGACCGGTCGTCGCGGCGGTCGCCTGCTCCGGTACCGCCACGGCGGTCGTCGTTGTTGTTGTAGCGCGGACGGTTCTCGTCGCGGCCCTGACCGGCGAACCGACCGCCGGCACGCTGGTCGCGAGGACCATCGCCGCTGCCGGCGCTTCGCGCGGGCTTGCCGGGATAGCTGCCGGTGCCGCGGGCACCGCGGTCGTCACGGCGCGGGCGGCCCTGGTAGCCACCGTCGCGGCCACCTCGGTCCTGCCCGCCGCCGGCGGAACCGCGCCGGTCACCTCGTTGCGCGTCAGACCGGCCTCCGCGGGGACTCTCGTCCCGGCGACCCGACCGGCCGGACGCGCCATCATCTGAGTCACGTCGACCGAACTCGGACACCTGGCCTCCTGCCACTATTGAAAAAGTTTTCGATACCGGCGACACCCATCGGGCGCGCCAACGGACCACTGTAGTCCGTCCATGGACATGAAAAGAGACAGGGCCCTGACCGGGGAGAACCTGTCAGAGGTTCTCGACCCTGGTCAGGACCCTGTCCTGAAGTTAGTCCGGCGGTGTCCTACTCTCCCACAACCCTTCGGTTGCAGTACCATCGGCGCTGTCAGGCTTAGCTTCCGGGTTCGGAATGGGACCGGGC
>NZ_JBVKAE010000033.1:0-100671 GCF_055598845.1 Amycolatopsis sp. NPDC039088 | reverse complement strand
CCCCCCCCCCCCCCCCCCCCCCCCCCCCCCCCCCCCCCCCCCCCCCCCCCCCCCGCCCACCCCCCCCCCCCCCCCCCCCCCCCCCCCCCCCCCCCCCCCCCCCCCCCCGGTTCCCATTTCCCTAATACGGCAGCTTCCCCGCCGCCAGTTCGGTCAGTTTCGCCCGCAGATCGGCGCGGACCGACTTCCACAGTCCCGTGCCCAGCGAGATCCGCGCCACCCCCAGTGTGGCGAGCGCGGAGAGATCGGGGCCACCGGGAAGCGGCATCGCGTTGACCGCGCCGGGCGCGACCGCCTTCACGAAGTCGGCCAGCACTTCCGGCGACTTCGCCAGGATCGGGTAGACGCAGTCCGCGCCCGCCTCGAAATACGCCTTGGCCCGCACGATCGCGTCGTCCAGTACGGCGCGCTCGTCGGAGGCGCCCACGAAGACGTCGACGCGGGCGTTGATCACCAACGCGTCTCCGGCGGCCTCACGCAACTTCGCGATCTGATCCGCCTGCGTCTCCAGCGATCGAAGTCCGCCCGCGGCGTGATCGGTGTCCTCGTAGTTGCAGCCGACCGCACCCGCCTCGGCGAGCCTCGCCGCGAGGTCTCCCGCTTCGAGCCCGTAACCGGATTCCACGTCGACCGTCACCGGAACCGAGACCGCACGCGCGATCCTCGCGGCCGCCGCGAACATCTCCTCGACGGGCGCGGCCTCCCCGTCTTCGTGGCCGAGTGCCTTGGCGATGGCGAAGGAACTCGTCGCCACGACGGGGAACCCGGCGGCTTCCACGAGACGCGCGCTGTCGGCGTCCCACGCGTTCGGCAGGAGCAGTGGGGTACCCGCGACATGCAGTTCCCGCAGCCGCGCCGCCGTCATTCGGCGCGCTCGGGCAGCGGCGCGTGGCTGGTCACGCACATCCGGTTCCAGCTGTTGATCGCGATGGCCTCCCAGACGACGGCACGGTACTGCTCCTCGGTGAAGACCCGGGTGGCCTCTTCGTAGACGTCGTCCGGGACCTCGTGCAGGGTCGCCACGTTCGTGATCGCCTCGGTCAGCGCGAGCGCGGCACGCTCCTGCTCGGTGAACAGCTCGGTCTCGCGCCAGCCCTGCAGCACGAAGAGCCGCCGCGGCGACTCGCCCATCTGCAGCGCGTCGTGGGAGTGCATGTCGAGGCAGAACGCGCAGTGGTTGATCTGCGAGGAACGCATCTTCACCAGTTCGAGGATCTTCTGGTCGACCCCGGCGTTGGCGGCGGCCTTCTCGACTTCGGCCTGCAGTTTGGCCATGGCCTGGTAGATCTCGGGCACTCGTTTGCCCACGTGGATTCGCTCGGTCATACCTCGAATCTAGCGACAACTGGCCCACGAGTATGGTCCAGTCACATGGCAGATTCGTGGTCCAGTTCGGGAATAGACGTCCATCTGGACTGGCGTCCCGAAAGCGGCAGGACCGGGCTCGCCGCGGCGATCCGCGCGGCCATCCGGGAGGGGCGCTGGCAGGCGGGCGCGGCGGTGCCGTCGACCAGGGCCTTGGCGCAGGATCTCGGAGTGGCCAGGGGAACGGTCACCCGCGTCTACGCCGACCTCGCCGCCGAGGGCTACTTGCGGACCTCGCAGGGCGCGCCGACCCGCGTCGCGACGGCCGGCGCGCTGCCCGCGTCGCCACCGAAGCCCATCCCCCGTGACCCGGCGCCCCGCTGGGACCTGCGCCCCGGCAGGCCGAATCTGTCCGCGTTCCCCAGGACGGCCTGGCTCGCGGCGTCCCGGCGCGCGCTGCACCGGGCGCCGATGTCGGCGTTCGACTACACGGCCGAATCAGGCGCAGCCGAACTGCGGGAGACGCTCGCCGTGTACCTGGCCCGCAGCCGCGGCGTCGTCGCCGACCCCGAGCGCATCCTGGTGTGCGCCGGGTTCTCGCACGCCATCGCGGTACTGGCGCGGGTGCTGCACGCGCGCGGGGCGGACGAGATCGCGTTCGAAAACCCGTCACTGGACATCTACCGGGACATCGCCGCGGCCAACGGTCCCCGCGTGACCGGCGTAGGAGTCGACGACGACGGCATCACGGTGTCCGCTTTGGACAGTCCGGCGGTGGTGGTCACCCCGGCGCACCAGTACCCGCTGGGCGTCACCCTCGCACCCGGACGGCGGGCGGAACTCACCCGGTGGGCCGCGGAAACCGGTGCCGTCGTCATCGAGGACGACTACGACGGCGAGTTCCGGTTCGACCATCAGCAGGTCGGCGCGTTGCAGGCACTGGCGCCCGAACGGGTCGTGTACGTGGGGACGACGAGCAAGACGCTCGCGCCGTCGTTGCGCCTGGGGTGGATGGTGCTGCCGAGGTTCCTGGTCGAACCGGTGCGCGCGGAGATGGCCGCGAGCGGGGCCCGGCCCCCGCTGCTGGACCAGCTCGCGATGGCCGAACTGATCGAGTCCGGCGCCTACGACCAGCACATCCGCCGCTGCCGCGCCGAGTACCGCTCCCGTCGCGACCGGCTACTGGCGGCACTACCGGATTCCGTGTTGCCGCAAGGGATCTCGGCCGGGCTGCACCTGGTGCTCCAGTTCCCGGGCGAGGAGCCCGGGGAGATGGAGGTGCTGGCCGCCTGCCGCCGTCGCGCGATCGGGCTCGAAGGACTCAGCGGCTACTGGATCGGCGAGCCCCAGCGCGAAGGGCTCATCATCGGCTACGGCGCCGCCGCGAAACACGCCTTCAACGGCGCCACCCAAGCCCTGCGGGAGGCCATCTTCGAGGTCACCTGACCCCCCTGCGTCAGCAGTACCACGGGCGGGCCCGCAGGATGTCGGTCTTCAGGACGGGAGCGCCGTCGACCGGGGCGGGGGTCTCCGGCGTGGGCTGGATGCCGCCCGCGGCGACCTTGTCGAGGGTTTCGAGGCCGTCAGAGCCCACGGTGCCGAAGATCGTGTAGTTCGGACGCAACGCGGAATCGCCGTACACCACGAAGAACTGGCTGCCGTTCGTCGCCGGGCCCGCGTTGGCCATCGCGAGGACGCCGCGGGAGTACACCTTCCGCGCGCCGGTCGGGTCGGTCGGCGCGGGCGGCAGGCCGACGGGCAGCTCGTCCTTGTACTTGTAGCCGGGGCCGCCCTCACCGGTGCCGCTCGGGTCGCCGCACTGCAGCACCTTCAGCGTCGGATACGCCGTCAGCCGGTGACACGTGGTGCGGTCGTAGAACCGGTGCACCGCCAGATGCAGGAAACTCTGCACCGTGCACGGCGCCTTCGCCCGATCGAGGGTCAGGTCGATCTTGCCCTGGTTCGTCTTCAGCTGTACCGGCACCGTGCCCCGGCTCGGCGTGTGACGCGGGTCCGGGGGCAGCGGGACCGGCCGCGCGGCCGGCTCGTCCGGAGTCTCCGTGTACTGGCAGGGCCCCTTCGTGACCTTCGGCGGCACGGCCTCCGCCGACGCCGTCCCGGTACCGGCCGCGAGCATCAGCCCGGCACCCAGCACGCTCACAACGACCTTCGCGATCCTCTGCACGGTTCCTGCCTCCCAGCCGTGGACGAAGAAGAGAGCATAGGGTGAATCCCCGCCGCTTCCACAGGTCCGGAAGTAGGTCCGAGGTTAGGGTCGAAGCCGTGGAGATCGCCGAACGACACCAATGGCAGCTGAACGCGTTGACCTTCCTCTACGCGTACACGCAGTACGTCCTGGTGCACGAGAGGGTCATGGCCGGGCTGCCGCCGGACAAACCCGCCGAGCTCGACAAACCGCGGATCCTCCGGCTCGCCAAGATCGTCGACGACATGATCCTCGACTTCCGCAAGGAGGACGGGCTGACCGACCTCGAGCGGCGCCGGGTCATCCGCCTCGCCAGGGAGATCAAGTCGCACGTCCGCGAGAAGTGGCCGCCTCGCGAGCCTTCGCTGACCGAGTGGATCGCCTCGGCCGCGGCGCATTTCTACTGCGAGGAGCACATCAACAACGGCTACGTCCGGATGGGCCGCGTCTTCGACCCCGACATGGCGGACAGGTTCCTGGAGCGAGTCGAGTTCTGCCGGGGGCAGACGGTCACGATCACGAACTACGCCAACAAGGTCGCCGACGGTGAACAGCTCACCTTCGGCGAGACCAACCAGCTCGAAGTCTGGAAAGAGGACGCCATCGCCCATCTGGACAACCTCGACAGCGACTTCGGCGACATCAAAATGTACGTCGAATTCTAGCCCTTGCCCGGACGGACAGAGTTGGTTGTCCGTCCGGTCCCGCGAAACAGTGGGTAAATTGACAACGGTCGCCCGCCATCGGGATGCTCGGGGTGAAGCTCCTTTTTTTCGGATTTCCACCGAAGGAGAACTTGTGATCCCGAGCAAGAAGAAATTCCGCCGGATCGCGACCATGGCGGCCGCCGCTGCCGCCATGTTCACCATGATCGTGCCGACCGGCACCTCGTTCGCCATCGACCACATTCCCTGCAAGGACGGGGAGAACTTCCTGAAGATCTGGTCGCACCTCGGCGGGAGCACCAGCGTCGACTGCTACGCCAACCGCGGGAGGATCAGCTTCGGGGGTTGGTGGATCGACCGGATCTACACCGGGAACAACGACCTGATGTACTACGACAGCAATGGCGCTGACGTGAGAATCAACCGATGGACCGATATCAGTTTCCCGAACCGTCCGCCGAAGGTCCGGGTCATCGAAATCCTCTGAATGATCCTCGTGCGTGGTGATGACGGTTCTCACCGTCATCACCACTCACGAGCGGAGGTCGGCTATCAGTTCGTCGGCCGCCGCGAACGGGTCGATCTTCCGCGCGACCACACGCCTCGCCAGTTCCGCGAGCCGGTCGCCGTGGCGCAGGTCGACGATCTCCGCGCGCAACCGCTGGACGGCGATCGCCTCGACCTCGTCCCTGGCCCGCGCCGCGCGGCGCCGGGGCAGTTCTTCCCGCTGGGCCAGCCAGTCGTGATGGTCGGACAGCGCGCGGACGACGTCGTCGACGCCTTCGCCGCGGGAGGCCACCGTTCGCACGATCGGCTGACGCCAGCTCGGGCCGCGGATCTCCCGGCGCACCAAGGAGATCATCTGCTTGAGGTCGTGCACGGTCGCGTCCGCGCCCTCGCGGTCGGCCTTGTTGACCACGAACACGTCCGCGATCTCCAGCACGCCCGCCTTCGCGGCCTGAATACCGTCGCCCATCCCGGGCGCGAGCAGGACCACCGTGGTGTCGGCCAGTCTCACGACGTCCACTTCGGACTGTCCGACGCCGACGGTCTCGATCAGCACGACGTCGAAACCCGCCGCGTCGAGGACGCGGACCGCCTGCGGGGTCGCCCACGACAGTCCGCCGAGATGGCCGCGGGTGGCCATCGACCGGATGAACACGCCGGGATCGGTGGCGTGCTCGGTCATCCGGATCCGGTCGCCGAGCAGCGCCCCGCCGGAGAACGGCGACGACGGGTCGATCGCCAGCACCCCGACCCGCAGGCCTTGCGCCCGCAGCGCCGTGAGCAGCGCGGACGTCGATGTCGACTTACCGACACCGGGCGGGCCGGTCAGTCCGACGACCCGCGCGTTGCCCGTATGCGGCGTCAGCTTCGCCGCGACCTCGGGCAACTGCGGATGAGCGTCCTCGACCAGCGACAGCAACCGGGCGATCGCGCGGGGGACGCCGTCCCGCGCGCGACCGACCAGTTCGTCGATGTCCAGCTGTACCGGCAAGGGCTTTACGGGACCCGGAGCAGCAGGGCGTCGCCCTGGCCGCCGCCACCGCAGAGCGCGGCCGCGCCGAGGCCGCCGCCACGACGGCGGAGCTCGTGGATCAGGTGCACGGCCAGCCGCGCGCCGGAAGCGCCGATCGGGTGGCCGAGCGCGATGGCGCCACCGTCGACGTTGACCTTGTTCACGTCGACGCCGAGCTTGTCGGCCGACACCAGGCCAACGGCGGCGAACGCCTCGTTGATCTCGATCAGGTCGAGCGCGTCCGCGGTCAGCTTCTCCTTGGCCAGCGCGGCCAGGATCGCGTTCGACGGCTGCTCGTGGAGGCTGGCGTCCGGACCGGAGACCACGCCGTGCGCGCCGATCTCGGCGAGGGCGGTCAGGCCCAGTTCCTCGGCCTTGGCCTTGCTGGCCACGATGACCGCGGCGGCGCCGTCGGAGATCTGCGAGGCCGAACCGGCGGTGATGGTGCCGTCGGAGGCGAACGCCGGGCGCAGCTTCGCGAGGCTTTCCGCGGTGGTGTCGGCGCGAACGCCCTCGTCCTTCGAGAAGACGACCGGGTCGCCCTTGCGCTGCGGGATCGACACCGGCGCGACCTCGGCGTCGAAGCGGCCTTCCGCGATGGCGGCGGCGGCGCGCTGGTGCGAACGCGCGGAGAACTCGTCCTGCTGCTCCCGGGTGATGCCGTAGCGGCTGTTGTACTTCTCCGTCGACGCGCCCATCGCGACCTGGTCGAAGGCGCAGAACAGGCCGTCGTGGGCCATGTGGTCGACGAGGGTGGTGTCGCCGTATTTGAAGCCCGAGCGGGACTTCGGCAGCAGATGCGGCGCCTGGGTCATCGATTCCTGGCCGCCGGCGACGATCAGGTCGAACTCACCCGCGCGGATGAGCTGGTCGGCGAGCGCGATGGCGTCGAGACCGGAGAGGCAGACCTTGTTGATGGTCAGCGCCGGGACGGTCATCGGGATGCCGGCCGCGACGGCGGCCTGGCGGGCCGGGATCTGGCCCGCGCCCGCGGTGAGCACCTGGCCCATGATCGTGTACTGGACCGCGTCCGGCGAGACACCGGCCTGTTCGAGGGCCGCCTTGATCGCGAATCCGCCCAGTTGCGCACCCGAGAAATCCTTCAGGGAACCGAGCAATCGCCCGATCGGTGTACGGGCGGCACCCAGGATCACGGAACCGGACACGGCGTCCTCCAAGCATCGGCGCAAGGGCAATAGGCGGTCTTCGCGACCATACCCGCGTCATGGCCTTCTTGATGGAGCCAGTGTGAGGCGGCGCACGCCGGTTCGCCCGCCCGCGGACCTATCCTGCTCTGCATGAACCAGGCGCTGAAACCGTTCGTGACCGCCATCGACCACGTCGGCATCGCGGTACCCGACCTCGACGCCGCGATCGCCTTCCACGCCGAGCACTTCGGCCTGGAGGTGGCGCACGAGGAGGTCAACGAGGAGCAGGGCGTCCGCGAAGCGATGCTGCGCGCGCCCGGCACCGCCGGGACGGAGACCGCGATCCAGCTCCTCGCGCCGCTGCGCGAAGACTCGGCGATCGGCAAGTTCCTCGCCAAGAACGGCCCCGGGCTGCAGCAGCTGGCATACCGAGTGTCCGATGTGGACGCCGCGGCGGCGGCGCTGCGCGCGCAGGGACTCCGGCTGCTCTACAGCGAGGCCAAACGCGGCACGTCCAACAGCCGGGTGAACTTCGTCCACCCCAAGGACGCCGGCGGCGTGCTCGTCGAGTTGGTCGAGCCCGCGGCGGACGGTCACTGACCGCGCGTCAGCGCTTCGGCGATGAAGAGGACCTCGCGGTCGATTTCGGCGGGGTCCCCGTCTTCGCTGTGCCGTGCTGTCGCGTGCCGATGACTGACCGCCCTCGCCAGCAGCCCCGACGCCGAATCGATGTCGGCGACCGCGAGTTTGCCGCCGGTCGCGGCGACGATCACCGCCTTCACCTGGCGGACCAGTTGCTGGAACCGGTCGGCCAGCGCGTCGCGGACCGCGCGATGCGTGTCGGCCTCGCGCCACAGCAGATGTGACAGCGCCAAGGACCGGTTGAACCGCCTGTCGAGTTCCACGACGAGGCCGCGAAGGCTGCCCGCGAGGTCGCCGGGGACCACCACGACGGCCGGTTCGATCCGGGGGTCCGGCAGTTCGGCGACCAGCGCCGCCAGCAGATCCGACTTACGCCGGAAGTAGTAGTGCACCAGCCCTTTGGGCACACCCGCGCGCTCCGCGATCCGCGATGTGGGTGTCGCGTCGAAACCGGATTCGGCGAACAGCGCCTCCGCGGCTCGCAGGATGCGCTGTTTCGCCGAATCCTCTTTCACGCCGTCTCCTCCGGGGTCAGTGCTGTCCCGCTGTCCTGTGGGTCGCCTGTGCGATCGGCATCGCGGCCGCGCCGGCCACCACGGTCAGGACGCCACCGATCCAGGCCGTCCAGGACGCGCCCATCAAGTCGGCGTATCCCATCACCCATGGCGAAATGAACAGCAACGCGCCCAGCACGATCTGGATGCCTTCGCCGTAGACCATGCCAGGCATCGCGAGCGAGGCGAGGCCGTCGAGCGCGACCAGCGCGCCGAGGACGACGAGCGTCCACAGGGCGGTGTTGTCCGTGGTCATCCAGAGGGGTGAAAGCGCGACGACGACACCGATGACCACCTCCGCCCAGTCATGGGGCCGGGTCCAAGGGCGCGTCGTGGGTTCATTCATGCGTGCTCACCTCCGAGAATCGACGAAACCTGCAGGTCGGAGAGATCTCCACGGCCCATGGTCCGCTTGGTTGGCCAGCCGGTCAAGACTGGTCGATAACGCTTCGGGATGTGTACGTGCTCCACGTCTCGTACAGTTGTGGACTTGGTTACCGGTGAGTAATTTGTGCCGCTAACGCCGTCCCCCTTTTTCGCGGAGGTTCCGATGTCGCAGCTCGGCGAGATCCAGCAGGCCATTCTGAACGATGACCTCGGCGCCATGGCGTCGCTCGACGTGCCGGAGACCTATCGCGGGGTGACCGTGCACAAGGACGAGGCGAGCATGTTCGAAGGCCTCGAAAGCCGGGACAAGGACCCGCGCAAATCGCTGCACGTGGACGAGGTCCCCACACCGGAACTCGGCCCCGGCGAGGCGCTGGTCGCGGTCATGGCGAGCGCGATCAACTACAACACGGTCTGGACCTCGATCTTCGAACCGGTCTCGACCTTCAAGTTCCTGGAGCGCTACGGGCGGCTTTCGCCGCTGTCGAAGCGCCACGACCTGCCTTATCACGTCGTCGGATCGGACCTGTCCGGCGTCGTGCTGCGCACCGGCCCCGGCGTGCACAACTGGAAGCCGGGCGACGAGGTCGTCGCGCACTGCCTCAACGTCGAACTCGAAGGCCCGGACGGGCACAACGACACGATGCTCGACACCGAGCAGCGGATCTGGGGTTTCGAGACGAACTTCGGCGGGCTCGCCGAAATCGCGCTCGTCAAGGCGAACCAGCTGATGCCGAAGCCGGGCCACCTCACCTGGGAGGAGGCCGCCTCCCCCGGCCTCGTGAACTCCACGGCCTACCGGCAGCTCGTGTCGCGCAACGGCGCGGACATGAAACAGGGCGACGTCGTCCTGATCTGGGGCGCCTCGGGCGGTCTCGGTTCTTACGCGACGCAGTACGCGCTCAACGGCGGCGCGATCCCGGTGTGCGTGGTCTCCAGCCCCGAAAAGGCGGAAATCTGCCGGAAGCTGGGCGCGGAACTGATCATCGACCGCAACGCCGAGGGCTACAGGTTCTGGAAGGACGAGCACAACCAGGACCCGAAGGAATGGCAGCGGTTCGGGAAGAAGATCCGCGAACTGACCGGCGGCGAGGACCCCGACATCGTCTTCGAGCACCCGGGCCGCGAGACCTTCGGCGCTTCCGTCTACGCGGCGCGTAAGGGCGGCACGATCGTCACTTGCGCCTCGACGTCCGGATTCATGCACCAGTACGACAACCGCTACCTGTGGATGAACCTGAAGCGGATCATCGGCAGCCACTTCGCCAACTACCGCGAATCGTGGGAAGCGAACCGCCTGATCGCGAAAGGTCTGATCCACCCGACGCTGTCGAAGACCTACTCGCTCGAAGACACCGGACAGGCCGCGCTGGACGTGCATCGCAACGCGCACCAGGGCAAGGTCGGCGTGCTGGCCCTTGCGCCGGAAGAAGGTCTGGGCGTCCGGAACCACGAACTGCGCGAGAAGCACATCGACGGGATCAACGCGTTCAGGAACGTTTAGCGCACCAGAACGCGCTTTCGCCGCGCGTTGGAGTGGGTGCTCACCCTTCCGTGACTCCAGCTCGACTACGGTAGAAGGATGAGCCTTGGCGAGGAACGGGAGCTAGTGCCGCTGGGAGCCGGCTTCGACGTGGCGAAGCGCGGTTACAGCCGTGCGCAGGTCGACGAACATCTCGAACGGCTGGACGCCGATCTGAAGATGCTCACCGCCGATCGCGATGCCGCCATCGGACAGGCGGGCGACCTGGCACGGCAGCTGGAGATCGCGCGCGGCGAGATCGCGGACCTGCGCGGCCAGGTCGACAGGCTGGCCCAGCCGCCGACGAGCGTCGAAGGCCTTTCCGAGCGCCTGCAGCGCATGCTGCGGCTCGCGCAGGACGAGGCCGCCGACACCAAGGCGCGCGCCGAAGCCGAAGCCGGGCACATCCGCGCCAAGGCGGAGACCGACGCGAGCGCCATGCGGGCCCGCTACGAGCAGCTGCTCAACGAGCTCGACCTCCGCCGCAAGGAGATGGAGGCCGAGCACCGCGGTGTGCTCGAGAAGGCGCGCGCCGAGGCCAAGGAGATCACCGACAAGGCGAAGGCGGAGCGGGACAAGCTCGACGCCGAGTCGCAGCAGCGTCGCACTCAGGTCGAAGAGGACTTCGAGATCGCGATGGCGTCGCGGCGCACCGAAGCCATGCACGCGCTGGCCGAGCAGGAGGCCGCGAGCAAGGCCGAGGCCGCCCGCCGCGTCCGCGAGGCCACCGAGGACGCCGCCGCCATCCGCGCGAAGGTGCTCGAAGAGGAGACCGCGGCCAAGGCCGAGATCGAACGCCGCCAGCGCGAGTCCGTCGCCGACGCCAACAAGCGCAAGCAGGACTCGATCACCGAGGCCAACGCCCGGCTCGCCGAAGCGGCCGACGAGGCACGCCGCCGCGTCCGGCAGGCCACCGAGGAGTCCAACCGGCGGATCACCCAGGCCACCGAACGGGTCGAAGCGCTCCGCAAGGTGCGCTCCAGCCTGGCCGAGCAGGTCCGGACCGCGCGGACCGCGCTCGCCGAGGCGACCCATGTCCTCGGCGACGAACCGCATATCCCGGCGGACCTGAAGGCGAAGCCGTCACCCGATTCGGAGGCCACCGTGCAGCTCCGGACGGCCGATGTGCCGAAGGCCACATCCGGCGCGAAGCCTTCACCTCGACCTGCGGCAGCGCAGAAACCGACTGGCGAGTAACCTTTTCACCCGACCGAGCTCACGACGGCCTGCGAGGCCGCTGGCGAGCGGTTATCGTCGCTGCTCGCACGCTGGTGCGGCAGACAGATCGGTGGAGGTTGCGGATGGCTGCATATCGGACCGTGGTCGTGGGCACGGACGGATCGGATTCCTCGTTCGCCGCGGTCGACAAGGCTGCGGGGGTCGCCGGGGACTCCGGAGCGACCCTGGTCATCGTGTGCGCCTACTACCCCGCCAACAAGGGTGACGTGGAGAAGGCGCAGGACGTCCTCGGCGACGAGGCGTACCAGGTCGTCGGCTCGGCCCCGGCCGAAGACACCCTGCTCTCCGCCCGTGACCGCGCCGCCAAGGCCGGCGCGAAGAGCATCGAGACCGCCGCCGTCGTCGGTGACCCGGTCGACTCGCTGCGCAAGGTCGTCGCCGAACGCTCCGCGGACCTCCTGGTGGTCGGCAACCGCGGGCTGAACACGCTCGCGGGCCGCATCCTGGGCTCAGTACCGTCCGAAGTCGCCCGGAAGTCGGGCGTGGACGTGCTCATCGTCCACACCACCTAATGGCCGATACCGGCGAGCCCGCGCCCGACGCGCTTCAGCAGCGTCTCGAACGGATCCTGCTCGGCGGCAGACGCAAGTACACCCGGCTCGAAGTCGCCGAGAAGGCGGGCGTTCCCGAAGAGCGTTCTCGGCGGCTTTGGCGTGCTCTGGGCTTCGCGACCGTCGACGACGACGAGGTCGTCTTCACCGACGCCGACATCGAAGCGATCCGCACGGCCGACCAGCTGATGCACTCGGGCCTGATCGATCCGAGCATCGAGCTGGCGGTGACGCGCGCGCTGGGCCAGCACCTTTCGCGGCTCGCGGAATGGCAGGTCCACATGCTGTGGACGATGATCACCGAGAACAAGGACGTCGGCACCAGCGAACGCCAGATCGCGCGGCTGGTCGACCGGCTGCTGCCCGAGCTGGAACAGGTGCAGAACTTCGTCTGGCGGCGGCATCTCGCGGCGTACGCCGGCCGCGCGTTCGCGGCGACGGACGAAGACCTCGAAACCAGGACCGAGGTCGTCGGGTTCGTCGACATGGTCGGCTACACCCGGCTGACCAGGCAGATCGGCGAAGACGAGCTGAGCGCCGTCCTCGACCGGTTCGAATCCCTCGCCACCGAGGTGGTCGCCGAACACCACGGGCGGATCGTGAAAATGATCGGTGACGAGGTGCTGTTCGTCGCCGATTCCGCCGTCGACGGCGCCGAGATCGCCCTGACGCTGTCCGAACGCGCCGAAGCCGACGAGACCTTGCCCGGCGTGCGGGCGGGCATGGCTTCGGGCCGGATCCTCAGCCGGTTCGGCGACGTCTACGGCTCGGTCGTGAACATCGCCGCCCGTCTCACCTCCACCGCGCGGCCGGGCACCATCCTGGTGGACAAGGAACTCGCCACCGAGCTGTCCGCCTTCGACCCCTACGAGGTGCGTGCCCGGCGGCCGGTCTCCGTGCGGGGCTACAACCGGCTGCGGCCTTCTTCCCTGCGGCGGGCGCGGGAACGGCCTTCGGGCATGTTCGCGTCCTCGCAGCAGCTCGCCGCGGAGATGCTGGGGCTGGCTCCCGGAATCGCTCCGGCTCCGGAACCCGTCGCGGACGACGTCGAGGACGCCACCGCGGACTCGTTGCCGCCTCAGCCGCGGCCCCGATCGAAGCGCCGGCGGCGCTGAAGGTTCGATCACCTGCGCGCAACCAGCCGCTCACCACCGGGAGATGCCTTGACCGTCAGCCAAGGCCTTCGACGATGCGGAAATCGCGCTTGAAGCCGTCGGGGAGTGCGGCCAGCGCCTCCTGGTAGGCCGCACTCTCGTATGCGGCGACCGCCTGTTCGAAGCTGTCGAACTCGATCAGGACGACGCGCTCGGCGATTCCCGCTTCGTGTGCGACGACCCGGCTTCCGCCGCGGGCGAACGTCCGCCCACCTGCGGCTTTGACGGCCGGACCGGCCAGTTTGCCGTAGGCATCAAGCGCCTCAGGGTCTGTGATGGTGGGGTAGACGCTGACCCAGTAGCCCTTGGCCATGGAACCTCCAGTGTGGGGATATGTGCGGTTGACTTACAGGCCGGTCTCGGAACGTATCCGGACAGCGCTCATGAGACTGGGCGCGGCAAGGGACCTTTGGTATCGCCGCTGCCGCCGGGCACTCCCCCGGTGTCGCCCTGAAAGAGTGCTCGCGGTCAGGCGGGCAGGACGGCGTACTGACGCACGTAGAGGTCGGTGTAGGTGACCGGGCCGCGTGGGCCGGGGACCTTGTCCAGGTTGATGCCGGTCTCGGGAACGGCCAGGAGCTTGAAGCCGTCGAGCAACCGGGTCGGGGCGTTCCAGAAGACGCCGGTGCCGGTGTAGCCGTCGAAGAACGCGTCGGCGGCTTCGCTGCTTTCGGTGGCGATGCCGGCGGCCAGGCCCGAGGTCTGCTCGTTGGCGATCTCGACCGCTTCGGGCAGGCCGGCGACCTTCGCGACGGTGACGGTCGCTTCGCGGTCGGAGTCGAGGGCCCATTCGTAGCCGATGGCGTGCTCGTGCGGGGCGAGTGACGGTGTGACGCCGCGTTCGGCCAGCGCGCCGGAGATGCCGGGCCAGACGCGGTCGTGGGCGTCCTCGTGGATCAGCAGCAGGTTCAGCCGGTTGCAGACGCCGAGGCGGTCAAGGCTGTTGAAGACCAGGCCGCGCACCTTGTCGGTGTCGGCCGCTTCGTCGACGTACAGGACGCCGCCACCGTCGGCGTGAGCCAGCGTGCGGACGCCGTGGACAGCCGCCTCCGTAGCCAGCGCCCGGGTGCTGTCACCGCTGCCTCGCAGGATCACCAGCGGCACGAGCGCGGGGAAACGCACCAGCGCGGAAGCCGCTTCGCGCTCGGCGCGCGGCACCAGCCGGATGACGTCCGGGTCGATACCCGCGTCGACGAGAGCGGGGGCGATCACGGTCTCGCGCAGGCGCTGGGCCGAGCCGAGCGCGGCGGAACCCGTCCGAAGCACGCCGCCGTTGCGGGACTTCACCAGCTGCGAAGCGACATCGACCGTGACGTTCGGGCGCGCCTCGTAGTTCGCGCCGATCACGCCGACCGGACGACGGCGTTCGACCAGCTTCAGTCCACCGTCCAAAGTGGACACATCGACGGACCGCTCCTGGTGGGGCGCACCGGCGAGGAGACGGAGCTGCTCGGCCATGCCGGTCAGCCGCTCGGGCGTGATGGTGAGCCTGTCGAGCAGACCCGCACTCATGCCGTCCTCGCGCGCCTTGGCGATGTCGGCCTGATTCGCCTCCAGTACCGCGTCGGCGTGCTCCACCAGCTTGTCCGCCATGGCGTTCAGCGCGGCGTCGATCGCCTCCGCGGACGCGGCGGCCAGTGACGGCGCGGCCCGTTTCGCCGATCGAGCGCATTCCTCGACGGCCTTGGCGACCTCGTCCATCTGGTGACTCCTTCCGCGCGGAACGAGCCACCAGTCTGCCGTACCGCCCCGGTCAGGCGACGGTCGGCTCCAGCAGCCACAACCCGCCCGCGAAGAGACAGCTCACCGTCAGCACGGCCATCACCAGCACCCACAGCACGGCGGGCATGCCGGTGAGCCTGCCGAGCTGATCGGCGTCCGAATCCCTCGCCGCACCCCGGCGCCGCTTGATCTGCAGCTCGAACACCGGCCGGACGCCACCGAACAGCAGGAACCAGGTCAGCAGGTAGACGAAAATCGCCTGGAACCACGACGGCGTCGCGAGCGCGACCAACCCGAGCACCACCGAGCTGCTGACCACCGCGAACACGCCGTAGGTGTTGCGCACCATCACCAGCACACCCAACAGCATCAAGGCCATCACGATCAGCACGACGGTGATCAGGTCGGACGACAGCAGCCCGGCGAACACCAGGCCGAGCACCGCGGCCGCCGGGTACCCGGCCAACGCGGTGAACGCCATCCCCGGCCCCTCGGGCTTGCCTCGGGAGACGGTGACACCCGAGGTGTCCGAATGCAGTTTGATGCCCTGCAGCCGACGGCCGACCAGCACCGCCGCCAGCGCATGGCCTGCCTCGTGGACGAGCGTGATGAGGTTGCGGGCGATCCGCCAAGGCCTGCCTGAGAGCACCACGAGCAGCGCGAGACCACCGGTGACCAGGGTGATCGTGCCGGGCGGGGTGGACTGGGCGATGTCGGAAACCGTTTCGGCGGGAGACGAGCTCACCCCATCAGCTCACCACAAGCCGGATACGTCCCGTGTCAGGCGGTCATCGAACCCCCGATCCCGCGCATGCGAAACTCACGGTCGTTGCGCAGGGCGAAGGCGACCCAGCTGCGGAACGGCCGCCACGCCGTGGAGAGTTCCTCCAACTCTTCGGGCGGGGCCAGCGGCAGGTCGTACGCGGTCCGCATGGCTTCCTGCAGCCGGGGCTCGTCACGGGGGAAGACGTCCGGATGCCCGGCTCCCCGGATCAGGATCAGCTGCGCCGAGAACGGACCGATCCCCGGCAACCGCTGCAGCCAGCGCAACGCGTCCGGTACCGGCATGGCGCGCAGATACGCGGCGTCGAGCAGACCGTCCTTGGCGGCGTTGGCGACCGCGCGCAGCCGCTCGGCCTTCACCTCCGGCAGGCCGCGCCCGGCCTCCGGCCCGGCGAGGACGTCCGGCGCCGGGAACGACATGAGGATCTCCCCGCCGACATCCACCGGCCTGCCGAACTCCTCGGCGAGCCGCCGTTTCACCACGGCGGCCTGCGACATCCGGGCCCGGTGACTCAAGATCGCCCAGCAGGCCGCTTCGTACGGCGAATGGAACAGGACTGGCCGGAACCCGGGGAACGTCTGCTGGAGGCGGCGCACCACGGGGTCCGCGCTGCCGACCTTCGCGAAACCGACACCGTCGATGTCGACCGAGAGAATCCGCCGCACCTGGGCGCCGACCTCGACGGCGAGCCCTTCTTCGGCGAAGACCTCCACCTCGATCGAGCCGGGCGATCTCTGTCTGACGGCCGCGCCGACGTGCTCCCAGCCCGCTTCGGCGGGGAAGGCCAGGCGCAAGGTGCCGGGTTCGGCGGCGGCGTCGGTGCGGCACGCCGGCGGGAAATCGGTCAGGAACCGGATGGACTTGTCGAGGTCGAACGGGCCGCGCACCGGGATGCGGAGCGTGGTCGTGGCGGTGTGCTGCAGGATCGAGCCGGTCATTTTCGGGCTCCTTCGGCTGGGGAACGGCGACTCCCTCCGACGTTAGAGACGGCCACCGACAGTTTCGGGCCGCGGCGCCGGGAATGTCGCGAACGGGCCGGTCATGGCAGATTCTCGGGTGAGGACCGTGAAGGGAGCAGCCATGCCGGACCATCGCGAACGTCTCGCAGGCCTGCTGAGGCCGGGCACCACGCCCGCCGAAGCAGCGGAAGGTTTTCTCGACCTGCTGGGCGAAATCCCGCAGGCGGGGCCGTCGACAGGCCTCGCGCAACGGCTGATGCGCACCTCCGCCGTGCCGATGATCTACGAGCGGTACTGGCGTCCGGCGCTGGGCAGGGTCGCGAAAGGACTGAACGGCCCCAGCATGGCGGGCGAGGTCCGTATCGCGATCGAAGCACTCGGCCTGCGCCCCGGGCAGGTCTCGCTGGACGTCGCCTGTGGCACCGGCCGGTTCACCCGCGCGTTCGGCGAAGCCGTCGGCCCGGACGGGTTGTCGATCGGACTGGACGGTTCGGTCACCATGCTGGAGAAGGCACTCGCCGCGCCCAATCCGGCTTCGGTGGCCTATCTGCGCGCCGACGCCGTCGACCTGCCACTCGCCGATTCCACTGTGGACGCCGTCTGCTGCTTCGCCGCACTGCACATGTTCGCCGATCCGGACGCCGCGCTGGACTCCTTCGCCCGCGTGCTGAAGCCCGGCGGCGCACTGGTGTTGCTGACCAGCGCCCGGCACAGCGAGCAGCCGATGCGGCTGGCGGACACCTTCCTCGGCAGGTTGAGCGGACAGCGGATGTTCGACCGCGGCGAGATCGCGAGGAAACTGTTCCGGCGCGGATTCGACCACGTGGAGGAGCGGTTCTCCGGTGTCACGCAAATCGTCTCGGGCGTGTTACCGGTTAACATCCGGCCATGATCCGCTCTGAGCACGCTTCGCCGATTCCGCCCGACGACAGCTATCTCCGTTCGCTGGTCGAAGCGACCGCGGACGCCGTCGCCGCGGCCGAACCCCTCGGCTCGCCACACGACGGCGCGGATACCGCCACGCGGGACGCCGTCAGTGCCCGGATCCGCGCGCTGACGGCGGAATTGGTGGCACTGAGCCAAGACCTGCACGCTCACCCCGAAGAAGGATTCGCCGAGCACCGTTCGGTTCGCGCGCTCGGAGAGCTGCTCACCCGCCACGGACACGAGGTGACGATCGGCGCAGGCGGGCTGGACACCGCCCTGGTCGCGAGCACTCCCGGAAGTGGCCCGCATATCGCGGTCCTGTCCGAATACGACGCGCTTCCCGGACTCGGCCACGGCTGCGGGCACAACGTCATCTGCACCGCGGGCGCCGGCGGGTTCCTCGGCGCGGCGGCGGTCGCCGAACGACTGGGCGGCCGGGTCTCGCTGATCGGCACCCCGGCGGAGGAAGGCGGTGGCGGCAAGGAAACGCTGGCCCGCGCGGGTGTCTTCGACGACGTCGACGCCGTGCTCATGCTGCACCCCTTCAGCCACGACATCGCCATGCACCCGTTCCTCGGCAGGCGTCAGCTGGAGATGGTGTTCCACGGCGTCGGCGCGCACGCTTCGGCTCAGCCGTTCATGGGACGCAACGCGCTCGACGCCGCCGTCGCCGCGTATCAGGGCGTCGCGGCGCTTCGGCAGCATCTTCCCTCCAGTGACCGCGTCCACGGCGTCTTCACCGACGGTGGCGCACGCCCGAACGTCGTCCCCGAACGCGCTGCGCTGCTGTTCTACCTGCGCTCCTCCCAGCCGGACACCCTGCGCGACCTCGCCGAACGGATCTCGGCGATCGCGCGCGGCGCGGCGGAGATGACCGGCTGCGGCGTCGAACTGCACTGGGACGGCCAGCCCGCGTACCTCCCGATCCGGTTCAACACCACGCTCGCCGGGCGCTGGTCGGTGCACCAGGTCGACGCCGGTCGCAAACCGCTGCCGCCGGGGATCGTCCCCGACTTCCTCACCGGCTCGACCGACCTCGGCAACCTCTCCTACCGGATGCCGGCGATCCATCCGATGATCGCCATCGCCGGACCGACGACCGCCTTGCACACCAAGGAGTTCGCGGCCGCGGCCGGTTCGCCGGAAGGTGATCGGGCGGTCGTCGACGGCGCACTGGGACTGGCGCTGACCGCGGCCGACTACCTGGCCGACGCGAAACTCCGCGCGGCGGTGCACGAGGAGTTCGAGGCGTCGGGCGGCGCACTGGACGTACCGGCGTTCTTCGACTGAGAGGATTCTGAGCTTTCTCAGGTGATTCTTCTCAGGAAAGGTCAGGGGATTTCCACAGGCGGTTCACAAGTACGGGCGCGAATCTGGTGCCATGACCGAGAACGAGAGTCGGCCCGGCCCCGCCTCCACCGGTGGGCACCAGCCGCCGCAGCACCCCGGATACAGCACCCCTTGGCAGGCCGCGCCGAATCCGCTCTTCACCCCGCAGTCCGCCCCGACTCCCCCGCCACGCAAGAAGGCGAGCCGCGTCGCCGTCCTGGTCAGCGCGACGGCACTCGGCGCCGCGCTCGTGGGCGGAGTCGGTGGCGCGGCGATCGTGGGTTTCGGCTCCGCGTCGTCGGCGTCCGGCACGGGTTCGTCCGCGGTCGCCAACGGGCAACTGGTCGGGAACACCACGTCGGGTGACGTCAGCGCTGTCGCCGCGAAGGTGACGCCGAGCGTCGTCCAGGTGAACGTGACCACCGCGCAGGGCGAGGACGTCGGTTCCGGCGTCATCCTGACGTCGGACGGGCGCATCCTCACCAACGCCCACGTGGTGGCCGACGCCGAGGGTGACGTCACCGTCACGCTTTCGGACGGCAAGCAGTACAAGGCGAGCGTGGTCGGCGCGGACACCAAGGCCGACATCGCCGTCCTGCAGGCGAAGGACGCGAGCGGGCTGACCGCCGCGTCGCTCGGGGACTCCAGCAAACTCGTCACCGGCCAGCAGGTCGTCGCGATCGGCTCGCCCGGCGGCCTGCAGAACACCGTGACCACCGGGATCGTGAGCGCGCTGAACCGCAAACTCGACGAGTTGAGCAGCGGCCAGGACCGGCGTTCGCCCTACAGCCGCACCACGAACGAGAACGGGCCGAGTTACACCGCGATCCAGACCGACGCCCCGATCAACCAGGGCAACTCGGGCGGGGCGCTGGTGGACGCGCAGGGGAACGTCATCGGCATCAATTCGGCGCTGTACAACCCGACCTCGACCGGCAGCATCGGCATCGGCTTCGCGATCCCCATCAACGACGCGAAGAAGATCGTCGAGCAGATCGTCGGCTGACCACGGCCGCCTGGACCGCGTCAGGGGGCGGCCCAGCAGGCACTGTCCGTGAAGGCCTCCTTCACTACCTTCAGGGTAGGGAAGGAGGCCTTCACGGACTTCTAGAGTTCGTAGGTGAGGGCGAAGGTGTGGTTGCCTTTATCGTCCTGCGTGATCGTGGCGGTGCCGGTGATGCCGGCCAGTTCGCCGTGACCGGAGCCCGGCAAGACGATCAGGTGATGGCCGTTCTCCCCCGCCGAATGGTGCAGGACGAAGCCGCCCTTACGCCCGTCGACGGACACGGCAAGCCGCTCGAAGGCGACGTACGCCCTCGATGTCTCGCTCACCGCCGTGAGCATCTCCACGGTGCTGGTGCCCTCGACGCCACCGGTGAAGGTCTTGCCGAGCAAGACGCGGGAGAACTCGGTGCCCTCGGCCTTCTCGGTGGTTTGCGGATCCCAGCCGTCCACAGTGAACGAGGCTGTCGCGGTGTTGTTCATGGCGTCGACCTTGCCGGAGATACCTGACAGAACACGTCAGGTATTCCTCAGCGCCTCCGATTCCCGAACAACCCACGCGTGATCTCCCGGCCGAGCGCACTCGCCGCCGAGCGGAGGAACGACTTCACCGCCGGGTTCTTCATGGCCTGCTCGACCATCCCCGGGCCTTCCTTCTCCGGCTTCGGCGCGGGCGCTTCGGGGGCTGGCGGCGGCGCCTCACCGGCGGGCGGCGCGGCCACCTTCGCGGCGAGCTTCTCGTAAGCCGACTCGCGATCGATCGTCTCGGAGTACTTCGTGTGCAGGTCCGAAGACGTCGTCGCCGCGGAGATCGCTTCAGCGCCGATGGAGCCCATCTTCGAACGGGGAGCGCGCAGACGTGTCCACGCGACCGGCGTCGGCGCGCCTCGCTCGGACAGCACGGTGACGATCGCTTCGCCGATGCCGAGCGACGTCAGCGCCGAGTCCAGTTCGTAGTGCTTCGTCTTCGGGTACGTCTTCACCGTCTTCGTGAGCGCCGCCTGGTCCTCGGGAGTGAACGCGCGCAACGCGTGCTGGACCCGTGCGCCCAGTTGCGACAGGACGTTGTTCGGGATGTCCGTCGGAAGCTGCGTGCAGAAGAACACGCCAACGCCCTTAGACCGGATCAGCTTCACGGTCTGCTCGATGCGCTCCAGGAACGCCTTCGACGCGTCGTTGAACAGCAGATGCGCCTCGTCGAAGAAGAACACCAGCTTCGGCTTGTCGAGATCACCCTCTTCGGGCAGCTCCTCGAACAACTCGGCCAGCAGCCACATCAGGAACGTCGAGAACAGCGCGGGCTTCGACTGGAGGTTGTCCAGCTCCAGCAAGGTCACCATCGCCTTGCCGTCGACCTGGCGCATCAGATCGTGGACGTCCAGCTCGGGCTCACCGAAGAAGTCCTCGCCGCCCTGGGCCTCCAGATTGGACAGCGCCCGCAGGATCACCCCCGCCGTCGCCGCCGAGACACCACCGATGCCCTTCAGATCCTCCTTGCCCTCGTCACTGGTCAGGTGCGTGATGACCGAACGAAGGTCCTTGGTGTCCAGCAGGGCCAGGCCGCGCTGATCGGCCCAGTGAAAGATCAGGCCGAGCGTCGACTCCTGGGTTTCGTTGAGCCCCAGCACCTTCGACAGCAGGATCGGCCCGAAACTCGTGATCGTCGCCCGGATCGGCGCGCCCTTGCCACCGGTGCCCAGCGACAGGAACTGCACGGGGAACGCGGCGGGCTCCCACTGGTCACCCAGCTCTTCCGCGCGCTTGGCGATCTTGTCGTTGCTCTCGCCCTGCGCGGCGAGCCCCGAGAGGTCGCCCTTCACATCCGCCAGCACCACCGGGACCCCGGCGGCCGACAGCTGCTCGGCGATCAGCTGCAAGGTCTTCGTCTTGCCGGTACCGGTCGCGCCCGCGACCAGCCCGTGCCGGTTCAGCGTCGCCAGCGGCAGCCGGACCGCCGCGCCGGCGTCGGTCTTGCCGTCGATCACGACGGCGCCGAGCTCGACCGCGGCGCCCTCGCTCACGTAACCCTGCGCGATCTCCTGGGCTGGACCCTGTTCGGCCACTGTCGCTCCCCGATCTGTGAGATGGCTCACCTGAGGATGCACACGCTGCCAGTACCGCGCTCCACCCGCACGTCGCGCGCCCTGAATCCCCGGGTCGGGTTAGGGTTCCGGGGTGAACGACCGCCTAGTCTGGATCGACTGCGAGATGACGGGGCTCGACCTCGGCAAGGACGCGTTGATCGAAATAGCCGCGCTGGTGACCGACGCCGAACTCAACGTCCTCGGCGAAGGCGTCGACATCGTCATCCACACCGACGACGAAACCCTCGCCGGCATGCCGGAGATCGTCCGCGAAATGCATGCGCGATCCGGCCTCACCGAAGAGGTCCGGCGCTCCTCCGTCACCTTGGAAGAGGCCGAACAGCGCGTCCTCGAGTACATCCGGGAGCACGTGCCCGAGGCCAACGTCGCGCCGCTCGCCGGCAACTCCATCGGCACCGACCGCGGCTTCATCACCCGCGACATGCCCAACCTCGACGGGCACCTGCACTACCGCATGGTCGACGTCTCGTCCATCAAGGAACTCGTCCGGCGCTGGTACCCGCGGATCTACTACGCCAAGCCCGAAAAGGGCCTCGCGCACCGCGCGCTCGCCGACATCAAGGAGTCCATCGGCGAACTCGACTACTACCGCCGCGTCGCCTTCGTCCCGCAGCCCGGCCCGACCACCGAACAGGCCAAGGCCGCGGCCGCTGAAGTGCAGGAACGCCACGAACAGTAACCCGTTGCGAGCCCCGGAAACGGGCACGCTAATATAGTGCGGCCGAGGTGATGGGGAAGCTTCCCGAGCCCGGCGATGGTGGGCGTAGCTCAGCTGGTAGAGCACCTGGTTGTGGTCCAGGAGGTCGCGGGTTCGAAACCCGTCGCTCACCCCACTACCCCAGTTTGGTCGGGCCCTGGCAGGCCTTCCACCAAGCTGGGGTTTCGCCTTTTCCGGGGGCCATCCGGTAACGCGGCGTGCCATTCGCGCGAGTTCAGGACGAACTCACGTGGAGGACGCCATGGGACGCTGGCCGGTCTTGGCGGTCTTCGGGCTCTGCGCGCTGGCCGGGGCCTGCACGACCTCCTCGCCCGATCCAGCTCCCGCATCGCCGATGATGCCCACACCCGTCACGACCGTGACCGCCCCACCGTTCACCTCGGCGGCACCGCCGGTGACGGTCACGACTACCCCGACGCCGCCGCCTTCGAAGACCTCCGCCACAAAGTCGCCGTGGCGATGTGAACCCGGGCATCCGAACTGCACGAAGGCCCAATCGCAGAAGTGCCGCTACAAGACCAGCGGCGAAACGCAGTGGGAGTACCTCAACGGCACCCTTCCACCCGGCACGTCATGAGGGGTCCCCATAGGACGGATTTCGTCCTATGGGGACCCCTCATGACATCAGGTCAGTTCCGGTCGCCGCCGGTCTTCCACTCGTCCCACGACATCTGCCACACCGACCAGCCGTCGGTCGGCTCCAGCACCTGCGGGCCCGAGTTGGCGACCGTGATGATGTCGCCCTTCTTCGAGGTGTCCATCAGCCACTTCGCGTTCTCGGTCGACAGGTTGATGCAGCCGTGGCTCACGTTCCGCTTGCCCTGCGAACCGACCGACCACGGCGCCGAGTGGTAGAAGATGCCGCTGTTCGACATCCGCACGGCGTACTTCACGAAGGTCCGGTAGCCCGCCTTGCTGTCCGACGGGACACCGTAGGTGCTCGAGTCCATCGTGTAGCCGGTGTGCTCGCTCATCACCGTGTAGGTCCCGGCCGGGGTGCTGCTCGACGGCTTGCCCATCGAGATCGGCATCTGCTTGACCTCTTGGTCGTTCACGACGACCTTCATCTGATGCGTGCCGCCGTCGGCGGTCGCGACCAGTTTGTCGCCGACGACCACGTTGGCGGGCTTGTCCTCGCGGCCGAAGGTGTTGTTGCCGAGGTTCTTGCCGTAGATCGCCGCGTTGACCGAGATCTTCGTGCCCGGCTTGAAATACTCCTTGGGCCGCCACATCACGGTCTTCTCGCCGAACCAGTGGAACGCTCCCTCGGCCTGCGGCTCGGTGACGATCTTCAGCATCTTCTCGGTCGCCGCCTTGTCCGGCACGTTGCCGGTGAAGGTGAAGATGAGCGGGAGGCCGACGCCGACCGTCTCGCCCTCGACGAGGTTGATCGAGACACCGATCTGACGTCCCGGCTTGGCCGTGGAGAACGTCGAGGTCGCGGTGACCGGCTTGCCGTCGGTCCCGGTCGCGGCCGCGGTGACGGTGTAGGTCTTGCCGAAGCCGAGCGGTTCCGCCGACTCCCAGCCCGAACCGTCCTCCTTCGGCTTGCCCGCGACGACCTTGCCGTCGGTACCGGTGAGTTTGACCTCGCCCACCTTGCCGTCGGCGACGGCGACCGTGACCGGCTCACCCGGCGCCACGTTCGCCGCGCCCTGCGCCGGCGTCAGTGTCATCGCGGCGGGCTTCGGGGCCGGAGCGGCCGCACTGCTCTGCTGCGAACCACCGGGAGCGCCACCCGGAGCCGGCGGTTCACTCGACGGTGTACTACTGCACGCGGCGAGTGTGAACCCGGCCACCACAGCCACCAACCCCACCCGCGACCGCCCCGTCGCTCCCCAGACCCTCATGCACACCGCCCGTTTCGCGTGGTACCAACCCCAACGTCTGGCTATAGTCTGCCTGACCGGCCGCAACGCCTGCGGCCGGATGGCCGAATACGTCCCGGTCCGCCGTTAGGGGACCCCCCTGAAACGGGGGCCAGCAACCCTGTGTTAATGTTTTCCACGTCGCCGAGGGGAACACCAAAGCGGCGGGAACAAGCAGGCGCCATTAGCTCAATTGGCAGAGCAGCTGGCTCTTAACCAGCGGGTTCGGGGTTCGAGTCCCTGATGGCGCACACTCAGACCCCACGTTTTCGGTTCCGATGACGTGGGGTTTTGTGTTATGTGGACGCATTTCTTCCACTTCCTTACTGTCCATTGTGGTCTGATCCGCGCCCGAGACGAGCCCGAGACGACGGCTGGGTTCCAGGAGTGACCTCTGCGTCTGCCTTGGCGACTTTCGCGCTGTAGGTCCGGGGGTCCTGAATGAAGTCCCCTGATCGTACTTCGGCACGTGATGCCGTCGGCGACCCGCTCAGCGGCGGTCCGGCGAACGAGGTGGAGGGGTGTTGCGGACCGCATCACACCTCCGCAGTTCTACAGCGGCGCCAGGATGGCGATCAGGAACAGCACCGCCACCACCACGCCCACCGCGGCCAGCACCAGGCGCCGAACCGCGCGGAGCACCAGCCGGGCCTGATCGAGCTGGTGCACAACTCGCTCGCCCCATGCGTTCGAAGATCGCTGTTGCCGTTGTACCGCCTCGGTCCCCCTGTTGTTCAGCGCACTCTTGCCGTCCGCGCTGGCCGAGGACACGGCCGTCTCGGCCAGCTGGTTCCGTTCGTCGGTGACGCCGTGGTCCGGCCCTCTGTCGGTCTGGTTGCTCATGCACTCAAGGCTGGTGCTCGGGTTAGCATTGGCTATGTCGAGCAGCCGGAAAGATGATCTTCACCTGACGGATGACCAGCGCGACCAACTCATGAAGCTCAACGCCGCACTCGACGCCGTAGGCAAGAAGCCGGTCGACACTTTGGGATTAGTTGAGCACCTTCTCGAGAAGTCGTACCTCGAAGACATCGGCATCGTGGGCGACAACGCCGTGGACGAGGTGATCGCGATGGTCGACCGGTACCGTCAACCTGCCGATCTGCAGCTGGACCCCGAACCATCCCGAGCCCGGGCTGCACCGCTCGGAGCTCGGCTCGGCGCGTTCCAGACCGCGCTCACGCGGCTGGTCGGAGAGCAGGCCAACCTGGATCCGCGCGTCGTGGCCTTTCGCCGTGAACATCTTCCGCACGGCGAACCCCTATTGCCCTACGAGGTCCACGCGTGGATCAGCAAGCAGGTCGCGGAGCAGGACAATGACTTCGTCATGGTCACCATGCCTGTACCGCGGCGATGGCGACGCCAGGATCCAGCCCCACCTCCGCCCGCTCACTTTCCCGACGTACGCAACGCCACCGCTATTCGCTACCTCGCGCCGGCGCAGAGGGAGCAAGCTCCCGGTGACGCGACGCAGCCGGACGAGTCAGCATCGGAGAAGGAGTTTGTGGATCCACTGCGATTCGAGCTCTTCGTTCAGCCAGCGGCACCGGGCAGCGTGTTGATGAGGTTGAGTGACCTGGCTCGACGCCTGGGCTCTATCCATGGGTGGACCGAGGCACAGGGCGTGGCGCTCGTGCTAACGGGACACTCGCCGTCTATTGCAATGATCCGTTATACCGCGGTCGACGCTCCTGTCATCGACGGCGAGTGGTGCGGGTGGGGAGATCGCGTCGAACTCGTCGTGCACCCGGCCGCCACCGCCCAAGATGTCGCGGCCGCCTACACCCACGCACGCACAGACTTGAAACTAGCCGACTTCGGCAAGGATCGAGTCAAGGGACCATCGGTACGCAATCTCTTGGTCGTGGCCTTCGCGGCCGGCCACACAGGTAGTTGGAAACAGCTCACGGAGCAGTGGAACGAGGAGCATCCGGAGTACCACTACAGCCGGGTCGCCAACTTCAAGCGCGACGTCGAGAACACGCGCATGCTCGTGCTGTACTTCGGCTACCGAGATAGAGGAGACGTCGAAATCAGCGAGGACCTACGCGCGGCCATCAAGGAGTTCGAATCCCGGCAGCAGGCGGGCAAGGACGGCGTCCAGCAAGCCGAACAAGGTTGATGGAGCCCGCATCACCGGGTGATCCTTCGATAAGAGCGGCTTCCAAGTCCTGTGGCAGCCCTGCCCAAAGTCCCGCCCTGTGCACAACGATCTGGCGCAGGTTGGTGTCCCGCACACAGTGCGGCCCGGACGGCGGCGCTTACCGAGATCACCGCCCCATAGCGGGAAATGCCGCCGCTGGTCTCCGAACAAGAACCCGTCTGTCTAGACCGAGCCGATGAGGTGACTGCGGATCACGTCGAACTTGTAACGACCGTAGCTGTCGCACGATCTAGTGGTAAACCGGAACCAGGGAGAGACTTGTGGAGCCGTCATCGATCGATATCGCGATGCCCGCCGATCTGGCGACCCTCTTGTTGGAGGATGATCATGCCCGTCCTGCTACTGGGCGACGAAGCAGCACCTGGCAAGTCCTCGCGACCTTCGCCTCCGGAGCCGCGACTACGGTCTCTTTACTTCAGACACCCCAAACACTCGCTTACTTCGCCGACAAGTGCAGGAGGTTGGCGGTCCGGAATCAGGGTGCGACCAAGCAGCGTGATTACATCGAAGCGAAGGGGCCTCACGGAGAGTTGCGAATTCCGTTTAACGAGGAAACCACTGCCGCCGACATTGAGAGGCTACTGCGTAAGACGATCTTCAACAAAGATCTAGGCGAATGAGTCTTCAGGATACGGTCCTCCGCTGGTTACACACGAAGATCATGGATCGATTCGCTGTGCGGACAGTGGACGAGCTTGACAAGAATGACTTAGCCGACCTCAAGGTTGTGGCTCGGCTCTTCGAGGTGGTTGACCGCCCCATTGTTCGCACGGAAGCCCTGGCTCACGTCGAGCAGACTTTCGCCGAGCACGTTTCGGAGCGTACCGGGATGTCGGTCCTGCTTCGTGCCATCGCGGCCAGCCTGCTCACTGAGGTGGCGGACAAGTTCGACCATAGCGGGTTTGAGGAAGAGTCTATTCGTGCAAGGTCGGCCGCGGCGGGATTCAAACCCGGAAGCCCTGACAGGTGCTTGTACTTCTTGGTGTCGGCGTGCATGGACGTCGGGCTTCATACCTTGCCTCAACGGGTTCCCGATGCCGTGATCAGAGCAATTCTGGTTGAACTCAAATCGGCATCACCTCGTATCCAGCGGGGCCGCGTCCTCGTCGCGGTGGTGCACGCCGCGTACGCCATGGGGAACATCGCACTCATGCGACGTGTGGTCGATGCGTTCAACGGCGTTGACCTGTCCACGGGAGAACAGGCCGCCCATGCGATTTTTCAGGGACAGGTATGCCGATGGGAGGGACGCAAGGAGGAGTTCAGCTTGTTCATCGCCGAGGCGGAACGGCTCGTAGCTCAGATGCGAACCAACGATCCCTCATTCGACATGGTCACCAAACTGTGGCGCGCGGAAGAAGCCAATCTGGAGCTGAGGAGGTCCGGATCCTACGATGACACACATGTAGCCGACCGTGCGGCAGCCGCGATGCACCGCGGTGATTGGGACACTGCAGCCGCCGGGTATGACGATTTGATCGGCGTGCTGGACTCGGCCTACCACCGCGCGACCTCGCGGTCGTTCGCTGAAAGTGCGCGCATGCTGGGTGGCCATCTTGAAGACTGCGCGTCGCTCTTGGCGTGTGCAGAGCGTCTTGTAGCCGACAACATCGCACAGGCGCGGTCCATGAAAGAGATCGACATTCTGCTCGCGCGGCTCCTGGAGAGAGCGTTCACGGCAGGGCAGAAGGCCGCTGACCCCTCCGCGGCGATCTGCTTCTCCGATCTTATTGGAGAGCTTCACATGGGCGTCGCCATCAACCACGGGACACCCAGAGCCATGGTGGACGCCATGGGCGTTGCCGACCTGGCCTTAGTCGACTTCCTCAACTCAGCACCGACATTGATCTCAATGCACGACGTGGCTGCGGAATCCTCCGGCACCTCGATCGTCTGGGTCAATGTCGTCGAAGCCAGCGATCAAGGCGTGGAAGCGATCCTCTGCACGGCGGAATCGGATACGCAATCGGTACGGATGCGTCATGTTCTCCTCGCCGACTCGCCGCACGCCTTGTCCACGATGACTGGCAGATCGTCGGAAGATCTTGCCGGACCGATGGTCGAGCGACTGTCGAGAGTGCTATTCGCCGATGTTCCGGACGATGACGCAACGAGCCAGCTGATTGTCGTGCCGGACAACCAGACGTGGCAGCTGCCCTGGCAGTTGCTCGCACCAAACCGCGTCTCGGCACTGGCCATCGTCCCATCGATAGCGGCACTTCGGCGCATACGACCGCACCATCGTGCAGTCAGACCTCGAGTCATCGGACTGTTCGACGAGACGCTGGCGGGCGCCGGTGCTGAGATCGCCAAGCTGTCCGATCTCGCCCGCCGTGGTCTTGTCGAGTTGCATCGCGCGAGCTCGCTCGCCGAGCTTCATCGCCGGCTCAGCGAGGAGACCTTTGACCTGCTCACCATCGGGGTACACGGGAGCAGTGGCGACGGCGTCGAGTACCGGATGATGCTGCCGGACGGAGCGCGCTCACCTGCGGCGCTGCTGTCGATGCAGCTGCCGCCCATCGTTGTCATGGGCTGCTGCTGGTCCGCTCAGGCCCCGCTCTCCCGCGATACACTTACGGCATCGGTTGGCTGCCTAACCGCGGGCGCGTCAACCGTGATTGGCGGAATGTGGGACATTGACGATCGGGTGGCAGGCGCGCTGCTGGCTGAAACCTACGAACGCACCTTTACCGGAACCCCGCTGTCGACCTCATTCCGCCACGCCTTCGCCTCTATTGAGCCGCAGTTGCGAGCGCAAGCCGCCGGCCTCGCCATTTTCGGCCGCCCATGAGGCGACCCAACGTCAGCGCATTTTAAACAATTCCCAGAGGGGCCGACTTAAACAACTCCCCCGATCAAGGCTAGGCGGGATACAACTTGATGTACTTCTTCTCCAGTAGCACACTGATATCGGGCCAAGGTTCATCCCCCCACGCCATTTCCCAAACGCGGGGGTCCGTGGACCGCACAACACCTGCGAGGTCATCAAGATACCCTAAAACGAGTTCTCGACCTAGCGGCACGTCGCCACCGACGTACGGGCGGTTATCGGACCAGAGATCCTCTTCGTTCTCGACGCTCATTAAACTATTGGCCGAATATTGCTCGAGTGCCTCATCGGTCCTTATCTCGCCTCGCTGATGCGTAAGAAGATGCCGAAACGCTCGAATCTCACGAACACGAGGGGTATCTACCTCTCCACCCAAAAGCTGATGAAACCCCTTTAATGTCGGCCACGTCGGCGACTCATTTTTGCCATGAACAAATAGGCCGACGTGAAACCGGCTACCATCAGAGTCCTGGGCACAAATTCTTGAAATAATTTCTTGAAGACTCTTTTCGAGATATACCTCAAATGCGGTTACTGCATCCTTAATAGTCGCCGCATGCATCATCCACTCAAACTGGTCGGGCCACATTCCTGAGATACTGTCGTCGAAGTATCCGACATGCTCGTCGCCGTAGTGCACGTCGGGGTCGAATACATCCGCGAGGCGCCGCTCAGCCTTCGACCACAAGGTCTCGTAGCCCGCTTCCGACCAGAGCAAGCCATAGCGATGGAAGGCCCTGACCTGTGCCTCTACCCGCGCCCAGCGATCAAACGCCCGGCTGACCGGCCTGTTCCCGTCGTTCCAGTTCACCGTCGCAGAGTACCCGACCGCTCCCTAATTACCACGCAATCAACCTCGGGACGAATGTTCATGAAGCAGTAGGCGAGGAGTCGTGGAACCGTAGTGGCACACTGCAACATAAGAGCATAACGATCGCCATCAATCCGCACACAACGGATTGCAATGTTCTACACTAGGAGCCAAAACCGTACTTCGTTTGATCGAGGGAAGACGTGAACCCGAGTGAGACCGCCGCGTGGACCGCGGCAATCGTTGCCATCGTCGCCGCGATAATTTCATTCGTTACAATGGGTATCGCCTGCTGGCAGGCTGTTTCCGCGCGCAAGCAGGCGGAGTCCGCAGTAGCGCAGTCATTGTCAGCCAGAAGAAGCGCTGATGTCGCCGAGCAAGCACTTGTTGAAAGTCGAAAGCAAACGAAGGCTTCCCAAAAATCCGCATTGGCCGCAGAGCAGCAGGCAGCAGAGGCAAAGCGCCAGAACCTGATAACCGAAGAACAGCTCCGGGTTGCTCAATCAGAACTTGAGGTCAACCAAAGAAACCACCAAGAGCAGCAAAAGGCCAAGTATGTTGCCATGGTACATCAGATCCTTCTAGACGCCGGTGCACTGCGCGATGAACTGAAGGACAATGCCGCAGCTACAATCCTTTGGCAACAGCGCAAACCTGATCAGTTCGGGATACCACCCTTTCCCCCCCCTAATGCTCTCTCGAGCCGAACAGGATTGGCATACAACAGTAAATAGGGTGCGCGTTGACAAACCGCCATCGCCAGCCTTAACGGCAGCAATAGACAAGTATGACACCTTTGCCAAGGAATCTATCGCAGCGATCGACACGGCGTACGAGCGGGCGGATTCCCGCCAGCTCAGCAGGCCACAAGTTGAGGCCCTTGCCGCCACAATTAACAAGCGGGACACAAATTTCGAAGCATTGAAGGCGGAGTGTGACCGTTTTTTCGCCAACCATGGCGTGGACCCAAGCGACCTTACTGCTCATTGACCGTCGAAACAAACTACCTACTTGAAACCGGCGGCGGACGCAGAGTCCGCCCGAAAGTAGCCGAGGCGATCCCGATTTTTGAGTCCGCGCAGTTACAAGGTGCCCGAGTCGCAACGGGTTTGCTCGTCGCCGGACGAGCAGGTTAACCCCTGCCACAAGCCCGAATCACGACTAACCAGAGTCGAGCTCAGGTCAGCTTGGTTAAGCATCTCCAGGAAGCGCCATGGCTAGCTTAGCGAATGGTGCACCTAGGCAGCACTTGGCTCACCAGCAGGCGGCAACTGATCCTCAACGATCAAGTGGCAACTACCTACTTAATAATTCCGTCTGGGGCAGAGGCTACTTTGAGTTGCCGGTTTGGCCTCGAGGAATAAGCTTGGCGGTAGCTTCGGCTGCGGCGAGTGCGATCTCCGGGAGGACCGTGGTGTAGGTGTCCATGGTCACGGTGATCGAGGAGTGCCGGAGCATGGCCTGGACGACTTTCATATCGGCACCGGCGGCGAGAGCGAGCGTGGCGGCGCCGTGACGGAGGTCGTGAAAGCGGATGGGCGGCAGCCCGGCTTGCCGGACGATCTCGTAGAACCGCTCAGTGACATCGGCGGGATGCAGGGGACTCCCGTCCGGCTGGGTGAACAACAGCCCGCTGTCCACCCACGCGCTACCGAGCCGTGCCTTGTCCGCGTCCTGGCACGCGATGTGCCGACGCAGGACGAGGACGGTGTTCGCGTCGAGCGCGACCAAGCCCTCCGACGAAGTGGTCTTCGGCGCTGACTGGCCAGTCTCCCACCCGTATTGCACGATCTGGTTCGCCACTTCCAGCGTCGCCGCATCCAAGTAGGTGTCCGCCCGGCGCTGGCCGCATGCCTCACCACGCCGGACCCCGACATGCGCGACCAGGTGGAAAAGCGGATACAGCGGATCGTTCACCGCGGCGTCGAGGAACTGCCCGGTCTGTCCCGGTGTCCACACCATCACCGGCGACGGGATTTCGCCGGTGAGCTTCCAGCGCAGGACACGCTCGGCCGTCCATACCTTCGGCGTTGGCCGATTTGCCGATGGCAGCTCAACCAGCGATGCCACGTTCACCGTTAGCAGGCCTTGTTTCACCGCGGGGCTGAGTACCGCACGCAACGTTTCCCGGATTCTCCGGATCGACGTCGGCCCGACCGGACGTTGCCATTTCACCGCCGCGATCTTCTGCGGATCACCGCTGTTCCGGTACTCGGCGATGAGGTCGTTGTGCTCCACGATCGCGTCGAACATGCTCTCCAGGTGAGGCACGCCGAGCTTGTCCCTGCGGATATGGCCGAGGTGCGGTCGCAGGTAGAGCCGGACATGCGACTCATACGACCGGTAGGTGTTGCGGCTCCGAGTTTTCTTCTTCGACGCGAGAAACGCCGTGAACACGTCGTCCATGTACGGGTGTTCCAAGACGCTCGCGCCCGCGCGCACCAGACGCCGGACGTCGTCCACCTCCGGCAGCTTCTGCTTCTTCGCGACCACGGTCGCGATCACGTCACCGATCTTCCGTCGCGTGTCCTCGTCGTCGTCCTCGGCGATCGCGAGCAGATCCCGGACCTGGTCCAGTTCCTCTTGGGCCTTCGCCGACGACTCGAAGCCGCTTCGGCGGCGGGGGCGCCGGGTGCCCTTGGTATCGGCGGGTAGCTCGATCCGCCAGCACCACTGGCCGTGACGGTGCTGGGTCAGCTTGGGACAGTTGCTGCCCAGTTCACGATTGTTGGTGTCCCGGCAGGAACAACGCTTGAAGACCGACCCCAACGGTATCTGCGCCACCAGTCGTCCTCCTTTCTGTTCGGTTGAATCAGCGGGTTCGCACGATGCTCGCGCTGACCACACCCCTCGGGGAAGCCCGAGACGTTGTGAATTCACCTAATGGATGGATCAACACCCAACGCGCGCAGAAGCCCGGTGGTAGGTACGCGGTACTCGCCACCGACACGCAACAGCGGGCAGGGGAAGTCATCGTTGCGGGCCAGGCCGTAGGCCGTGGTCCGGCCGATCCCCAACGCGCGCGCGGCGGTCATCAAATCGACAACAGCGGGCAGCGCCGCGACCTCGTCCAAGGTCAATGTCGTGAACCTTTCGGCATCCGGGTTCACGACTCCTCCCGGAAGCCGTCGAGCCGGCGCCGGGCCAGGGCATGGCACTCGGGATCCAGGTCGATCCCGATGAACGAGCAGCCCTGTGCGAGCGCGGCAATGCCGGTCGTTCCGCTGCCGGAGAAGGGATCGAGTACGACGCCGCCTTCCGGGCATCCGAGCCGCACACAGCGGTGGGCGATCTCCACGGTTCCCGCCGCGCGATGCCCCGTGCGGCCGCGGTCCGCCGCGACCGTCCAGACGTCTGACTCAACTCCTTCGGCATCGACGTCGCGGAACCAGTGCTCACCGTCGCGGGCTAAGAGGAAGACCGACTCGTAGCGCTGGGAAAGCCGGTCCCGGACGCTCTCCGGACGACCGTTGGTTTTCGCCCACACCACTGCATTCCGCAACACCCAGCCCCGGTTCTGCAAGGCGAACGCGACACGCCACGGGACCCCGATCAGGTCTTTCGCGCGGTACCTCGACTGGGGCGGCCGGTGCACTCCGTATGCCTGCGCCGAGCGGGCTGATGCGGTCCGGGCGACGGATCCGCGGGCGACGTAGTTTCCCCACGAGCCACCGAAGCTGTCGCCGAGGTTCAGCCATGCCGTCCCCGTCGGTGTCAGCACCCGCCGGACTTCGTCGAAGACATCGGCAAGCCGGTCGACGTACTGTTCGATCGTGGGCTCCGCGCCGTGCTGGCCGTTGACCCGGTAGTCGCGTAAGCCCCAGTAGGGCGGGGACGTCACCACGCAATCCACCGATGTCGCGGGCATGGCGGCAAGGACTTCTCGGGCGTCCCCCAGACACAGCCGTACACGATCCCGGTCCCCGTCAGCGGAGACGGCAGGGTTGTGTCGCCCTTGGCTGGGCGTATGCGGGTCCGTCATGCCGCAACCTCATCTCCACCACCGGTTGCCAGGCCGAGCCGCCGGAGGCCGATGTCATGAAAGTCGGGGTTGAGGTCGATTCCGATGTAGTTCCGTCCGAGCTTCGTCGCGGCGAGACCGGTGGTGGCGGCGCCACTGAACGGGTCGAGCACCACACCGCCATCGGGGCATCCAGCGGCGATGCAGCGCAGCGGGATATCGACCGGGAACGCGGCGAAGTGCGCCTCTCGCAACGGTCGGGTGGTGATCGACCAGACGTCTCCGGGGTTCTTACCCCGTGCATGCGACGCGGTGTGCTGGGCGCCGGTCGGGCGCATCGCCTCGCCGTGGGGTTTTCCGGCGAACGGTTCGGTGTCCCGGTACTTGCCGTACATGCTGTGGCCTCGGCGGCGTGCGGTCGCGTCGATCCCGCCGTGGCGGCCTTTGTTCGCGCCGCCGATCACGATGCCCTCCCCGACCGCCTCGGGGCGGGCGAGTGGTTCGCGGATCGGGTCGAGGTCGAAGAAATACTTCTGCTGTTTGGTCAGCAGGAACAACATCTCGTACCGGTTGGACAGCCGGTCTCGCACGGATTCGGGCATGGCGTTGGGCTTGTGCCACACGATCGCGTTGCGCAAGATCCACCCGTCGGCCTGGAGCGCGAACGCGACCTTCCACGGCATGCCCATCAGGTTCTTCCGCGGAAGGACGTGGGTGCGCCCTGCTCCCGCGCGGCGGACGGAATCCCGCAGCTGTGCCGCCGTGCTCCGGCCGGTCAACGTGCTGGCCCGCATCGCGTCATCGGCGCGGCCAGGCGGCTCGGTGGAGTAGCAGTCACCCAGGTTCAACCACACGGTCCCGGTATCGGCCAGCACCCTGTGCAGCTCGCCGAAGACCTCGCGAAGTCGGTCGACGTAGTCCCCCGGTGTCGGTTCCAGACCGTGCTGGACGTCCTCCCGCTGCGCACCGCACCGGCGACAACGTGCGGGCACGTCCCCACCGCGATGCGCGGCCGAGGCAGGGTAAACGGATTGACGCTGGATGGACTGCCGGACGTTGCCGCCGCGCCCGGCCGGGGCCAGGTGCGCACAGTCAGTGTCGCCTCCGATCCAGGTTCCGGTGCCGTAGTCGCGCAGCCCCCAGTAGGGCGGGCTCGTGACGACGCAGTCCACCGACCGGTCCGGCATCCCGTTCAGGGTCGGCGTGGCGTCGCCGGTCAGCAGCGTGACCGACTCGTCGCGGTAGTGGACGGCGCTCCTCGGTTGCGTGTTCACGCCGCCTCCCGATCCTCGTCGGTGAGAGTGTCGATCCCGGGAGTCGTCGCCGGGCGTCGCCGGCTTCGGCGTCGTCGCCGGTGCCGCGTAGGAGACGGCCAGGTCGGCTCGGCCGCGGCCTGGCCGATGGCGTCAGGACCGGCTTGGAAGACCAGCACCGTGTGGTGTGCAGGGAGCGCGATCGGGTACCCGAAAGCGTCTTCCGCGCCCTGAACGGCACGGCGCTGAGCGAACGTCGTACGGGTATAGGTCCTGCCTCGTTGCACCGCCGCGGTCAGGGCGACGCATCGGGCCACCGGGACCAGCCCGGCCGCGCTGCCGATCGCCGCGATCCGCCCGGGAACGTCGAGCAGCTCGTGCCGGGCGGGGTGGCGGTGCGGGGAGCAGGTGACCACGATGTGGCCGCCGGGACGAAGCAGCGGCCGATACTGCGCCAGCACGGCACCCAACCGGTCCACGTCGCCTTCCACGCCGGTGTTCTGGCCGGTGGGACGCAGCGTGGTCAGCAGGAGATCGACGCGTCCGGTCAGGCCCGCTGTCGCAGCGGCGACGGCCGTGCCGGGGCGCCGGTCGAGGACCAGGACCATGCCGTCGACGAACACGCCGCGCGCCTTGGTGGCGGTCACGTTCGCCCGGGCGAGCCGCCACCACCGGCGCTGACCGGTCAGCCCGATCGCGTGCCTTCCGCAGCGCAGTGCTTCGACGACCGTGGTGCCTGCGCCGCAGTCCGGATCGAGGACCACATCGCCGGGCCTCGTGAACGCCGAGATCGCGTACCGGGCGATCGCCGGAGCCATGAGCGCGGAATCGGTGCTCGTTGCCTCGTGGTAACCGCCGTCCTCGAGCTGCGTTCTGACAGAGGTTGTCCCTGTCTGCCACACCGACGCCAGAACCTGAGGGTCTTGCGGGTCGAGTTCTTCTGCGGGCAGCGGTCGACTCGTGTGCTCAGACATCCGAGGTCTCTCCTTCCCCGGCGACGTCAGCCTCTGCCTGTGACGCAGATGGCCGCGCGAACAGGACGAGGTCGTGATGGACCTGCCGGAAGGGCACCGGCCTGGCGATGCCCGCGGGCGGCTTCGTGACACGGCCCGGGCTCGTCCTGCTGTCCCGCGGGGCGTCCGAGAACTCGGGGACAGGGGTGGACTGCACGGCGATGTGGTCGAGACAACGCAACTGGAAGTTACCGAGCGTTGCGACCAGTTCGGCTGCCGGTTCGACGAGACGTCCGGCGTGGCGTGCACTGTGGGTGACGATGGCGACGAGGCCATCCGGAGTGATCTGGGTGTCCCAGTCGGCGTGTCGGATCCAGTCGGTGGCGCCCGGGTTGACCGCGGTGATGATCAGATCGAATGTGCCGCGGGAGCGGTCCGGGTCGTGCTGTGGACGACGCGTGGAGTCGGGAGACGGTTCGGCGACCGACCGCAGGCCGAGCCGACTCGGGCGGGGTCGCGTCACCGACTCGTGTCGGGTGTTCGGCAGCGAGTCGGTGCGATCGTCCCGGCAGTCCGGGACGGGCGTGGCGGTCGCGGCGTCGGCGCGGCGGCCGAGCCGGGTGACAGTCCACACCGCTTCAGCGAGTCCGCCGTAGTGGACGGAGTCGTGGCTGCGACCGGCGGCGCGCGGAGCAACCCGGCTCGGCGTGGGTGGCGTCAGCAGAAGGACGCGGTCACCCGGGCGCGTGTAGGTCGTGACGAGGGTGACGACGGTGCGTCCCAGCCAGCCGGCGAGCAGCGCGGTTCCGGGCAGTTGCTCGACGTCCGCGAAAGCCCAGAATGTCGTCGGCCGGGCGCCGCGGATGCGCCTGCGCGCGGTGTCCCGCGCCGCCGCGCGGCGCCCGCCGTGGTTGTCGTGCACGTGGCCGGTCAAGCGTTGCCCTGGCGTGCGCCGGGGGCGCCCTTCGTGATCACGGTGCGATGTCGAGGTCATCGATAGCCCTTCCTCGCGGATGGTCATCGGCTTGGTCTGCCGAGTCACTCCAAGAGGCCGTTTTTGGACCCGTTTTTCGACACCGCACGCCGAATTTTCTGCAGATCGGGAGAGCCAACGAAAACCGCGTCGCGGAAACGGATGATTACGCCTCCCGCGTGCGAGAAGCACTAGCGAACAGTCGGGCAATCTGCGCCTAGATGGGCCACCCGCAGCGCCATCCCCTGATCACGCGCCATAATCGCGAACTACCTCGTCGACAGCACTGGGCACCCGATGCCCACAACACGCGAGATCCAACTAAGAACCGCTTAAACCCCAGGTGCAGGCAAGTATTTCGACCCCTACACCATGCGCCGAGACTGGCCGCTGAATCGTTCAACCTCTACCTTTAGTCGTTCTTTAGTTTCGATATCGGATTCGCCTTTTTCTTTTCTTGTCCTTTTCTTGTCGCAGCTCTGGCGTTCTGTTCTCACGGATTTCCGAACCACGAGAACAGGAGCTGGTCATGATGGCCGACGACACCTTCTCCACGTCGCCCCGGGATGAACGGGACGAGCACGACTGGTTTCCGCTGGATACCGCCCGCGATGCTTTCAGCTGGCTGGTCACCGGCCCCGAGCCGATGGCCGTGCACGGCTCCAAGTTCGCCGGGTTGCCACGGCGGCCGGTACCGCTGGACGAACTCCGGGACCGGTTGCTGAGCAAGCACTGCCCATCGCGTACTCGCGACGCCGTCTGGGCACATCTTGTCTTGAGCTCTCGCGCTCAAGGTGGCGCGTGGACGGTGGCCTGCGTCGGCATGGCACTGCCCTCGCTGGCCTCGAGCGCAGGATGGCTGGCGGCGCGATATCGCGGCGACCGCGCCGACGCACACGCGGCAGTTCTTGCCGGGTTCATCGAGGCGTTGGCGACCGTGGACCTGACCGATCGCGGCATCTTCCTCCGGCTCCATTTCGCGGCCCGCCGCGCCGGCCAGGCGGCACTGGAGGAGTCCCTCGACGCACCTCGCCCCGCGGGGATGAGCTTTCGTTCGACCGTTCCCAAGCCGCCGTACGGACACCCCGACTTGGTGCTCGCGACGGCAGTCGGCGAACAGATCCTGACCCCTGCCGAAGCGGAGCTGATCTCCGCCACCCGCCTCGGCGAGACATCGATGACCGCCTGGGCACAACGCCACGACACGGCCCTCGCGACGGCATACAAGGCGCGCAACCGAGCCGAAGACCGACTGGTGACCTGGCTGCGGCAGCAGACCGACGGCACCGACTACGAAGACCCGGTCGCCGACGCCGCCCTGAGCGCGCTCAGCTCCTCCGCTCCGGCCACCACCACCGACGACAACACCGGAAAGTCACGTGCTGTGAGCGGCCGTCTCCGCAACGGACGACTGGCCAACCGGAAGAAAACGTCACGCTCGGTGTCGAAAAACGACCCGAAATCCGGCCTCTTGGGGTGCGGGGAGAGCCCGACCAACTCCCCGCAGACCGCCGAGAACGAGCCGACTTCGGAGGTGCGCCGATGCGCCTGACATCCCGTCCCTTGACCCAGCCCACCGTCTCGCCACCGTCCGCCGCGGCGTGCGTTACCGAAAATCCTCGCCCTTCCCTGCCGTTGGCAGAACACGGCTCGTCACTGGCCAGTCATCCGAGCATTCGTGCCCGGTCGGCGCGCGCCGCGCTCTCTCGACTGGCGAGTTCAGCGTTCGTCATCGCGCTCCTTCTCACCACACACGCGGTGGATTCGGCGCAGGCCTCAACGCATGTTGTCGCGCTCGCGACCACCGTCGATCAGGTCTTCACCAACATCCGTAACTGGCTGGTCGGGATCCTGGCGGGTCTGGCGACGGTGTTCCTGACCGTCGGCGGTGTCCGGTACCTGCTGGCCGGTGGCGACCCGGGCGAAACGGAGAAGGCGAAATCGGCCTTCCGGAACGCTGCGTGGGGCTACGGGCTGGCGGCGCTGGCACCGCTCGCCGTGGAGATCCTGCGCGGGATTGTCGGGGCCTGAGGTCATGACCAAGTCCCGGCGCGCCCCCGCGCTCGCACCCGACCACGGCGAGGCCGACACGCGCGTGACGGTCCGCGGACGCATCCTGCTCAGCCCGCCCGGCTCGGACGGGACCGGCCGTTCGCGACGACGCCTGCTGCGGCTGCTTCCGCTCGGCGTGGTCGTGGTGCTCGGCTGTCTTCTCCCGGTCGGCGCGTGGGCCTCGCCGGAGCCTTCGCAGCCGTCCGCCGTGTCGCAGGCCGCGGTGGCGCAGCAGCAACCCGAGCTTCCCTTACCTCTCCCGACCGTCGCACCGGGCGACACGTGTGCGCCGGGTTCGCCGGACCCGACATGTCATTTCCCGACCGGGTCGCCACGGCCGTCGGTCCCCGCGACTCCGCTGCCGCCGATCACCGAACTGCCGGCTCCGGAGACCTGTTTCCCCGGCCAGATCGGCTGCGCACCCGGCGAACCGAGCACGGCTCCGAACACCAGCTCCGGCAGTCCCTGTGTCGGTGAAGGGTGCATCCCGCAACCCAGCTCCCCCGCGCCGCCCACGCCTCCGGGGCCGACCGGGCCGGGCGCCGACGGTGACGACCCGGACTGCGGAATCACCAACATCGAAGGCTGCATCAACAAGGCCATCAACGCGGTGTTCCGCGAACTGGTCAAGTCCGCGCTCGACCCCCTGCTGAAACTGCTGGGCGACACCGCGTTCAGCACGCCGACGCTGGATTCGCTGCCCGGCGTGACGAACCTGTGGAACAACTCCTGGCTGATCGTGCTGGCCTGCTACAGCGGGCTGATCATGATCGGCGGGATCATCGTGATGTCGCACGAGTCGGTCCAGAGCCGCTATTCGATCAAGGAGATCGCGCCCCGTCTCGGCATCTCCTTCATCGCCTCGATGCTGTCGCTGTTCGTCATCGACAAGGCGATCCGGCTCGCGAACGCATTGTCGACCGCGGTCCTGTCCGGCGGGGCCGATCCGCCCAAGCTCGGCGACAACCTCACCCAGTCGATCAACGGCACCTACTCCGCAATGGCCTCCGGCGGGCTGTTCGTCATCCTGCTGCAAGTCCTCCTGGTCATCGCGGTCATCGCGCTGCTGCTGGTCTACGTGGTGCGAGTGATCATCACGCTGCTGCTGACCGTGTCCGCCCCGATATGGGTCGCCTGCCACGCCCTCCCCCACACCGACGGCATCGCCCGCTGGGGCTGGCGGGCGCTCGCCGCCACGCTCGGTATCCAGGTCGTCCAATCGCTCACGCTGATCGTCGCGGTCAACACCTTCCTCAACGGCAGCACGAAGCTGTTCAGCTCGGTCGGCGGCGGTCTGATGATGCTCTTCGCCGTCCTCGGACTGCTCTACATCCTGATCAAGATCCCGTCCTGGTTCCTCTCCGCCACAAAGCTCGGCGGAGGCGGCCGCTCGTTCCTCGGCGGCTTGGTCAAAGCCGTGATCGCCGCGAAAACCTTCGGCGCCATCGCCGGTCACTCCGGCGGGTTCGGCGGGTCCCGCGCAGCCGGCATCGCCACAACATCTTCCAGCCGCGGCGGGACTGGGCGTGCCCGTGTCGCCGACCCGCCCTGGCCGCCGCAACCGCGGCTAGCCCCGACTCCGGAAGCGGTGAACAAGCGCATGCAACAGCACTACGACGCCGAGCGGCTGCGCGCCGCCCAGCAGCCGCACATCCCCTCGCAAGAACCGAAGTTCCTGCAACCGGGACCGCAAACCACAACGCACGACCCCGCCGTCCATCCCGCTCCGTCAGGACCTCCGCCGAAGCCGGAGTTCAGTTCGGCGCCCCGGCCCGCCGTTCCCCTCCCGCCGTCCCGCAGTGGTCGGCGGCACGTGGCGAACCCGCGATTCCAGACGGCGAATCCGTCACACCGTCAGGGGAACGGGCAGGCGCCCGCGCGGCCGGTCGGTGTCGCGGCGGTCCCGCCGCACTTGCGGTTCAAGCCCGCAGCTCCGGAACCGGGCCACCTCTCGCGGCCGGTCACTCCCGCGACCGCGACGCCATCGGCACCGGTGTTCCGGACCCCGCATCCCGAACCGCGGCCCGCGGACGCCCGGCCGCGGACACCGGCTGCTCCCCCGGTCGCGTTCCGTGCGCCGACTCCGCCACCGGCACCACCTGCGCCCGCGCCGAAGCCCTCGCCCCGTGGAGGTACGACGTCATGACCCAGCCCGTACGCATACCGTCCGACGTCGACCGCGAGGACCGCGTCCTCGCCAATCTCACCGCCCGGCAGCTGGCGATCCTCGCGGTGACCGGGATCGTCCTCTACGGCGGATGGTCCCTGGCACGCGGCGCGGTGCCGCTACTCGTGTACCTGATCATCGCCGTCCCGGCCGGAGTCGCGGCCGCAGTGCTGGCCCTGGGTCAGCGCGACGGTATGAGCCTCGACCGGCTCCTGTTCGCGGCCATCCGGCAACGCATGCAGCCCCGCCATCGGGTAGCCGCGCCTGAAGGGGTCCGTCCCGCGCCTGAATGGCTGACCAGCCACGTCGCGGCGAGCGATGCCTCCGGCGCGGCGGACGGTGCGCAAGTGTCTCCGGCCGCGTTGCGACTGCCCGCGGAAGGGGTCACCGAGGCCGGTGTTATCGACCTCGGGTCCGACGGCGTGGCCATGGTCGCGGTCGCCAGCACCGTGAACTTCGCGCTCCGCACCCCCGGCGAACAGGAAGCACTCGTCGCGTCGTTCGGCCGGTACCTGCACTCGATCTCCGCGCCGGTGCAGATCCTCGTCCGCGCCGAGCGGCTCGACCTGAGCAGCCAGATCAGCCATCTGCGCGAGGCCGCTCCCGGTCTGCCGCATCCGAGGCTCGAAGCGGCCGCGCGAGAGCACGCGACCTACCTCGACCAACTGCGCCGCTCGACCGATCTACTGCGCCGTCAAGTGCTGATCGTCCTGCGCGAACCGGTGCGCGCCGCCGGTCCGACCGACGGGCTCGGCGGCGCATCACCGCTCACTGTCCTACGTGGACGCCGCCACGCCAACCGCAGCGACACGGTCACCGAGAGCGCACTGCGGTCCGCGGAAACCCGGCTCGTGCGGCGCCTGGGCGAAGCCATCGAATTGCTCTCCCCCGCCGGGATCACGATCACCCCGCTGGACGCCGGGCAAGCCACCGCCATCCTCGCCACCGCCTGCAATCCCGACACCCTGATCCCGCCATCGGCAGGGCTCGCCGGCGCCGACGAGGTGATCACCACCGCCGCCGACCCCGATGACGAACCACCGATCCGGCCCAAGAGCGCACACGGGGCGCCCGTGCACCGCGCGGCACCGCAAGCGACAGCGCTCGACGAGTGGGAGGGCGAGGAGCTATGAGCAGGAAACCCAGCATGATTCGACGACGCGCCCGGCGCACCGCAGCTACACCGGCGGGTAGGGCGAGCGCGTTCACTCCGGACTCGCTCTCGGTCTCGCCGCGGCATCTGGAGATCGGCGGCGACTGGGTCGCGTCGTTCGCGATCACCGGCTACCCGCGCGAAGTGCACGCGGGGTGGCTTCAGCCACTGCTGTCCTATCCCGGACGTGTCGATGTCTCGCTGCATATCGAGCCGATCGACCCGGTCACCGCCGCCAACCGGCTCAAGCGCCAGCTGTCCAAACTGGAATCCGGTCGACGGCACAGCAACGAGAAGGGACGGCTGCTGGACCCGATGGTCGAGGCCGCCACCGAAGACGCCTACGACCTGTCCGCCCGCGTCGCCCGCGGCGAGGGAAAGCTCTACCGGTTCGGCCTATACCTGACCGTGCACGCCACCAGCGAAGACGATCTCGCCGAGCACGTCGCCGCCGTCCGGTCCCTCGCAGCGTCGCTGCTGATGAACGCCCAGCCCACCACCTACCGGTCACTGCAAGGCTGGGTATCGACCCTGCCACTCGCGCTGGACCTCATCGGCATGCGCCGCACCTTCGACACCAGCGCACTGGCCGCCGCGTTCCCGTTCACCTCACCGGACCTTCCGCCCGCCGACCCGACCAGCGTTGCCGCACCGGACGGGGTGCTGTACGGATTCAACATCGGAAGCCAGGGCCTGGTGCACTGGAACAGGTTCGCCGCAGACAACTACAACAGCGTCGTCCTCGGCCGGTCCGGCGCCGGGAAGAGCTACCTGGTCAAACTCGAAGCACTCCGCTCCCTCTACCGGGGAATCGAAGTCGCGATCATCGACCCGGAAGACGAGTACCGCCGGCTGTGCGAGGCCATCGGCGGCACCTACATCCGCCTCGGCGATCCCGCGGTCCGCATCAACCCCTTCGACCTGCCGATCGCGACACGCCCGGACGGGCGCCGGACGGCACCGAAGGACGCGCTGACACGACGGATCCTGTTCCTGCACACCGTGATCGGTGTCCTGCTCGGCATGGAACCGTCCGCGCACCAGCGGGCCGTGCTCGACCGGGCGATCCTGGCCACCTATCAACGAGCCGGGATCACCAGCGATCCCCGGACCTGGGGCCGACAGGCACCACTGCTGGCCGACCTCTCCGCGACCCTGACCGGCACCGGTGATCCGGTCGCGGCCGATCTCGCGTCCCGGCTCCATCCGTTCGTCGACGGCGCATCCTCTGCGATGTTCGCCGGACACACCACCACCAGGCCCGAAGGCCACCTGACCGTCTTCAGCCTCCGCGACCTGCCGGACGAACTGCGCGCGATCGGGACCCTGCTCACCTTGGACACGATCTGGCGGCGGGTCTCCAACCCTGCCATCCGGCGACCGCGGCTGATCACCGTCGAGGAAGCGTGGCTGCTCATGCAGGACCCGGCGGGGGCGCGTTTCCTGCACCGCATGGCCAAAGCTGCCCGGAAACACTGGGCAGGGCTGACCATCGCGACACAGGATGTCGGTGACGTCCTCGGCACCGAGCTGGGCAAGGCGATCATCGCCAACGCCGCCACGCAGGTTCTCCTCCGCCAGGCGACGCAAGCGATCGACGAGATCGTGGCGACGTTCAACCTGTCCGACGGGGAGAAACAGTTCCTGGTCTCCGCGGACAAGGGACAAGGCCTGCTCAGCACTGGGACACAGCGAGTCGCGTTTCAAGCCCTGGCCTCGCCCCAGGAGAACGCGCTCATCACCACTGACCCGGCCGAGCTCGCCGTGTGCGCCGAGCCCGGCGGCGAGACCGACGACAGTGCGTTCGTCGACCTCGACGGCATCGACACCGAGCCGGCGTTCGACGAAGACGCCGACCGCCACATCGACCTCGACCCCGCCGCCTGACGCCAAGCCCGCCTTAGCCGCCCCCTTTTCATGCTCCCGCTTGCCTTATGTGAGGTGCCGTATGTCTTCACCCAGTGCGAAACCCGCTAGCTCGCCCCGGCCCGCGCGGTTGCTGACGCAGAACCGGGCGATGCGCGCCATCGGCGTCTGGAACTGGACACTGCCCGCGCTCGCGGCCCGGCTGCCCGACGGACGAACACAGGTGACGTGTCCCGCGGCCTCAGCATGCGCGCAGATCTGCTACGCCCGCAACGGAACCTATCGCTTTCCTGCCGTGAAAGCCCGCCACCAAGCCAATCTCGCCTTCGTCCTCGACGACCTTCCCGGCTGGGAATCGGCCATGATCCTCGAACTCTCAGCCCCACGATTCACCGGGAAATTCATCCGCGTCCACGACGCCGGAGACTTCTTCGACGACTCCTACACCCTGGCGTGGTGCCGTGTCATGCGCGCCTGCCCGGACGTGACCTTTTACGCCTATACCAAGGAAGTCCTTCGGTTCAAGCGGTTGATCGAGCCGGATCCGCCCGGCAATTTCCTGTGGGTCTACAGCTACGGCGGCAAGGAAGACGCCCACATCGACCCCAGCCGCGACCGGGTCGCAGACGTGTTCCCCGACACCGACGCCATCACCGCGGCAGGATGGTCCTCGCAGGAAGCATCCGACCTGCTGGCCGTACTCGGCCCGCGGCTCGTCGGAGTTCCTGCGAACAACATCCCGCACTTTCTCAAGCGGATGGACGGGCGACGGTTATCGGAATGGCAGGCCGAAATCGACGTGAACCGTGCCCACAAACGACGCCGACACCTCCGGCTCGTACCCGGCACCGGCCCGGCAGTGCCGTCGCCGCAGAGCCGTCCGCGCCCGGCGGACGCCGATCGCGACGCAGCCTGAGACCTCCCTGATTTCCCCGTGCAGAAAGGAGTTCTGATGTCTTCTGCCTCAACCGTGGCTGCTTACGCGGAAACGTTTACCTCGCCGTTGCAGGACTACCTCCGTGATCCCGGAGGCGCGGTGCACGCAGTGCTCGCCAAGGTGCGAGACGTCGCCGTGTCGTGGGGGCCGGTCGCCGGTCCTGTGCTAGCGCTGGCCTGGACCGGTGCTGTCCTCGGACGTCGGTGGTGGATGCGACGGCGCCATGACCGGATGGCGGCCGGAGCCAGGCTGGTCACGGTGCTGGCCCCGCCCACCGTGGACCCGGGCGGCGCCGAGGCGCTGTTCTCCAACCTGGTCGGACTCTTGCGCCCCGGCTGGAAACGCCGGATCCACGGCCAGCCGCACATCGTGTGGGAGTACGTGTTCTCCCATGCCGGTGTCGCCGTGCGCGTGTGGCTGCCGGGGATCGTCCCGCCCGGCATGGCCGAACGCGCGATCGAGGCGGCATGGCCCGGTGCCCACACCCGGACCACCCCGGCCAAACCACCGATCCCGGAATCCATACCTGCGGGAAAAGCCGTCGAGGCCGTCGGCGGGGAAATGCGCCTGGCTCGCAGCGAAGCGCTGCCGATCCGCTCCGACTTCCCCGCCGACCCGGTCCGCGCCCTGCTCGGCGCACCGGCAGGGCTCGGCTCCCGCGAACGCGCCGTCGTCCAGATCCTCGCGCGACCGGTCACTGGGACGCGTGTCCGCAAGGCCCGCCGAGCCGCCCGCCACGTCCGCTCCGGCAGCTCCGCGAAACTGGCTGGGCGTTTCCTCGACCTGATCACCCCGCACACGAGGGGACGTCGACCCCGAACCAGCGCGACGAAGCCGGTCACCGATCGCCAGACCGTCCTGGAGACCTCGTCCCAAGATCGGGTCATCGTGGCCAAGCAGCGCGGCCCCCAGTTCGAAACCCGCGTCCGCTACGCCGTCGCCACCCTCGTCGACAAGGACCTGACCGACGCGAAGCGTTCACCGGTACGCGAGCACCTGGCCGGACGCGGCCACGCCATCGCCAGCGCGTTCGCGGCCTACAGCGAACACAATTACTACCGCCGCGTCCGACTCCCCCACCCAGTCCGGGCCGTCACCGAACGCCGCCTCACCGACGGCGACCTGCTCTCCATCACCGAGCTGGCCGCGCTCGCGCACCTCCCGACCGACGACGCCATACCCGGCCTGCAGCGCGCCGGAGCAAAGGCGGTCCCCCCACCACCGGGCATCGCCGCCGGTGGCGTGGGAGTGAAACCGATCGGGGTCAGCGACTCCGGACATTCCCGGCCGGTCGGACTGCGCGTCGCCGACGCCCGGCACCACCTGCACATCCTCGGGGCCACCGGCAGCGGCAAGAGCGAACTGATGGCGCGGATGATTCTCGACGATGCCGACGCCGGCCGCGGCCTGGTGGTCATCGACCCGAAAGGCGACCTGATCACCGACGTCCTGATGCGGCTTCCCTCGCGGCTTGGAGACAAGGTCGTGCTCTTCGACGCCGATAGCCGATCCCGGCCGCCGGTGCTCAACCCGCTCGAAGGTGCCGACACCGCACGCACCGTCGATGACCTGGTGTCGATCTTCTCCCACGTGTACGCCTCAAGTTGGGGCCCGCGCACCGAAGACATCCTCCGATCCGGATTGCTGACCCTTCGCGAGCTCCCCGGCACCCCGACCCTGACGCACCTGCCGAAACTCCTGACGGTGCCGAGCTTCCGGGAACGCGCCCTCGCGCAGGTCTCCGACGACGTCCTGCGCGGATTCTGGGCCTGGTACGACGACTTATCCGATGCCAGCAAGGCCCAGGTTGTCGCCCCGTTGATGAACAAGCTCCGCGGCCTGCTGTTGCGGCCGTTCATCCGGGCCTCCCTCGCAGGCGGCGAATCCACCGTCGACATGGACGCGGTCCTCAACGGCGGCATCTGCCTCGTCCGGCTGAGCAAGAACTCGCTCGGGATCGACACCGCCCGGCTGGTCGGTTCGATCGTAGTCGCCCGAACCTGGCAAGCCGCCACCCGCCGCGTGCGAATCCCCCAGCGGGAAAGGCTCGACAGCTCGCTCTACATCGACGAATGCCACAACTTCCTGTCCCTCGCCTACCCCTTGGAAGACATGCTCGCCGAAGCCCGCGGCTACCGGATGTCGATGACCCTGGCACACCAATACCTCCGCCAGCTCCCCCGCGAGCTGGAAGAAGGCATCAGCGCCAACGCCCGCTCAAAGATCATCTTCTCCGCCTCGCCCGAAGACGCACGCGCCCTCGCCCGGCACACCGAGCCCCAGCTCTCCGAACACGACCTCGCCAACCTGGGCCGCTACCACATCGCTGCACGACTGGTGCTCAACAGCGAAGAAGCGCCTCCGTTCACCGGCGTCACCGAGAAGCTCCCACCCGCAATTCCCGGACGTGCCAAGGAGATCCGCAGGCTCGCACGGACCAACGCCGAGGCTCCGAGCACACCGCGCCCTGCCGAACACGCACGACCCGCAGAATTCGATCCCCGGCGTGCCGCCTGACCCGGCGCTCGCCATCCCCTCGTTGGAACCAAGGTCGCGCATTGGCGCGTTTGGAGGTACACCAAATGCAGATCAGCAACCCGACCCCGCAACGACACCTGCGAGCACACCGGCCGGAACGTCCCGCGCCGCGAGTGCTGAACAGTGCCGAGCACCATGCCTGGCTCGCCCGGCATCTCACCGACCGCGATCGCTGGCTGTGCCGGATGCTGTTCGAGCATCACGTCCTCACCAGCACGCAGATCGTCGACATCGCCTTTCCCGGACGGCGCGCCGCGAACCTGCGCCTGCGCAGCCTCTACCAATGGGGCGTTGTGCATCGGTTCCAGCCACACCGCGACCTCGGCTCGCACCCGATGCACTACGTCCTCGACACCGCCGGAGCCATCGCGCTCGCCCACGAAGACGGCCTCGAACTCAAAGACCTCGGCTACAGCCGCGAACGCGAAGTGGGCCGCGCCTTCTCCCTCCAGCTCGCCCACACCGTCGGCTGCAACGCGCTCTTCACCACCCTGATCCGCGCTGCCCGTCAGCCCGGGTCCACCGGGAAACTCATCACCTGGTGGTCGGCGGCCCGGTGCGGACGGCATTGGGGCGACATCGTCACCCCGGACGGCTACGGCAGGTGGTCCGACGCCGGACGGGAGATCGAATGGTTCGTCGAGTTCGACTTCGGCACCGAGAGCCTGTCCCGACTGTCGAGCAAATTGGTCCGATACGAGCGCCTGGCCGACGCCACGGGCATCACCACGCCCGTTCTGGTCTGGTTCCCCACCGTGGCCAGGGAAGCCAACGCGCGCCGCGCCATGACCCAAGCCCTGCGAGGCCTCGATAGCCCGGCGAGGGTGCCGGTGGCGACGACGAGCGGCGAGTCCGCCGGTGAACCACTCGACATGACCGCGCCTCGATGGCGCCGGATCGATGACCTCGGCACCGCGGGACGGGTCGCGCTGCCCGAACTTCCCAGGCTCTGGCCGCATCTACCTGCATCACCGCCGTCTAGCGGCGAGTGGCATCACGAGGTTGTCACTCGTACCGCGCGGCCGGAGTTGGAGCCGCCCACGCCGATGCCGCCGACCAGTTCCTCACGCCTTAACCGCTAAGGGGGTTCTTAGTCGATGGCTAAACTCGCCGCGGCCGGCGTCGCGTTCTTCGTCGTACTGATCCTTCTCATAGGCGGTGGCGTGATCGCCGTCGTCTACGCAGTGGTCGGCAGCTCCGCCCAAGGCACGAGCTGCATCCCCACTGGAGCAGTAAGCACCCCGGCAACCGGATACGGCCCCGAGGAAATGGGCCATGCGGCGACGATCGTCGCCGTCGGCAAGCAGATGAACGTTCCGGAACAGGGATGGGTGATCGCGATCACGACCGCGATCACGGAGTCACGACTGCGGAACCTCAACTACGGGGACCGCGACAGCGTCGGACTCTTCCAGCAACGGCCCTCGCAAGGCTGGGGCTCGGTCGCCCAGATCATGAACCCGAAGTACAGCAGCGAGCAGTTCTACCGGCACCTCACAGCGCTGCCGAGCTGGCAGGCGATGCCCGTCGCCGAAGCCGCCCAAACCGTGCAACGGTCCGGTTTTCCCGACCGCTACGCACAGTTCGAACCCGCCGCTCGCCAGGTCGTCGCAGCAGTCCATGGCGCGACCTGTACAACTAGCGGAACAGGCGACTGCAACGCGATCCAGGCGCCCACTCCCGCTGCGATGGCCGCGATCACCTACGCATGCAGTCAACGTGGCCTGCCCTACGTCTGGGGCGGAAACGGCCCGGACGGCGGGCATGACGGTTTCGACTGCTCCGGGCTGACCAAGGCAGCATACGGCGCAGCAGGGGTCCCATTACCCCGCACAGCTCACACCCAATTTCACGCCGGGCCCCGAGTGCCGGACGGGCAACCACTCTTGCCCGGCGACCTCGTCTTCTACGGCACACCCGCCAGAATCCACCACGTCGGCCTCTACATCGGCAACGGCAAAATGATCAACGCCCCGACCTTCGGCCAACCCGTTCAGATCGACAACCATCGCCGCCGAGGAGACGACTACGCGGGGGCGACACGACCGACTAACTAAGCAGCTGTAGTTTCCGGAGGAACATGACATGTTCCGGATCTAGATGATAGGCGTGTGATCTTTTGATCAGATGCCTTGGAAGTTCCTCAGGCTGACTCGCGACAGTTCGCATTCCACGAAGGCTCGATAGCTCGGTTGACTGGAGATCCTGCCCACTTCAAGGGTTGGTAAGGTTCGATTACTCTCACGAGCTCGCTGGAGGTGACCTGGTGCCACTGGACGCGCTGAAGAGCTGGCCTGACTTGGTGAGCGTGATATCCGGCATCGCGGGAATCCTCGGTTTGATCCTCAACCTGCGCGGTCGTCAATCCGGCAGGCTGGCGGTCGGCTGGTGCCTGGCGCTGCTTGGCTTCCTCACCGCCGCGGGCGTCGTCACCTCGTTGGTGAGCCACCAGGCGCCGCTACTTTCCGCTGATTCCGCCGTGCGCGGCGGCATCGCTGCTTTCGGTGTTCTGCTCAGTGCCGTGGGTGTGGGCATTGTGGTTCGCACCCGTGCACCGAATCACCAGATGTTGCACGCGATCGCGTCAATCGTTCACGGACTGACGTACCCGCCAGATCCGACGGGACGGGCCCACGAAACAGTTGAGCTGGACGTCGTCGGCAGAAGACGGGGCAGGTTGCGGCGGCTGGGGCGCAGGCCCCCGAGCAAGCTCGTCGTCCTGATAGGGCCAGCGGGATCAGGCAAGACCGTCGGTCTGCGCTCAATCGTCGCGGCTGTCTGCGAACGGGCAAAGAGACGGCCTCGCCGACTCGCGCTGTACGTAGATGTGCGTGCCGAAGATCTGCCCGACGGCCGGACAGACGATGACACGATCAAGAATCATCTGGCGGCCTCGGTGCAGGGCAAGGAAGACAACCTTGCCCAGTACCTCGAGCAAGTACCGGGGAGACTGACCTGGTTGTTCGTATTCGATCTCGACGAGGGGCTCACCCCCATACAGGCCGAGCAATACGTCCAGGCGGTCCGCGGCTTCGTCATCAGCAGGGATGACTGCGCAATCGTGGCCACTCGCACCTCGGTGCCCGAGTCGTCTACCTTCGCGATGGCACCACTCACGCCGAAACAACAGCGACAACTTCTCAGCGCCACCGGGCACACGCATCCTGGGGTTCTGCGGCGGCTGCGGCATGACCCGCGTATAAGTGACATCGCGGGCAACCCGTTGCTGCTCAGCCTGCTGGGCACCTCGTTGACGCGTGATGAGCTGCGCGCCACCCGACACCAGGTGCTCGACAAGATCATCACGACATTGCTGACACGAGACTCCGACGTCGTCGACGCCAGCCAGTTGGCATATCTCGCGATCGATGAGCCCCGCAATGCAGCGCCGGACGTCCAGATCGCCGAAACTCTCGCCCACTCTGGTATCGGTCGAACGAGTGCGACCGGCTTCCGGTTCGCCCATGCAGCAATCCACCACCACCTGGCCGGCAAACACCTGTGCCAAATCGCGGCAACGGTAGACGTGGACCCGCTTCTGGATGATCCGCGCTGGCACCCAGTGGTCGTCGCCGCACTAGGCGGCGGTTGTGGTGCCCTCCAAGAAAAGGTCGTCGAGTCGGTTCGGACGAGACTCGCTACGGACGTCGGATCGATGGAGCATGTCGTCACGAGCATTGAAGCTCTGGCCGGTGAAGGTGATCTTCCAACGCCCGGCAGCTTCAACTGGCCCCCCGCGTCACTCGCGTCACTCACTTTGCTCCGCGACGGACTTCTCGACGAGACGGCGGATCAGCGGGCCAATGCAGTCATGGTCGAGGCTGATGCCCTGGTCCTCACCGCGATCGCGGCCGGCGCCAACCGTGACCGAGCCGATGCCATCGACCTCCTCCCTTTGACATCAAGCGAAGTCGCCGCCGCTGTCACCGACTATGTGATTCGACTGGAGGACGAGACCGGCCTCATCGACCGGCTGGTAACACAGCTCGCGGCTTCTCCGGAGATCTACCAGGGGTTGAGTGGCGCGAACCAGATACGGATGCTGCGCGCGTCGACCAAACCTCATCGACTCAACCACGTTCTTTACGGCGTCGCCCAGGACACTTCGGCAGGTTCGCTTCCTGGGCGGATGCGATGGATGCTCCGCATCGGTCAGGTGATGGCTATAGGGGTCATCGGGTTGATGGTCAGGATGGCTTTTAATACGCCGCGACCGTCGACTTTCGTGCTCGGAGCGTGCATAGCGACTCCGGCGGTGACCTTTCTGCTTCTTTCTGCGATACCGCATTCCGCTGGCGGCAGCAGAATCGGCCGTTTCTGCGGTGTCGCCCTCATTTGGGTGGTCTCTCTGCATGCCGCGTTCGGCGGTCTCGCCGCAGCAGTTTCACTCATCGGCGAGATTATTACCGGCCAGGTCGCAGCTGCCGCAAGGAGCGTGTTGTGGCTGTGGCTGTTCACCTGGGCGCCCGCTATGGTGGTTTACGCCGCCACAGCACCATCAGATACCGTAGCACGCCTACTTCTGCTACCACAGTTTCGAGTTCTACGCAATCCAATGGTACGCCCGATCGTCGACCAGGTAAGGCTCGTGGTGCGGCGCGCACGGTCCACTCCGGTGCGGGCACTCTTCTTCGCGGTCACCCTCGCCGGCCTCACATTTTTTTCCATTACACCGCACCTGTGGTCCGACAAAGAAACGGTCGAATCTGTTGCAAGCGCCTTGTTGCTAGTGATCGGGATCGCTGGCCTTATAGCGGCCCGTCCGAACACCCTCAATGTGCCGCGGACCGGTTCTGGGTCGAAGCGTGAACTCGACGCGGATCCGGTCGATGTGTTTCGGTTCGACGGCGGGTCAGATGCGATCAAGGAAGGACTGGGACGACTCTCCGTGAACGTTGACTCTTTGCGCGCGTCGGAGACCTTGTTGTCGAACCTCGATAGTGTGCTCGAGTTCATCAAAGAAACGATGCCCAAACAGATGGAGGAGCCGATAAAGCCCAGGGTGTGGATGCTGATGCCCAAGGAACAGGTGCCCGGCTTGTACTCTCTGCTTCGAGACTACGACAGCAGTAATCCCGGCAAGCTCACGATGCGTGCACACTCGCCCAGGGAACGTCAGCAGATCAACATCCTGCGCGGCCAAGCGCGCTCGAAGGAAGGGTGACCAGTTCGCCGAGCACCGATGGATACTTTTACTCGCCGCAGGACCGTCCCACTCTCGCATGACCAAGCCGCTCGCGAACTGCTCCAGCACAATTCCTTCCCTTCCCCGAGTAAGCTCCGATACGACCCGTATCCGGAGCTTTGACGGCAAGTGATCAAGTAGTGCGGAAATGAACCGCTTGTCGAGTGGTCATGCCACGCGGAACCACCGGGCCAAGTGGTCGAACGTGATCATCCGGGCGCGGAACGTACAGCAGCTTAGTCGGCACCGACACCGCGCCCCTCCTGCAGGCGGTTGAACTGGACCACGAGTGCAGCTGCGGGTAGGCCGCGGGTGCACCGCGGCGCCTGTCACCGATTCCTCGGCCCAGCCCAGCCCAGGCCGGCTCGGTCGCGCTCGTCCATGTGTTCTTCGGCTGCCAATCGCACACGGGTGAAGGCGGCGAGCAACTCCATAGCACGCATTTGCTTCTACCTCCACTGTCGACTAGCCCAGAATGATCGGATTCTCTACCCAGCCGTCGAGCGGCTTGTACGGCCACAGCTTCATCGGGCTGTGGTTGGGACTCGCATGTCCAGGCAAATGCTGATGCTATAAGGGCCCGTCCTGCTCAGTCCAAGCCACACCAGAAGGACGTTGTCCACTGGACACAAGGAACTCGTGCGCGGCCTTCCTCGCCACTTCGACGGGGATCTCCGCGTCCGCCGGGTACTCACGGGGGTTTCTCATGTAGTAGTACAGCACTTCGCCGCCGGGCGGGGGTGCGAACGTTCCGCCCTTCGAGTAGGCCCCGTTCGGCGCGTCGTCGCCTAGGTAGCGCAAGCTGGCACGTTCGCCGTCCAGACCGATTTCGAGCGATGACTTGTCGGGGTCACCGTCGGTGTACAGCTCGGCGAGCGTAGGTCCGTCCATGGCTGCTACGGCGTCCAGGACTCTGTCGAGGTCTTCCGCGGTGGTGACCTTGGTCGCCCCCGATGCGTTGCTGTCGTACCAAGCTTCGATCATGGCTTCCTTCTCTGTCCCAGGTAGGTTGCCCCGGTCGGTGCGCCGTCAGGCATGGTCCCGTAGACGGTGAGCGCGCTTCCTTGAGGCAGGATCTTAGGTAAGAGCGTGTCACAGCCGAACGGGCCTTTGCAGACTTCGTTGTTGACAGCCACCGTTGCACTGGTGATGCCCTGGTTTTGCATGTGAACGGCGAGCTTGACCTCGACGTCGGCGACGGTGGAAGGCATTCGCCGCGCCCCTTGGTCTTTGAAGAACTGGACGGCCGCGGCTTCCATGTCATCCCGTCCGCTGACGATGTGTCCACCGACCTCGTCGCCGCCCGTACCGGCGACCCATTCCCCGTGAGTCTTCTGCCGCTCGCTCGGCTGGACGGGTGACGGGAGGCTGCGCCGTAGTTCGTCGACGCGGTCCGGTGAAACCGGATCAGGTTTGGACTGGACTGTTGTCTCGACATCCGGCTCCCGCCGACGAGCATCAGCCCGCGGGCTTGGCACGGTAGCGTCGTGCTCCGCCGGCCCGTTCGAGCCTCCGAGCTTGTTTAGGTAAGCCGATATTTTCGCCTTCGCAGCGCGTAGACGGCCGGTTTCCTGCTCCGTTGCCTCGCGGGCCTGGTTCAGCAGCCCCGGCAATGCCGCTATCTGGGCGTCGCTGGTGCCGGAGACGGCCTGGCCAAGATGCAGGGAGGACTCTTCGAACCCGCTGGCAGCGTGCGTGCCTGCCCGTTCTGCCTGGTCGATCGCTGCCATGGCAGTCTCCAACGTCGCAACGATCGTTTCGATGTCGCTCACGGTGACTCCCCTGTCAGGCCCTGTCGTGGATCATGACATGAGGGTCTGACAAGGGAGCTGAGCTCGGTGGCCTGCGGCGGCAGTCCATATTCGACGGCGCCGTGCGGTCGAGGTGACGGAGGTGCTTCTCACGTTCCCGGAGGTCCGGATCATTCGTTTGTGGTTTTGCGGGGTCGGCCGGTCAGGGCCGGGTCCAGCGGCGGCTGCGAGGGTTCCAGGTCGCGGTGGTGTAGAGGCGGTTGAGGTCGGGGAGGCTGGGGTCTCCTTCTTGCATCCAGCCGAACTCGATACATTCGGCCATCCCGGACATCAGGCCAGTCCATACGTCCTCGGGACAACGGCAGTACATATGGCCGTTGCGTTGTCGGCCGGTGGCCAAGCAGCGGGCGACCTCGCAGCGATGTTCGTGGGCTTGTCCGATTTCAACGTGACAGGCAGGGCATGTCTCCTCCAGCGGGAAGGCGGACGGGTCGGGGCTGTTGGGGCGCGCAGTCATGGTCTTCTCCAAGCTCCTGGTTGCGATTTGAGGGGGCACGTCCTGTCCGCTTGCCCTCGCGCTGTCCTTGGAAGGCGCTCGCGGTGGGACGGTGTGCCGCCGATGGGTCTGCTAGGACTTGAGGTCGGCGCGGGTACTCACCGGCGTTCCCGCGCCGACCTGCACGTACCGAAGTCCCTCGGGTCTCAGCTCGTTCTCTCCTTGAGGCTCTTCAGCACGGAGCGAAGCGAAGCTGCAGGAAACTTGTTCGCGCCGTACTTCTCCGCCGCCCAGTCGAAGGCCCGTTGGACTACCGCGAGTGCCTCTAGCGGAGGGTGCGGCACGACGACGCTCCCGGTGCCGAAATGCCAGCCGTCCAGCTCGGCCGTGGGGACGGCGTGGCGTAGGGCGTCCTGCTGGCGCGCCGTTACCGGTACGAGCGGCGTCGTTCCTGTGATAAGTACTTCGCGTGGCTCGACCCGGATCCCGACGTCTCGCGCCCAGCAGTCGCTGGTGCGGCCGTTCGTGTCCCAGCGGACGTGAACCTCGGCCAGCTCCCGGTGCGGCTCGCGGCGATCTGGCCGGACGACGTGGAGGAATACAGCGCCACGCCCGTGCGGGCCTGCGACCTTCACCGGCGAACCTGTTTCCAGTTCCTGTCCAGTGACTCGGTGGACGGCGACGGAGATGGTTCTCGTCTTCTGCTGCATGGGCCTTCCTCCTGAGTTGCTAGTCCTCGATGAGCACGGTGACGCTGGTGTTCGGTGGGCCGGTGACCTGGGCTGAGCGGTCCGGCCGGACAGTCACCACGATGGGGAGGTAGTTGAGGGCGAAGTCTCCGGCGCAGGATTCGTGGAAGCCGTAGAGCTCGCCCTCGTTCGGACGCCGCGCGAGCACTGCCCGCTGCTGCCGGTTGAAGGCGTTGCTGCACCAGCGGCAGCGGTAGACACCGGCGTTCGTGGCGTCCTCGACCCCGTGGACGACCATGGGGCCGAGTTTCGCTCCGGCCTGGGTTTGGCAGACGTCCGACACATCGGGGGTGACCGCGGCGTAGGTCACCGCCTGTTTGGTGCTGCGCCGGGACCGCGCTCCGGGGAGGGCGCCGCCCTCGGAGAGCAGCTTGTCCAGGATGTCCACCGACCCGACGAGGTCATCGAGAAGGGCTTCACGCCGTTCACGTGCCGGGTCTTCTCCACCGGGCGTCCCCGCCCGGTCGGCGTCCTCGACCGTGTGGGCGGCGTCGTCGATCTGCATCAGCGCATCGCGGATATGGGTCAGCAGTGCGGAGGCATCATCCAGCGGGCCCGCAGGGGCCGCTCCGGGCGGATCGACATGTCCGTCACAAGCCCACCCTTCGTTCAGCGGGTCCTGCGGGTGAGTTTCGCTCCAGAACTCCAGCAGGACCCGCGCGGCGTCCTGCTCCGCATAACGGCTGCCCGCTGCGTCCCGTGCTTGGCGTGTGTCATAGGGGATCGAGACTCGGCGGATGTTCTTAGCAGTCCGCAGAATCCGAAACGGGTATTTTGGTTCGTGATTCTTGACCATCTTCCCACTCCTTTCTGGCATGCTTGCATGCGGTATCGACTACTTACTGGAGCCTTGCTCTGCGCGGTCTATTCGCTGCGCGTACGCGCGGTAAGCTGATCGTTCGGTTGAGCTCGACTCGATGCCGTCGCCGCCTTCGAACGTCCAGCAACGGCCGAGAAACGCTTTGTGTACAGCCAGTGTCGCCGTGACGCGGAGCGTGTATCCGCGAGAGCGATTGATGAATCGGGCGCCGTCGTATGCCTCGATCTCGTCGTCCTGCATATCCAGATCTTGCAGGAACTCCGCGATGGTTCCGGGCATATCCAGTGTCACGACCATGTCGTCTCGTTCTTCCATGTTTCCTCCTCGAACGGCTTACGCATTTATTGTTCTTGATCGACAATCTCCCATTCGAATGTCATGCCGATCGCGTAGCGTCCGTCGGAATCGGCGTCGATTCGGGTTGGCAGGTAGCCGTCGTCAGCGATTGCCTGATTGTCGAGCAGCACGATCGTGTCGGCGTCCCAGTACGCGCGGTCTGCGCCCTCTGGGCTGCTGCGGGCGACGTCGTTGATCCAGGCAACGACCACTTCGGCGACCTCGCGCCGGAACCGCGGACATCCCGCCCGGGACCAGCCGTGCTCTGCCGAAGGCAGGGCAGGAAACACAGGGTCCGTGCCATCGATGTTGATGGTGACAAGGATTTCGCGACTCTCCGCTGCTAGCCGCGCCCGATCGTCGAGCAGTTCAGCATCGCGATGCTTGTTAATGGTCGGAGTGCTAAGCACCCACGCCCAACCTTGAAAGCCGATCGCGTACCTGCCTTCCGCGTCCGGAAGAACCCGCACGGACGCGCGTTCTTCTCCTTCCAGCACGGTCAGGACGCCGTCCGGACCAAAAACGGCTCCACCCGGCCAGATTCTCGGGTCTTCCTCGTGCATGGCATTGAGCCACGATGCGACCGCTTCGGCAGCCGCGCGCCGAAACCTCGGCACGGCAAAGGTGTTCCACCTCTCATCGTCGATAATTGCGGGGAAAGATGGGGCGTCTGGCACTAACAAGGCGACATAAACCTCACTGCTTGCCGCGTTCGAATTAGCCGACGTAACCATGACTACTCCTCTAGTGAGATACTTCTTTCGGCCGATCGATTCAATAACTGTCTCTATGCGGGGAAATCTTGAACGTCATCTAGCAGGGGATTGATCACGAATCTGCCGCAGTGGTCTGCGCACGTCCTCGATGCACAAACAAATTCTGGCGACGTGTCCCGGTTGCTACATCAACGTCAGGAAGTCGCGTGGACATGCGAGCTATTGAATCCCGCAAGGCGTGATATATGGAAGTCTGCGGCCGTGAGGGCACGCATGCACTGACCGTGCTCGTACTTCAGATGTTCAGGCTGGGCGCGGTTCAGATATCGGCTTGGTCACCTGAATCGACGGGTGCGCCCTTAACATCTTGAAGAGCTTGCTCTCGCGGGCAAGCTGGCTGGACTGTTAGCGCGGATTAGCGGCTTTTGTGAGGATGTCGCGCAAGGTCTTTTCCGGGAGGCCGACTGCCTTGCCCATTCGTTGGGTGCCCCAGTCCGGCCGCGCGGCCGCCAGGTCCAGCACGGCCTTGTCTCGGGCTTGCTGCTTCTCGCGCTCGTCGTTTTTCGCCTGCGTGGTCCGGGCCCGGAGGTTCTTGTGCAGGTCCCGACTGACCCTCCATCGGGCAACGGCACGCGAGCAGCGCGCGACGACATCGTCGTCCGAGCCTTCGCCGCCCATCGGCGGTTCGAGCTCCACGCCGACGAGTTGGCCAGCTCGCGCGAGCCTCACCAGGAGGTCGACCTGCTCACGGACCGCGGACTGTAGCTCTGGCAGATCGTTCCCGCCGTAGAGCGCCTCTATCGAGGAGCCCCCGCCACCGGTGATGAACTCTCGGCAGGCATCGATGACCGACTGAACCTCCGGCGTTAGCTCCAGCGGCTCCACCTGCGTCATCACCTGCACTTCCGTGTCACCGCGTGTTCGCGGCAGTCCGATCGCGGGGGCCGGAGTAATCCGCCGTTCCGCCTGTTCAGCGTGCGTCGGGTGACACCGTAGCCGGTCAGGGGTAGTAGGTGCCTCCGGGCGTGCTTCGCAGCTGGCCATCGCGCACCATCCTTCGGCATGTTTGCCTGACCCGGTCTCGTCCGAGTCCAAGTCCTGCGGCGATCTCCGCCGGGGTGTTGCCCTGGTGTTCGCGGACCCACTCCGCGATCAGCTCGCGTGTCCTCTTCGACGGTTGATGGGTTACGTCCTGCATCTCCTTGACCTCGATAGGCGGGACGACGCTGCAGAGGGTGAGCCCCCGCGCGGCGAGGTTATCCTGGGCCAGCGGCAACGTGGCGAAGCCGTAGCGCCCGACCTCGAGCGACCAGACATCTTGACTCTCCTCGTACTGCAGGACGTGCGTGCTGTAGTACGTGCCCCGGCGGGTCACGGCCAACGCGGAGGCGTGGCATCCGGGACCTCCAGGAGTGAAGAACGCGGCCTCGATGACCGTGTATCCGCCTACGGTCGCCGGCGTGGCGAGCCGGAACCCCACCGGGTCCTGCCGGTCTCGGGGCTTCTTAACCTGGTGGTGCTCGTGTGTCGCGTCGTCCATCGGTCTCCTCCGTGTTCCGTGTGGCCACGGCACGCGCGCATCCAAGATGCGCGCGACCGTTACAGCACGGCCCTCAGCTGGCACGCGTGACTACTCGGGTATGGCGGGTTCCTGGAAGGCGCGAATGATCTCCTGAGCTGTCGCCATTACTCGTTCGGCGGTCTCGGCGAGCAACTCGGCGTTGCCTTCTAGCCAGCCGGTGAGGGCAGGTTGGTCATGCGACGAGGTGTTGAGGCCGAGGGCCCCCGCTGCGATGATCGCCACCGTTGTCGCCTCGCGCTCCATCCGTTGGCGGTGCTGGCGGTACTCGTCTGCGTCGGCCAGGTGATTGAGCCGGATGTGTGCCAGCTCTCGGAGTGCCGCTGTAATAGCCGCTTCGTCCTCCAGGGTGTCGCAGACCCATACTTCGCGGGCGGTTGGGTCGGTGTAGCTGTCGACGTCGCCGGGCGGGCCGCCTGTCACCTCATAGCCGGTTGCCCGGATCTCGGCGGCGACCGTCTCCCAGACTTCCGCGATCTCGTCTTCAGCGACGGGGGCACGGGTGCTCCGGTCCTCAGGGATCGGCTCTCCTTCGGTTTGGCTGACGTCGAAGCGGGGTGAAGGTCGGACGCCGCGAATCGTCATCCGCGGCCTACCGTCACTGTCGAAGCCATTCTTGCCTTCCTTCTGCGCCTCCTCCAGCGAGAGGCGGTATTTCATCGGTTCGAAGATGTAGAGGGCCTTCTCACCTGTCTTGATCTTGCGTCCGAGTTTGTTCCATGCCCTGGACGTTTTCACCATCGACGGTGTGAAGCCTCGCTCTGCTGCTTGCAGCAGGATCAACATGATGTTATTGAAACTCCACGCGGCAGCGAATTCCTGCGCCACCGTCAGGAACTCCGCCCACCGGCCCTCGTCTTCTGCAAGCTCGGCGATGCCATCGGCAAGTTTTCCGTTCAGGGCGTCGTGTCGCTCCTTACGTTCTTCGGGTGTGAGCTGCCTGCGCCTCTCGCTCCGACCGTTCGTCTCGTCAGAGCGACCTTGCGTAGGCGTTTCTTGCTTGGAAACAGTTTGGGGAACCACTTGAGGATCACATCCTTTCGACACTTCCACCCGGCGCAGCGCGGAAACACTTTCGGCCATTGCTGACGCGAGAGATTTTGGGACAGCTATCTCAAATTTGACATTGTCGCCGAATTTGCGAACCTCGACAGACCCATTGACGCCATCACTGCAGGAACCAAAGTGGACTTTATTCGGATCATGACTGTAGGTCCCGCCGTCAAGTGCGCTCGCCATGGCTTTACACATTGCTTGATGTTCAGCGTCACGCGCGTCACTCACAGCCTTATCGGCGCGCGCCTTGGCGATTGCTTCTTCCACACCTGGGAGCAAGCGTCGCCGAATCTCTGCCGCAACTTCCTTGACGGCCCTGCCTTTCGATACGCTGATCACCGCGTCATATTGAACGAACTGCCTCAATTCGCCGCCGACTGCTTCCGAGATGAAGAGTCTGTTGCTTCCGTATTTTCGGGGGTGTTCCGTAGCGATACGTAGGCGAAGGTCGTCTCTGCCGCGCAGGTAGGCATCTCTGCCGTCGAATCTTTGACCTGGTTCGACACTCCATTCTTCTCCTAGTTCCGAGGCTACAGCCATTGCAATTTTATTCAGGCTGACCACGCCGACCTCCCTTCCTGGATAGCGGTGAAATCGGCACTGATTGTGTGGTCACGGCGACCGCGGGGAGAAACCAACCGTGCGGCACCGAGACAACACAGTCACTTGTCGAAAGAATTTTCAGCTGTCCAGTATGCCGAGTTCGCGCAGATGGGCCAGCAGGGCTTCCCTGGCTTCGGGAACATCGTCATTTGACCTGACGGCAGGCAGATAAATCGCCCCTTTCTCCAAGTCCCGCTTAGGATCTAGAGGAGTTCCATAGGAAGCGCCAACGGCTAGCGCCTCTTGGAACCGTTCAGGAACTTCATGCATTGCCGGGATAAAAAGAGTGCGAAGCACGGCCGGATGAGAGTAGGCAAACATGATCAATGCTGGGTCCAGGGCATCGTTGGGGCCCTTAACCTTAGCGCGGAATCGTCCCTTAGTTTTTCCATCCGGACCTTGACTGCTCACGTCAACCCACAGTTCAGTTGCAAAACCCAGTTTGGAGAGAGCGAAAGCCAGAGCTGCGATGCCGTGACCGCGCTTCTTGATAGTTTCACCCGATACTGCACCGCTGTAGGATGCTGAGGCACACAGTACGATTACACGGCCTGATCGCGCGGTTTGCGTGATTTCATAGTCAATCATGTTGTCCGGCTCACCTGCGAGATACCGACCTACGTCGACCTCACAACCTGAGACGTCCCACATTGGCCGAAAGCTTGTTAGGTTGTGCTCTTGCTCGACCAGTTCGACCGCGTCGGATGCGACGTCCATTGCCGCACTAGATTCACTTAGCCATCCGTCAGAAACCAATGTACGTAAATCGTCAAGGGTATCTACACCATGCCATTCCTCACACAATTCCCGACTGCGCAAATAGAGATCTAGATTGCCAATCCCTACCGTCGCCAGTTCGCCTACCGACTCGTAAACGTGCACGATCTCTCTAGCGCTTTCACTGGCTCTCATTACTCAAACTCCTTCGACGGACTCTGCCTAGGAATCACAACCGAACCGGACGACCATGCCACCGAACGTCACCTATTGGAACTGAGCTTGTTCCAATCTTTTTCGCTCATTCCACGATGGATGCGAGACTCAACAGCCGAGTCCCACGACTTACCAGCGGCAAGCAATCGGCACATGCCCACGCTCGCGCGAGGGGAGATGACAACCGACATAGCGCGCTCTTCCGCGTTTTTGCGCAGGGTTCGCACGAATTTGAGGACCTTGTCAATCAGGACTTTGTCGAGTCCCGTTGCGAGACATAGCGAGGATTCCAGCGCTTCGTCTACATTGATTGTTTCAACTGAGAAGCGATCGAGCGTAGCCGCGTCGATTTGCTGCCGACCGACGTAGGCCCGATCTGCCCCACGTCCATAAGTGTTGGCCGACGCAACACAGCGGAAGTCCGGGTTTCGCTTAACCATCTGGTCAGGGAATGCCATCTGGCCGTTTGCCAAACTTGCATTGATCACAGCCAGAACGCTCGGGTGTCCGTTGTCGAACTCATCGAAGTGAAACACGCCGCCATGCTCGAATGCTTCCCGAAAGAGAGACCTGACGTACTCGCCTTCAGCCTGCATGTATCCAAGTATTTGCGAGGCGGAAGTCATCGGAGAGAGACTGATCGAATAGTACGGTATACCGATGCTCTCGGCTGCTTGCTCCGCAATAGTGCTCTTACCGGTACCTGCCGGACCCACCATCATCACGTGTTCGCCTGCAAGCAGATCAGTGGTGACGTCTGCGAGTCTTTCGTGCGAGTTCGTGATTACCCTGCGCACACCAGTCACGCGCTCGACAACGGTTCGAGTTGGCACGAGGACGTTGTCCAGCTCATGCTTGATCATCGCGGAAACTTCGTCCCGGTCAACCTTAGGCGCAAGGCTCGCAATCAGCGATTGGAACGCCGCAAAAGCATCTCCGCCGCCAGTCAACGGAGCTGCGTGATCGATTGAATTAGTCACAGAATCTCCCTCGTGCACACTCGTCGCCTTGGCCTCGACACTGACATTTCCTGTATCTACCTTGTCCGCCATCGAAGCAACGTCACTGCCGCATTTGTGCGGCTCTCCCGCAGCGTCGATGAGGACCCATTTTCCGGAAGTTTGACATTTTTCGCAGTGGTCACCACCTGACTGCGCCGTATCGTGGGCCCAATACAGCGATTTGTCACCGCATTTCTTGCAACCGCTTCGTATGGTGCGCTTTGAGTGCTTGATAAGCATCTGTCATCAACTCCTAAAATCTTCAGTTCTGGTTCACGAATTTGCACCTTCTGCCGGAATCGAACCGGTCTACAGTCATTGGAACTGAAGGCTTCCTAGCCAGAAGGCCCCCGGAAAGTCCGGTATTCAAGTGCCGCGCGAAAACCCGACTTGCTGCTTACGCTGCACGCAGTAATGACTTTGCGACGTAGCCGCGCTTACGATCCGCTAATCTCTACGACATGCACGTTGAGCGCTGTCACCGCTCAACACATAGGCCATCCACCAGGGGCGAGGCACTGCGCTTTCAATGGCCGCATTTGGATAAGGGTCGGACAAGTCGACGACCTAATCCGGCGCGGAGGCGACCCGCTTAACGTTTTTGCGCATCCGATCTACAACAGCGGACACGGGCCTTGAAAGCTAAGCTCACTATGTATGTGTCAAGCATCTAAACCGCATTAAGCGCGCTTAGGTGCTGCACTGCGAGACATCACAGCGGGTTTTCATTCCTCACCGGACAATGGTCCGGCCGGAATGCGCGATGATGACGCCCCTTCCCTTGCGGTTAGCCGGAATTAGGCCCCACGTCACGCGACTTAAGCGCGTTGCGTGACACGGCAGGACTTCATTCCCCATCTTGACCAGCAAGCGGTTTCCGTTCGAGAGAACGGTGATCTAAGCCCAGGGAGCGGCTCGCAGTGCATGCGGTTTTGAAAGATCAACAGTGATGCGGAGTACTGCTCTTGCGCCAGCCGGAGAACCTCTCCGGCCTCGCTTTCGGCGGTACGTCATCGATATAAGCACCCCGTACGGGGATATGCAAGATTCCCCGTACATGGAAAGTTGCACTTCAGACTAAAAGCGCAGGTCAACGGCGGAAGTCAGAGAATCAACGTCACTCGATTGGGGCAGCGCGAGATGCCGCCCCGGGCGCCAGGAGCCGATACAGTCGGAGGCACTGCCGGGCGCGATACGCGCTTAAGCGTCGCGTCTCGATCAGTACCCGGACCCAAACTGGACTCGTTTAGGTACGGGCCCATGTCAAGCCCTGAACCCGTGAGCTAGGCAGAGTCCCGTTAGCGTCTAGCCGAGCACTAAGGGCGCCTTAGGTGTATTTAGCTGACCACAGGGAGCGCTTAGCGGCCGCTAAGCGTCGTTCCCTATCTCAAGCAACGGCCAGTTGGTCCATAGTGGACAGTCATGCGCGCAGGACAGCACGGCGGCCAGCAAGCCGCCCCGCGGCCAGTGGCTGGCGGGGCGGAAGAATACTTCGGATGTCGGGAAGCCCCTGGCATGCGAACGCAACCATCGCGCCCAACGTCACCGCCGAATCCAAACAGACGGAAGCCGACCACCCACCCGACAGACTGTTCAGATGCCTGCTGGCACCGAAGTTGGGAGGCACAGAGGAAAGGGTGCCGACGTACCTGTGCTGCGACAAGCACGTTCCCTGCCCCTTCCGCCCTAGCCGGTCCCCGGAGAGGAAGGCGGAAAGGAAGCTGGAAAGGTAGCAGGACAAGCGCGTGTGGAACGCTGCGGATCCTCCGGCGGGACCCCGCGTTGGTGCCGCAGCTCTTGTCTTCGACGTCACGATCCTCTCGGCCTGTCCAGCACGCACTTCGGCCGGCGATGCGTCGAGGGCGGACTCAGCAAGAGGTCCCGGCGCACCCGCTATGGCCGGAGGCGCTCCTTCTGGCGCCTCGGCGGGGACTCAACAGGGATGACACCCCGGCGTGCCTTCAGCAGGCTCTCGTCCTTCGTCCTCTCGCGCACCGCTAGCCGGCTCAGGATCCGTTGCTGCGTCTCTGGCGTCCAGAAGACACCGAGCCGACGTCTGGCCCGCGTGATCGCCGTGTAGAAGATGCTGTGGGAAATCCGTTCCTCGTTGGCGTCCGTGATGACCACCTTGACCGAGTCGTATTCCAAGCCCTGTGCTTTGTGGATCGACACGGCGTAGGCGATCTGGAATGGCACCAACGTGTTGACGTCGTCGTCATCGTCGTCCGAGTTCGGGCGCTCAAAGACGTCGAACTGGACGATTGAGCCCTCGACCCACCGCAGGTCGGTAGCGAGCAGATCACCCTCGGTAATCTCGCGTTCGAGGTCGACATCGAACGTGATGCGTCCGGGCACGCGGTCGATGGCAGTGATCATGCCTTTCAAGTTGTTGGAGATGACCGGACGGAAGCGCTCGGTAGCGTTGAACAGCACCGGGTCGCCGACCTTGTAGGTCGCCTCACCCCAGGTCACGGCGGGGCTCGGGTTGCTCGCCTGCAGGAACCGGTTGACGTTGTTGATGCCGTAGAGCCCGTCGTAGTTCAGGCACAACACGATTTCGTCGTCGCTTTCACGCAGGAAGAGCGCATCGCCCAGAGTTTTCGAGTAGCCGTTTTTGGAGAGCGACTCCTCGATCCGGTCGTCCAGGTTCCGCACCCGGTCCCACAAGGTGAGCAGGGCACCGTCTTCCGTCCGCCAAGGCTCGGTCAGTTCGAAGACCGACTCTTTGGAGACGTAGGAGCGGGCAAGGCCGAACCAGTTGCCGAACTGAATCGACTCGATCTGGTAGACGTCACCAACGAGCACGAGCAAGTCGAACGTCGCACTGTCGAGCACCTTCAGCAGATTCGCGTTGTCTACAGTGCTGCACTCGTCGATCACAACCACGTCGTAGCTCGAGCCTACTGACTCACTCCTGTTGATGTGACTGGTGATCGTGCTGAAGGCGGAATTCGGCGCATGCACTCGACGCTTCAGGTTATCGACGGCCGGGTGGGTGTGCGCCAGGAAGAGCTTCCGCTCGGTCGAGAAATAGCTGGCGATGTGGTCGACCATGGTGGATTTCCCGGTCCCTGCCGCACCGTAGAGCAGGGCAACCTTCGAGCTTTCGAAGAGGGCCTTCAGTGCCGAGGCCTTCAGCTCGTCGTCGACTTTGTTGGGGTTCGCATCAAGCCAGTCCTGGACGCCGTCGGCGTGCCCTTCGATGCCCTCGCCCGCGATCGCCTGCAGCTGCTCGATGATGGCCACCGTGTCGTTTTCGTACCCGACGATGAAGACGTGCCCGTTGGCGTAGGCGAGCTTTCGCGGCGCGTGGCGGCTGGTCGGTGGGAGCGACTGGTTGTAGACCTTGATTAGCGCGTCGAGGTCGCCTAGGTCCTCGCACTCGGCGGCCGGTGTGTAGATCGTGCCGTGCTGCTCGACGTTGTTCCTTACGCGGCGCGCCAGCAGCTCGTGCTTGCGGCCGGTTGTATCAAGGCTCTCTGCGAGATCCGCAAACCGCGGGACGTGACCGCTGGGAGCGCTGCAGAAGGGCATCGTGTCGAAGGGCTTGCTCCGCGACGTGAGCCGGAGACCCGACAGCCACCTGTTCGGCGTGGGGTCGTATTGGGCCTTGATCCATTGATTACGCATCTGGAGCAGCAGGTACCGCAGCACGCGGGCCCCCGGCTCGTTCGAGCGGATGAGCGCCCGGGCCTGGTCGAGAGCTGGGAAGATCAGCGGAGTCCGCCGCGAGCCGCCGCAGGCCCAACTGCGGATCCGGTTGTAGCTCGCGTCGGTCATGTCGACGAGGTCGAGCAGGCTCGATCGGGTCCTCGTCAGGTAGCGCATCAGGTTGCGGTACTCGGTGGAACCCGACTGAACTCCCTTAGGCAGTCCGAAGAATCGCGCGTAGTTGTCGAACTCGCAGGGACGTATTGAGACCTCCCACGAACGGATTACCAAGATCGGCATAGTCTGCCCCAACACCGTGATCGATTCGCTCGACAGGTCCAGGTAGGCCGCGTACCTGTCGGTCATGTCGATGTTGGTGAACGCGATCGTACGGTCGAATTTGCTCGTCCGGTTGTGAGCCAACGAGAAGGTGACCTCGTAGTAGATCCGCCCGCCCGAGAAGAAGGGTCGCGAGCTATGGACGTAGTAGCGCTCGCGTCGGTGCTTAGTCCCCGTCGCGCGCGTCGCTTCGATGCGCTCCGCGATCTTCTCGTGGTACTCCCGGAGCGACGGGTCGAGGTCTACGGGGAACAGCTCGAGATTCTCGAGAATCCTCAGGCCGAACTGCTGCAGCGCGAGGTCGCGGGTGCGAAGCAGGTACTCGTAGTACTTGAGCATCAGCCGCTCGGACGGGTCGCCGTCCAACGTGTAATGCGAGGTACTGGCCTGGAGCAGGCTGTGGAACCTGCTCAGTAAACGAAACTTCGCCTTCGCCTTGACCTCGACCAGCGCAGGCTTCACCTGGTCGTAGTGGAACTCGGCGGTGGGATCGTCGAGGTGCGCCCAGACGATGAGCCCCTCGATCATGTTCCGGAGCTGAGCGAGGAGGTTCTGCGACAGAAAACCGCGATTGTCACCGAAACTGGCGATGTTCTGACAGATAACCCCATCGACGCTCTCCACTTGCTGCTTCACCGACGCCACGGCTGTCAGTTTCCTCCGCCGACCAGGCGCAAGACTGGGCGCTGGTCGGCATCGCCGAGCAGATCCCGGACTTGCGCGGTGTTGAGCTTTAGCACCTCAGCGAGAGCAGGAACTCCTGCACCGTGGTCGCTTGCAAGCTCCGCAGCCTTCTTCAGGAGCGATGGCATCTCCCCCGGATACGCACTGGTCGGGTCGGCCCGCGGGTCGTCGGTCATGGCCAGGCGCTGGTAGGCCCGACGTGCCGACGACTCGGTGGTTCGCCCGCGCTCGGCCATCCGACGGACGAGCGACTTCGGCGAGACGCCCCATGTCCGCCCGAGCCTGTCCAGAGCCGCCAAGTCCAGCCGCTGCGGCAGTGCCGCGTCCATGGCAGCTGCCGGCGTCAGGAATTCGGCTGCGAACTCGTCGGCCTCCTTCTCGACCGCAGCGCTGTGGCCGCTGGGGTCGCCGTGCAGGAGCAGGTGTCCGATCTCGTGCGCGATCGAGAACCTGTGCCTGAAGACATTCTCACTGCGGCGGGGCGTGGTGATGATAACCGGCCTGTCGACGATAACGGTCGAGAACGCGTCGACAGCGTCGATCTCGCGCAGCGGCCGCACGGCGACGACGATGCCGCGAGACTCAGCCGTGGCGACAAGGTGCTTCACTGGGCCGTCCGGCAACCTCCAGTGCGCGCGGAGCGCCGCGGCAGCCTCGGACGGCATCGTGCCGGGGGCGAGAACCGGGAGATCGGCCTCGGGCAGCTTGACGTACCGTTCGAGCGCGAAGGTCAGCTCCCACACCAGCGCCGCAGTGGCCAGCGCCTTCTGGCGGTCGCTGACGCGGGCTGATCTCAGGCTGCGGAAGTGTGCGTTCATGGTGTCGATGCGCGCGAGCGGGCGGCCGACACCGAAGAATCCTGGACGGACTTTCAAGAAAGTGGCCAGCCGGTCGAGCACCTCGGGCCGCGGCGAGTTCACACCGGCCTCGTATTGGCCGATCGCTGCCGCTGAGACACCGACCTCTGCAGCTAGGTCTGCCTTGCTTACTCCGAGGCGAACCCGAGCCTGGGTTAGCCGCGCCGGTTCGAACCGGCCGTTTCCCCCAGCCGGGACTTCGAACAGGCCTTGGCCCTCTTCACCCATCGGTCGGCGTCCGGTCCTGCTTCTGGAGTTCCACAACCGGCGCGACCGGCACACCGCTGTCGAACGACTCGACGTCGGAGGCAGCGTCGTAGGCGGCAGGCTCCGGCCTCCAGATGCACTCCTGGCCACGCAACTGGACCTTGCCGTCGCCGTCGAGCACGGCGACAGCCCATTCGATCGACCGTAGTCGCTGCGGCGTGGACTCGACCATGACCAACACCAACGGCATCGTGTCACCAACCGCCCTGAGCATGGGGCCGATCTCGCTCTGATCCGAGGCGTCATGGACAGGCTCAGGATCGTCCGCCAGGCTGGGCTCCCACAACGTGGGGTCGGGGGGAACGGTCATGAATCCGTTCTTTCGGGTCGGGCTCGATGCGAACTCGCTCACCGCATTCGGGTTGTTCGCCATGCGCCAGACGTACACCAAGCTGTCGTTGACGATCGGGACCTTGTGTCCCCCGGGAGCCAGCTTGCAGGACCGGAAACCCCGTCCCTTCAGTGCTTCACAGGTGTCGTCCAGCAGGTCCCGCCATTGGCTGCCGAACCCCATCGCGTACCGGGACTCGGAGACGACGTGCGCCTCGGCTGCGAGACCGTGCCGTGCCCGTATGATCTTAATGAGCAAGTCGCGCAGGCCGGCAGCAGAAGAGCCGAGAGCGTCGGCGGGTGAGTGCGGAACCATGGGTCGCCCTCCTGAAGCAGGTGTCCAGGCCGCGGCTCGGTCGGGACGCAACTTCAGTATTGCACACGATTCGCGCACTATTGCTTTAGCTGTTCGGCGTGTCTGCTGATAGTCCAGACGCGCTGGCAGCACAGCAGTTGCAACTCGAGCTCCGCAGATGGACACGCGAGGGACCGTGGCCAGTTCTTGCGTCCGAGTCAGCCAGCTTTTTTGACCGGTATGTCGTTCCTCGGTTGCTGAAGTGCGGCTGCGAGGGTGGCGGTGTCGCGGGCAGGGTGCTCGCCGAGTTCGGAGAGCACCGTGGCGAGGAGCCGCAGCGTGCGCGGGATGCTGTCGTACTGGCCGAGACGGGCTTGGGTGCGCATGAGGTCCCGGTAGATCGCTTCGTTGTAGGGGTCGAGCCGACGGGCTTGTTCCAGCAGGGCGAGAGAGTGTTCGGGCGCGTCGCGACGAGTTGCGCGGATCAGGGTGCTGAACGCATCGAGGACGTCGCGGCGGAGCGCTTCGCGGGGTCCGTCGATCCAGTCTGCGGTGATGCCTTCGGCGAGGTCTCCGCGGTAGAGCGCGATCGCGGCGTTCAGCGCCTCGGTGGCCTCCGCCGGTGCGCTGGTTCGGCTGGCGGTGAGCGCGTCGTGCAGCTGCCAGAGATCGACGGTCACGAGCCGTTCGTTGAGGGCGTAGTGGCCGTCCTGGGTGGTGATGATGTCGAGGGCGTCGTTCTCGGTGGCGCGGCGGAGGCTTCGGCGGAGCTGGGACAGGGTTGCGTGGAAGGTGTTGTAGGGGCGATCGGCCGGTGCGTCGGGCCAGAGCGCGGCGCTGAGGGTTTCGCGGCGGCAGCCTTCGCGGTGCAATGCCAGGTAGACGAGGATCTCGCGTTGTCGCGGCGCGAGCGCTTCGACGAGGTCGTGCGGTTCGGGGCCGCTGCGGGTCAGGCGGAGACGGCCGACTACCTGCAGCCGCAGCGACCGAGCCGGGGATGGGTCCGCGTTGTGGGTCTCTGCTGGCCCGATGTTCTGTTGTGTGCTTGCCGGTTCCGTTTCGGGGTCGTGTTCGGGACCGGCTTTACTGAATTCGTAGTCGAAGACGGTCGTCGCCACGGGTTCGACGGGCGCGTGGTGCTGTGACGGTTCGGCTCGGTCGGGCTCGGCGGCGTGGAGCAGTGTGAGCAGGTCGAGGGCGTCGGCGTCTGGGAGCGTGAAGAGACGCGCGCCGGCGAGGTTGCCGGTGAGTGCCGGGGAATCCGTGTCGACGATGCCGTCACCGGTCACGCGCACGGTACCGCCGGGACGCCACGAGCCGAGGAGCAATCCTGCGAGGCCGAGGCGGGCTCCGGTCTCGAGGATGGTGTGCAGGCGCCGATCGGCGTCCGCGCTGGGCGCGGCCACGATGAGAAAGGGCCCGGAACGGCTCGACGGGCGAGGTGTCTGGGTATCCGGGTCATTCCCGGCGAGGCTCTGGCCGTGCGTGCGGGCGAGCAGTTCGGCTTCCAGAGCGTCGAGAGCCGCGGGCAGGGCGTCGACGATTCTCAGCCGTTGCGGTACGTGGTCCGGGAGGGCGTCCCCGAACAGGGAGCGGGCGACTGGGCGTGGGATGACGATCGTGGCGTCGAGGCCGTCGCTGGCGGCTTGCGCAAGCAGGGTGACGATGAGGGCCCGCGCGGCGGAGCGGGCGCCGGGACCGACGAGCCCGAGGCCTTGTGCCTGGGCGAGGTCGAGCGCGACGGTGTGGCCGTCCCGGATGCCGACCGTGGTCCCGGGTGTCGTCGGGTGTGCGGCGCGGACGACGGCCTTAGCTCGGTCGCGGGTGTCCAGCTCGACCTGCCGGGTGTGTCGGGAGTTCGTCGGTTCGGTCGCCGGAGTCTCCTGGTCGGCCGGAGGTTGCGTGGCGACGTCGTGAGCGATGCGCAGCGCGCGCACGACCGGCAATCCAGTGGGATCGCCGTCGGTTCGGACACCAGGCCGGTACCACCGGCGACGTCGCATTCGGACCGTGACCGTCGCCAAGGTGATCAGAGCGGCCAGTCCGAGGCCGACGAACGCCCCACCCGGCAGCGACACACCACTGTCTCCGGACGCCACGGGCTTCTGCAGTTCGTCCCCGGGTGTGGGCGGTGGTGTTTGGCCGGTTGGGGGTGGATCGTCCGGGAGTTCGGATGCAGGCACGCTCGGCGGTGGTTCCTGGGTTTCTGCCGGTAGTGCGGTTGGCGCGGTGGCAGGCAGGGCGAGCGTCCAGCCGGGGAGGAGCTGGTCTGGGTGGCGCAGGGCACGGCCATCGGGCTGGGGCCGCCCGGCGTTGAGGTCAAAGAGCACGCGCCAGGCGTCCGGGTCGCCGAGGTGGCGCTCGGCGATGCCGGAGAGGGTGTCCGCTGGCTGCACGGTGACGGTCCGTCCGATCTCCGAGGGGGTGGCCTGGCGCTGGGGAAGACCGGCGGCGTCTAGCGGGAGCAGCAGGGTCCAGGCGGGTTCGAGGTCGTCCGGGTTGCCGGCGAGCAGCCCGGGGTTGAGCCGCACGATCTCGTGGTACCGCCTGCCGTCGCCGAGATGGCGTTCGGCGAGGTCCCACAAAGTGTCGCCGTGCACAACCGTGTACGGGACCGTGTCGTTCGTGGTTGTCGTCACCGTGCCCGCGGCGGAATCGCGGGTCGCGCTGGCCAGGTTCGGATGAGGCCGTGGTGGCGCGGTGGCCGCGGTCGGTGTGGCGGGGAGTCCGGACGCTGCCGCGGTGCCCGCGGACGTGGCGATAAGGACAGCGGCGACGAGCCCGGCGATCCACCGGCCTGTCGGGATCCGCCGCAGCGGGCCGCGGGCGGCTCGGCCGGTCTGGCGGATCACTTCGACGATCACGGACACGGTGAGGGCCAGCCAGCCCGTCCATGCCACGGCGACGATCAGCCAGATCACCAGGTCGCCGGTAATCCACGCCCAGCGCAGCGTGGCCCAGATCTGCTCGGGCCACTGGGTGATCTGTACCGGGTCCGGCCAGCGGTCGGGAATCAGGCGGGCGGGATCGGCGCCAAGGGCCAGGAGCCCGCTCGGGATACCGGCGACGAAGGCGAGCAGAGCCAGCGCGGCGAGCGTGCCGCGAAGCCGCTGAGCCGCCCGGGAGGTCATGGGAGGCCGCCGTCGCGGGTGCCGACGCCGAGTTCGGCCAGCGCGGTACCGGTGGCCTGGACGGTACGGTCGAGCAGTCCGATGGGCGCGGGCTCGGTGACCGTGACCGTCACGCGGACCGTGCGGGTTCCGGTCATGGTGACCTGGCCGGGGTGCCCGGTACGGGCGAGGTAGTCGCCCGCGGTGCGGGCGGCCGTGGCGGTGTCGATGCCGACCTGCGGGCTACGGGTGTCCACGGCCGTGTTGGCGGCGCGGGCGGCTTCGGCGGCCAGGGCGTCGGCGCGGGCGATGGTCCGCAGCCGGGCGGAGCCGTCGACGACCAAGGCGAGCACGAACAGCAACGCGGGCACCAGGACCGCGATCATCACGCTGAGCGACCCGGCATCCTGTGGCCGTGCCGCGGTGATCATGGCCGTCCCCGGTACGGATCGGCGGGGCTGGTGAACGAACTGGTGATCATGCGAGTACCGCCGGGGACGGGGAGGGCGAGGTCGCTGAGCGCGACACGGCACGTCACACTGGCCCTCACCAAGCCTGCGCGGCCGACGGCGATCTGGCTGGCGTCGACCGACACACTGGTTTCCTGGCAGGTAATGCCCTCACGCCCGAGACGCTCACGAGCCACAGCCGCTCCGGCCTGCTGTGCCGAGTGAGGGCTGCGGGCGATCGACGCGGCGCGTGCAGCCGCGGTGGCGGCATTGTCGACGGCTTGCTCCGCGGAGCTGACACGGGCACCCGCGATGATCAGCAGCCCCACGATGATCACGGCGGGCACGAGCACCGCGGCTTCGACGCTGACGGAACCCGTATCTGTCCACAACCGACCGAGACGAAGCGCACGTGCTTGGCGAGTCACGAGCCGCCCCCGGTCAACGACGTCGTGAAGCGCTCCTTGACCGCTCGCGCGGTCACTTCGACCCCGATATCAAGGCCCGGGATCGGCAACAGCCGGACCGTCGTGCCGGACACCGCGACCTGGACAGTGTCAGCGGTCATGGTGGCACGAACCTCGGGTGAGGTCAGGACACCGCGGCCTGCGCGGTCGGCGAACGACCGTGCGGCGGCGGCCGCGACGGGTTGCGTGGCGCCGACAGGACGCCCGGCGTCCACACCGGCCTGTGCCGCCTGAGCGGCCACGGAGTGCGCGTGCCACCACAAGCCGCCTTGCACCACAGCGAGAATCAGCAGCAACGCCAACGGAAACAGCACGGCCAAGCCGACGGACTCCGCTCCCCTGTCGTCGTGAAGCCGTGCCCGCACGAATACCCGACACCGTGTCCATAGTGGCCGGTCGTCGTGACGGAGAGGGAATGTTGATGTCGTCACGACGCTACCGCCGGGAGAGGAACGGTGCCGCCGCGCGCGAGTGGAATGTCCTGCGCGGCGGCGACGTTGGTGTGCGCTGGCTGGAGTGAAGCGGCCGGCTTCCGGGCTTGGGTGGTCTTCGCAGGATTCGTTCCGGTGGACTTCTTCCGCTTGGCGCGTCCGGGTTTGGCGTTGTTGAGCCAGCGGGCGAGCTCGGTTGCGGGGACGTCGGTAAAGGCGGCCAGCTCGTCGATCTCGATCACGTCGCCGGACTCGGCCAGCACCTCACCCAGCTCGCGTTCGATGCCGCCGAGTTGCTCGGCCAGCTCGGCGTGGCGATCTGCCAAGTCACCGACGCGCCGTGCCGCGGCGGACCTCCTCTCACTCCGAGCAGTGTCTGCTATTTCGACACGTCGTTCGATCTCCTCAGCGGTCGGCATTGTGTGGCCTCCTTTGCAGTTAAGGGCTTCCTGCACATACAGGTTCACTTGATCTGGCCTTGGTAAGTCTGGACGGCGGCACGGATGGCGAAGCCAAGCCCGATGGCCACGGCGAGGCCGATCGCGACGAGGACCGCCTTTTCCACGGACTCGGATCCGCGGTCTCCCGATGCACGGGCCCGCGTCCACTGGTCTTCTGCAGTGACGACGAAGCTGAGCACCCACACGGTGAGGAACAACCCGAGCCGGGCGCCGCGTCGCCGGACTGTGGTCGCGCAGCGCTTGAGATGGTTAAGCATGAGTCTCGTTCTCCTTTCACGATGAAGTCGTTGGCCTATAAGGCTTACTGGTCGAATTCTTGGTCACGGCTGCCTCCTCGCGGTTAGCCATGTTGCTGATTCGCCCGACCGGAAGGCAACCTGCGCCGGGCCACTCGGACGGAGGTTGCTCCCACGGGAATGCCCCGGAATGCGTGATATCTCGTGCCGCGGTGACGTGAGCGAACACGTTTCGCGGCAACGCGTCGGAGTCCTGCGACAACCTGGTGAGGTGGTCTCGCCCCGGGATGGTGGCCAGCGTGTGACTGACGCGGGCAGCGAGATCGCGTCGCCGGAGTTTCTGTTCCCATGCACGACAGAGCACGACGCACCCTCGCACATGCTGCGCTACCTCCCGCAGGCTCGTATCGACGTCGTCGACCGCTCGCCGCGTCGCGGTGACCAGGTCATCGGTCGTGTCGAGCTCGGCAGCGACCTCCTGAGCAAGAGCGCGGGCCTCGCGGCTGTGGTCGAGGCAGTACAAAGTCCGCCACACCACTGTGTGGATCTCACGCGGCAATGCGGGATCGAGCCAGGCGAGTGCCGGACTCCGGTGCAGCGTCTGTACCCCCGTCAGCAACTCAGCGACCAGTTCACGGGAATCTGCATCCAGGTCATCGAAATCGCGACGCCTGTAGAACTCTCCCCACCGAAGCCGAAGCCGCGGTACGCCTTCGTACTCGAAGGAGGTCTCATTGGCTGGGCGGCCAAGGAGGCGAAAGACACCCAGCACCACGATCAAGGTCAGGAGTCCGATGCCGAACTTCTCGCCGAATCCGTTTCCGCCGCAGGACATCTGAATGGCTAGACCCGCAGCGAGAAGTCCTTTGAGGATGGTCGTTGGGCGAACGAGGCTGAGGGCTTGCCTGCGCCGCCACTTCCGCGGGGTCATCGCAGGATTGAGCAGCACGGTGGCGTAGCCGTCGGGGAGCATGCAGTCGAGTACCGGCGGCACCGTTGCAGGCGATTCTTGGTTGTGCATCAGGCTTCTCCTCCAGCAGGGGCCGATTTCTTTCTCTGAAAAGGAAAGCGGAGATGGCGACGGGGTTCGTCGGGCGTTTTGGCTAGCCCCCTCCTGCAGCCAACCTGATCATGGCGGGGTACATGACCAGGAGCAGGAACGCGACCAGCAGCAGGGCTACGGGGAGCGCGAGTCGTTGGGAGCGGGCGTTGGCGTCGGTTTTGTCGGTGGCCAGCGCGGCGGCGCGCAGGGAGCTCGCTTTGGCGATCAGGGTGGTGTAGATGGCGGCGCCGTCGGCCGCGGTGGCGAGGATGTCGGCCAGGTCGCTGAGTTCGACGACTCCCATGCGTTTCCCCAGCCGGGATAAGGCTTCCCACGGGGTATGACCGGCCTGGGTCGCGCGGCCGAGGGTGCGGCTGATCCGGGCGAACACCCACGAGTCTCCGACGGCGGCGGCCTCCCCCAGTGCCTGACTGGGGGCTCGGCCGGTGGCGCGTTCCTGCGCGACGAGGTCGAGATATGCGGCGGTGGCGCGACGGAATTCCTCCCGCGCCCGAGCGGCGTCTTCCTGCACAGCCAGGACAGGGATTGCCGATCCGGCGGCCGCGCCGGCGAACACGGCCAGCACCACCACCGGGGCGGAAAGGTCGATGCCGCCGAACCAGCTAAGCCCGGCTACCGCGGGCACAGTTCCGGCGGCGGCAGCAGCCCAGGTCAGACGGCGGGCAAGGTAGCGATTGGCGGTCTGATCGAGGACGTCGAGGTCGGCGGCAGGGATGCCCCACCAGCGGTTCGACGACCGGCCGGAGACTCCGGCCAGACGTTCGATCCGGGTCGTCCAGCGGCTGCGTGGCGGCGCTCCGTCAGCACGGCGGGCGGCACGGTCGTCCAGTTCGGCGACCGCGGCGGCCACGTTGACCGGTGCCGGGCGCAGCAGCGCCAGGAGCACGCAGACCAGTGCCAACCCGCCCAGCGCGCCCAACAACGCAGCGGTGATCCCGGGGTTCATCGCGGTACCTCCGCCACGGTGCGCCTCGGTTTCGGTGCCCCGGGAGGGATCCTCGAGGCGGCGCCAAGCAGGCGAGCGGGGCGGCGGGTCCGGGTCAGCAGGTGCATCCACCACCCGGCCGCGCCCAGCAGACCGCCGATCCCGGCCATCACGAGCTGGCCGAGCAGGTCGTTGAACGGGGTGAGGAACTCGTGCGCGAAGACAACCAGGCCGGTCAGCAGGAGCGCGGTGATGCCGAGGATGGCGCGGACATCGGTGCGGGGCTTAGCACGGTCGGCTTCGATGTCGCGGCGGGCGACGACCTCGCGTTCCAGGGCGGTGGCCTTGCTGTCGAGAATGTCGACCAGTCCGCGGCCGCCCGCGCGGGCGCGCAGGATCAGCGCGAGCACGACTTCGTCGGCGGCTTCGTCTCCCACGTCCTCGGCGAAGGCGCGGAGCGCGGCCTCCAGACCGCGGGTCCGCAGCCGCACCGCGAGGGTTTCGATCTCGCCGGCCAGGGCTTCGGGGGCGGTGCGGGCGGAGGTGGCGATCGCTTGCTCCAGTCCGCCGGCGCCGGAGGCCAGGACATCGGCGAGGCGCCGTACCCAGCTGGCGAGGGCGTCCAACCGCGCGATCACCCGCCGGGCGTCGTGTCCGCGGACGAGGATCGGCACCGTCATCGCCGCGGCGACGGTCAGGATGATGGCGACCGGCCAGCCGGTGCCCCACCACACGACCCCGCCCGCGGCGACCGAGACGACGACCCGCCGCCGCGGTACCCGTGCCGCGAACGTCTTCCAGCCCGCGCTGCGCGCCGTGCGCGGTGTCGTCGACCGCGCGGCGGGCGGCTGGAAGGTGGCGACGGCGCAGGCGATCGCCGCCGCCGCGGCGACGCCGAGCAGGCCCGCCCAGACGCCTGTCATCGCCTTCCTCCGTCCGGCAGCTCGGTGGTCTGCCAGGTGCTGGCACCGGCGGTGTCGAACACGTGGCGGTCGAACCCGTGCCTCGTCAAGCGCTCCAGCAGATCACGGCTCGGTGGGTAGGCCGGGACAGCGCGGCCGTCTTCCGGACGCGGGGCGAAGAGCCTGGTGGTGTCCGGTCGGCCGGAATCCCCGACCGAGCCGACCTCGATGACCTCGGTGACGAACCGCTGCCTGCGCCGCCCACCAGCCGTAGCGTGGTCAGCGCGGGCGACGTGCACGACGAGGTCGATCGCCGAGGCAGTCCACTGGTGAGCCGCCTCGATCGCCAGCGGCGGATGAGCGAGCTGCCCGAGCGCGCCGATCCGGTCGAACACCGCCGTAGCGCTCGTGGCATGCAACGTGCACATGCCGCCCGTGGCGCCGTTCCCGAGAGCACGCAGCATCGCGGTCACCTCCCCGGCCCGGACCTCCCCAACGATCACCCTGCTCGGCGAGTGCCGCAGCGTCTGCTTCAGCAGATCGTCCAAGGAGATCTCCCCGATCCCCTCCGAGTTCGCCGGACGGGCCTCCAGCGGTGTGACCAAGGGACGGGCGCCGATGTGCAACCCGAGTTCGTACTCCTCCTCGACCGTGACAACGTGCTCGTAGTCCGGGATCTCCGCGCACAACGCGCGCAGCAACGTCGTCTTGCCCGCGGCCGGGCCACCGGACACGATCACGTTGCAGCCCGCCCGCACCGCCGACCGCAGGAAAGCGCTGAGCAGGAGATCGAGCGTGCCGTTGGCCACGAGATCGTTCAGGCCGACGTCGACCAGGCGGTGGCGGCGGATCGCCACCCGCGGCCGGTCGGACACCTCCATCACCGCGGCCACCCGCGCCCCCAAAGGGCCACCCGCGCCGATCCGCAGGTTCCCCAGCGGACGTCCGGCGTTGAACTCCCGGGAAGTCTGGCCCTGGCGGGCGAACATCGCCGCCAACATCTCCACCAGATCAGCGTCAGTGTCGGCCACGGGGTGCGGCCACTGCTCGACCGTGCCGTCCGCCAGCTCCAGCAGGATCCGGTCACAACCGTGCACGTGAATGTTCTCGACATCGTCGCGCTCCAACAGCTCCTCCAAGGCACCCAGCCCGGACAGTGCCGCGACGACCGCCCGGGTCAGCCGGCGTTCTTCGGCAACAGGCAGCGGCGCGTGTCCGGCGGTCGCGCGGCGTTGCACCCAGCCAGCGACCTCGTCGGCCACGTAGGCACGCATCCGTGCCTGCTGTTCCTCGCCCGTCAGAGGCGTGTCCACATAGGACTCGCCTGCCGCGACACGTTCCAGCCGGGCAGCGACCGCCTCCCGGATCTCCCGAACAACCTCGGGGTCGATCCGCCCAGTCAGCACACTGTCCTGCGGTGGTGTCCGCGGTATCGCTGTTGCAGGCGCCGCCGAGTCGCTGTGAGGTGGCGGCAACGTCACGGAATACGGCGGCATCGCTGGATCACCTGGAGGGCGGAACCCGTTGCGCGGCAACGTCATCGTGCGCCTCCAGAAAGTAGGCGGGAGGGTGCGGCAGTGGCCGGAATGCGCGGTTCGCTCGGCGTGTAGGCGTGGTAGGTGCCGTGCAGGCGCCGCGCGACGCGGCGCGCTGTGCGCAGCAGCGGCGACCGGTGCGGAGGCGTTCCTCCGTCGATGCCGTCGGAGAACACCGCCGCCGTCCGCGCGGCCATCGGGACCTCCACCGCGGCCTCCCGTCCCAGTGCCACGCGGACTTCGCGGGTGCCCGCGGGCGTTGTCGCGCACACGGCCAGCCCCAGCCGTTGCGGCAGAATCCGCTCGGCGAGCTCGGCCAGGACGGGGCGCGCGGCCAGCACATGCCGCTGCGTCGGGCGCACCGCGACCAGCACGAGATCTGCCGCGAGCAGCACCGGCCACGGCGTCGCCGAGCTGAAACGGCCAAGGTCGACCAGCGCGTCAGCCGGATGCCCGGCCACGGTCTTAAACGCGGCCAAAGCCACGGTCAGGCGGGTCCATCCGGCCGTACCGACCGCGGTGTGCTGGCCCGGCGTACACAGCCCGGCCAGCAGGCCGACATGCCGCGCCGGAGGCACCGCCTGCACATGCTCGATCAGCGAGCCCGGGTCCCCGGACGTCGCGTGCCGGGTCGCGATGAAATGCGACAACACACCGACATCAGTACGGAGAAACCCGTTCACCACCCAATGCCCCAGCCAGCCCAGCGCCAGATCGCCCCCGGCAGGGTCACAGTCGGCCAGCAGCACCGGCGCCGGCCACGCCGCCGCCAACGCGGCCAGCGACGTGGTCCCGCCGGGCGATCCCTTCCCCGACACGATCGCGATCATCGCCATCTCTTCCTCACCAATCCCTTCGACAGCCGGTCTCTTTCACGCGCCCGGTCCGAGCTGGACCAAGACGACCTGCCCAGCGGAGGCGCTGGTCGCGGCATGCGCGGCGTCAGCGCCGACGACGACATCAACAGTCACCGCGCCAGTAGAATCCGGCGGGCCGACGCCGAGCACCCGCGCACGAAACGGACCGGACGTGCTCGTCGAGGGCTGCCCAACGTCCGGCCCGCTGCTGGCCGCGATCGGAGTGACCTGCACCAGATCCCCAGCCGATAGACCACGGGACGGTAGATGGCCCGGCCGCACAGGAAGCCCCACCAGCCGCTCACCAGGCCCCGGAATCGGCTGCCCAGACAGCTGCCCAGGCGCCAGCACCGTCCCGGCAGGCAAGATCGACCGTGCGACCTGCCCCACGACGCTGGCTTTGTCACTGACCGGGATGATGGCCAACGGCTGGTCCGGCACTGCCTTGACCACACCGAGATCGCCCTCTCCGATCGTCTGCCCCCAGCTCACCTCACGGGTCAGCACAAGGACATCGACACGGTCGTCCTGCCCCGTGATCAAGGCGTAGTTGCCGAACGCGACCACCGCGGCCAGCACCACCGCAACCCCCAACAACCACCAGCGCCGTCGCCGTGGCACCCGCGGCGACTCGTCATCTCCGGGTTGTTCGGCGAACGCCGAGTCACTGCCGTGCGCCTGCGGTGAGCGCGAAAAAGACAAAGCGGTACCCATAGCGGTATTCCTTCACAATCCAAGAAATGGTGTACGACGGGCTCAGAACGTCATTGAAATGGTTTCGCAGAGTGCGGTTCTAATTGCCGCGCAGGGCCTGAACCTCCGCGACGGCGAACGTCGCTCTCGCCCGGGACTGCATCAGTGGAAAGTCGCCGCCGACGGAACCGGTACCGTCCGAGCCGACCCATGTCACCGACCACTGGATCGCCCACTCCGCGGTGGTCTGATCATTCGGCTGCCCGACCGAACTGCGGGTGTACACGAAACCGCAATCCGGGCTGGCGGCGTGCAGCCCACGGGAACGGTCATACGGTGTTCCCGGCCCCGTACAGGACATCGACCCGCCGGAGCCCGAGTTGAACGTCATCCCCGTCGGCGTCGCGGTCACCTCGGCCCACACCGGACCGGCCTGCACTCGCTCGACCGCCGGTTTCCACACGCTTCGATCGGTCCAGATCCAGGTGTTTTCCCCGACGATCGTGGCGGCCCGGCCATCGGGCAACCGCACGTCCGGCGAATGCCGGGGTACCGGCAACGGCAACCGCAGCTGCTCGAACGCGCGCGCGGCTAGCTCCGCCGGAGTTGGCAGCGGCGGAGCCGCCGGTCCACCTGAAGCCTCAAGTTCGTCGACGGGCAGCGAGGGAAGACAGCGGATCCCGAACGCACTACCACCTGCTCGACCTACGCCAGGTGCGCCACCAACACCGAAACCGCCGAGCGAACAGCCCGCCGGAAGCCCGTCTGACGGCTCCGGTACTCCGTTCCCAGATGCCGCCCGCCGGTCCTGACCCAATGGCTTCCTTCCCGGCCCGCCCGGCCGGACAGGAGCCTGGCCTCTCTGATCCAACGCCCGCATATCGATACTTGGCGGAGCGTATTGACCGAACTGATCCGTGTTGTTAGGGACGACAATGACCTGGCCGTCGTCCTGCGGATTCGGCTGGCTGAGCGCCGCCAGGGCCGGCACTGCGGCATGTCCAACCGTGCCACCGATAACAGCGACGATCCCTGCCGCATAGGCAACTGCGTTCGGAATTCCCATCAGCACGGCCCGCCTGGGTAGTCGAGCTGTGACACTTTCCATCGCCCGTCCGTCATATCGCGAACCATCTGGGCGTGAATGGGGATACGAGGGGAACCGACGGTCTTGCGGTCACCGGTAGTCGCGTCGGCTTGTCCCGAGCGAGATCCGTCCTGGCAGTCCTTCACCGTAGCCCGATCGCCCCGGACATCAACGCTACTGATCCGCGTGGTGACATCCCCGTACGGCTTAACCCCAACCAGCTTGTTTCGGCGCATGGCCTCCAAGGTCGTGGACAGTTGCGGGTCCACCGCCAGGGCGGCCATTGCCGCCCTCCACGTGTCCTCCGGAGAACTCGGCACGGCCAGCGACCGCGGCCAAAACTCGGTGTAAGCCGCTTCGACTGCCTGCCGCTGCTCTTGACCGGATGACGTCGGCGCCGAGGGCACCTGTGTTGGAGCCGACAGAGTGGGCGGCGTCGACGATGTCGGTGCGCCGTCGCCTCCGCACCCTGCGGAAAACAGGATGGCCACGCCGCTCGAGACGAGGGTTAGCAGCCAATAACGCGGGCCGAGGTTGCTCACGGATTCCTCCCCTAGTGATTCTGATGCCGAGCCAGTTCTCGCCAGCACGGTCACAAGAATGTCTATGTCATGAGGACGCTCAGCAGCACTCCGCCGAGCAGCGACGGTCCAGCAGCGAACGTGCAATTCACGCTCTTGGACGACACCGCAACTACGAGAGCGACCACCGCGGTAAGTCCGCTGGCAATCAGCAGGCCGCGCAGTAGGCCGTCCCATCCGAACCAACCGAGGAACAGCGCAAGCGCGCCGTAGAGCGCGGTATCGCCTCCTCCGGTGTGGTCCGGCGCGCAGATCTGAAGCAGTGACGAGAGACCGAACGCGACCACGGCGGACGTGCAGGCGAAGCCGAACCTCGGCCACGCCCCGTCCACGATCGCGACGCCGAAGAAGACTGCAGCGCAACCGCCCGCCAACGCCGTCACCATCGGAAACGGAAGTCGTCGACACCGGAGATCCGTGAGCGCGAGACCGAATCCCAGCGCGCAGACCCAGCACCACGCCAGCCAGCTCGGCGTCGCGTCCAACCGGAGCCAGCCGATCCAGCTCGCCGCCGCCGTCACGGCCGACATCATGGCGGCGACCGCGAACCGTTTCCGCACGCCGGTCACCAGCGTCGTGTTCGTCGTGCGCTCCGCGACGGCAAGTACTGCCGGTCCCGCTACGAAGGTCCCGGCTCCGACTGCGTACTCCACGATCGGCACTGGCGACGCTCCTCGGCGAAGCGCGCAGACCTGAGCGAATCGTCACGGCCTCGCCCTCCTGATCGGTGATGGTGACCGGCTTGGTCCGGCATGCTCGCCGGCGCCGGACCGAGCCGGTCACCTACTTCCGTCCCCGGAGCGGAACGTCCGGGCCCTACCGGTTCTAGCTGGTCAGCCCCGACTATCTGCAAGGTAAGTACGGGCTGAGTCTGGGCTCAGTACGGTGATCTTCACTCGAACAGTGGACACGAGACCGCGGATTCGCACCGGCGCAAGTCCGCTCGTGATAGGCAGAGGCCGTGGCCAACGACTGGGACGTCCCGTACCGCCAAAGCCTGCACGAGGCGCTAGCTCTGCTGTCCGGCCAATGGACAGTGGCGGTCCTGGCCACGCTCGCGCTCGGCGAGCGGCGCTACAAGGATCTGATGGCGGACGTGAACGGCGTCGAAGAACGCGTCGGCTGGGTCTCGCACCCGAAGCCGGTCACGGACAAGGTGCTGACCGACACCCTGCAACGAGCCCGGGACAACGGGCTCGTCGTGCGCCGGGCCGAGGGCAGCCAGATCGGCGGCAGTGTCTGGTACCGGCTCACCCCCAGCGGCAAGGAGTTGCTGCGGGCTCTGCGGCCGTTGGCGACCTGGGCGCAGCAGAATCGCGACAACCTGGCGAACGAGGCCGCCGCAACGACCGATGAGACGTGATCACGTGGTCATCATGCGAACTTGGTTCCGCCCGCCGTCCTTTGCGGCGAACAGGGCCAAATCGGCAGCCAGAAGCACGTCTTCGAGATTCTTACCCGCGTCCGGGTATAGCGCGGCGCCGATCGATGCACTGAGTGGGTGCTGTTCGCCTGCTGCCTGATCGTGAATGCCGTCGACGCGCAGGCCGAAGACGGCCGCGCACGTCCGGTCAGCGACAACACGGAGTTCATCCTGCGTGACGCCGGGAAGAATCACGACGAACTCTTCGCCACCGAACCGGCCGCTGTAGTCCTCCCCGCCAATGTTCTGCAGAACCTGGCCGACGGCGCGGAGGGCTCGATCCCCGGCTTGATGGCCGAAGGAATTGTTGATCCGGCGGAAATGATCGAGATCGATCATCAGGACGCCGACCCTCGTACCGGTGCGTTCAGCTCGCGCGAACTCGGCCTCGGCGAGGGCGTGCCAGGCGGTCGAGTTCAGCAGGCCGGTCTTCGAGTCGATGGTGGCCGCGTGCTCGAACTGCCGGATCAGCACTGACCGGTGCAGCGCATACAGCGGCACGAAGATCAGCACGACGAGCGTGGGATGCATGCTGAGCAGGAGCGCGGTCACGACACCCATGCACAAAGTGGCGAGTTCGAGCGCGTTCTCGCTGAACGGCCCGAGGAGCCGCGTCGCCGTCCGGTCGGGACGCACGATCGCGATAAGAATCGCGGCGATCACTGAGTTGACGGTGAAGTACACGACGACGACCGCGGCGCACGCCAGCGCGTCCGCACCGTCGAACTCGTGCGTCATCGGCACGAGCTGCATCTGCTTGGCGAGCCATCCGGCGACCTGGCAGGACAGGATCACGTTGGCGGCGTTGAACCCGAACCGTGAGGCGAAGGTTCCCGCCACGCCCCGCGAGCACCGCAGCCACAGGTGGACGTACAGAACCACAGCGAGACCGGCGGCGAGCGACGGGGACAAGATGAGAGCGCCCGCGAGCGTCCATACCGACGAGAAATTGACGTGCGGCGTGTCTGCGAAGCGCCTCCGGCGCCGTTCCACGCTGCGCGCCAGCTCGGCCGCGATCACCCCGAGAGCCAGCACGAACAGGCAGACACGGACGTCTGGCCACGAGGGCGGATCAAGAGCCGCGCTAACGCCGACCGCCGCGATTGCGGCCATTTCGATGAACACGACGAACGCACGCGCATACACAGAGTGAGACCAGACAGACCAACCTACGCGTCCGATTGGGCTACCCCCATGCGCGCTCTGTGACTCCCCCTGCATACTGACCGCACTTCCGTTCCCTTCGGAGGAGGGGCCGGTCTCCGAAGTCGCCGCTTCCTGGCCGGCGGGACCTCCTCCTTCAGCCGGACGTCCCGGGAGGAGGCCGCGATGCGTAACAAGGAAGTCTGATGGTCTTCGTGCCGACTGATCGGCTTGTGCAGGCTCGTCCTCGGTGATCCTGACGCGTCGGGGACGAGCCATCTTCCAGGCCGCGCCCACGGCAACGACCAGGACCGTGGCCAGCACGCCCCCCACCGCGATGGTGTAGCCGGGCCCGATCAGTTCCGCGACGACACCGCCGCCCAGGATCGCCACGCCTTGCCCTGCGTAGACAGTGGTGCTGAATTTCCCCATCACGGCCCCGCGGCGGGAATCCGGGACAAGTGCAACGATCATGGGCTGCAAGCGGATCAAGTAGATCGTCGAGAAGACGCCCGAGAGAGCCCACAGCACGATCGACCAGGCGATTCCCGGCAAGAACGCGCAGGCGACGAGCGGCACACCCGCCAGGGCCGCCGGGACCACGACAGCTCGCTGCGTCGGCGTGGCCGACGAGCCGGTCTTGGCCGCCCACCATGCGCCGATGACACTGCCGACGGGATCGGCCGCCATCAGCAGTCCGACCGCGATCGCGCCCGCTCCGAGAGCCCCCGCGTACGGGGCAGCAAGACCTTCGGGCACCACGAAGAGCCCGATCAAGGCCCCCAAGATGAACGGCACGGCCAGCCTCAGGTCGACGCCGCGCCGGTGAGCATCGGCGCCGCCCTCATCGACCGTGCCCTTCTTCGTCGCCGGGACTGGTCGGACACCCACCAAGATGATCAGCGCACTCAGTCCGAAGGTGGCAGCGTCGACGATCAGCGCACCTGACGGGCTGAGCACGCCGACGAGGATGCCGCCGAATCCGAACCCGGCCACCTGGGCGATCTGAACCGTCATCTGGCGAAGTGCAAGGCCAGCTTGGTACCGGTCCTCGCCCAGCACGTCCGGCAGCAGAGCCAATTGCGCCGCCTTGAACGGCGCCGCCGCCATCGTCAGCAGGCCGATCAGGGCCCACAGTGCCCAGAGCGGCATGCCGGGGACGGCCATCGACGCCGCCAATCCCGCACGCACAAGATCGGTCAACACGAGAACGCGCTTACGCGGAAACCGGTCGGCCAGACCAGACAACAGAAACCCGCCGAGCACGGCAGGAACAAACGTCAGCGCGTAGGTCAGGGCGGTCAGTACCGCCGAAGACGTCCGGTCAAAGACGAGAACCGCGAGCGCGACCCTCGCGAGTTGATCACCGAGGATCGATGCGGCTTCGGCCGACCAGAGCGCACGGAACTCACCGACTCTCAACGAGTCGATCAGTCCTGCCCCTCTCACACGCCGCATCTGGCCTCCCCACCACGCGCGGTTTGTGCTCCAGTTCGCCTTAAGGCGTCACACGTCTGGACCAGCCACGGTATGCCCGGAGAGTCGCTGTCTGGATACCATCAGCAAAGGTTCACCCGATCGCAGGTACGGCATCACCCACCGTGTTCAGACTCCGGCCTCGGGCGGACGACTGGAGTCTCGCAGCGCTACCGAGTGCGAACGACAGGATTGAACTCGGCCAGTTCCACCGACGAGGCTCGGCAGGATTCACACTCTGCGAGATGGTGCGCGACCTGGTCCGCTTTACGCTTTGACAAGCCGCCCCGAGTCCAAGCGCCAAGGCAGTCGATTGTGGGAGCGCATCGCCTCGCCTCGGTTTCTCGAAGATGCGCGCCGAGGTATGCCTGACGAAGACCTTCTCGCGCTCGATGCGCCAGGGCCGACACGCCGTTAGCAGTGAGGCCGAACTCAGGTGCGACGTCCGCGGGAGTTCGTCCTTCGACCTCGGTCTCCCAGAGCACGGCTTGCCAACGCTCCGGGAGACGAGCGAACGCCTTCGCCGCACAGACCCGTTCCAGACTGTCCAGGATCGTGTCGCTGAACGGCTCCGGGGCAACGGCCGTGGAAATATCCTCTACAAACCTAAACTTCCGTTCTTGACGTGACCTGTCGTAAGCAAGATGCCTAAGAACGGTTAAGAGATAGGCGCGGAATCTCGCCCCCGGACCTCGCCCAGCGCGCAATACATCCAGAACCTTGCTGAACGCCTCAGATATCAGGTCGTCGGCCTCAATTTCGGAACGCGCAAGTTGGCGCGCAAGGTTACGGGCCGACACGACATGGCGCTCATACAGAGAGCCGTACGCTCGCAGATTCCCGTCGCGAACTTCCTCTGTCAGTCGAAGATCCACACTTTGGTCATGTTCGTAAACTGGCGTGACCATCGCCTGATCAGGCTGACCGCACGCCCCTGCGCTTCGCCCTTCCGTTGCATACTTTGCCGGACAACTCAGTCGGCGCCGCGCGGTCACATTGGCCGGATAACGCGCAGCTGATCGCGATTTCCCATCGCCCGACCCGTCCGAGTGGACGAAGGACGCACAGGGGCTATGCCTGCGCGGATCCTCCCAGCCGCCGCAACAGGAGGCAAGATTAGCCAACACGGGCATACTCCAATTCTTTAGCCGTCGCACCAACTAAGAAGATTCGAGCAAGGCTCAGCACTCGTGCCTTCCGCTACCCAGCCGACCCGCACTAGTCAGCCTTGGCTGAATTCGGGCTCGCCGAATTCTTGCACCAAGCAGGTCACCAAACCGGACGATGACACTTAAGCCCTGCGGGAACCGAGAGCGCACCGCAACCATCCGGTCGTCAGCGTCGACGACCTACCAAGTAACCGACATCGCGGGCCATCGCGATGTCGACCACCTAACCCAGGAGGTGCGGAAATTCCGCTCCAGCGACCCCGGTTAGCTCCACGACGCCTCGGCAAGTTCGAGCCGAAACGAACGGGACGCCCGGCCCCAGCCTGACACCGGTGGTAACTTGTGTACTCAAGGCAACTCCTTCCTTCAAGGAGTTGGAAAGCTTGCGCGAACGCCGACCACGTTAACTTGTGTACTCAAGTTAACTAAGGGCCCGAATGGGTGAATTGCGGCTACCTGCTGTAGCAGGACACCCTGTGGAGGTGAAGGACTCAGTGACGCAGCACCTGCCGTTGCCACCGACCGTCATGAAGATCGTCCTTGGCAACCAGCTGGCTCGGTTGCGCGAAGTCGCCGACGTGACGCAAGACGACGCGGCGACAGTGCTCGGATGCTCGCAGCAGAAGATCGCACACATCGAGAACGGCAGCGGGATCAAGCTGATCGAGCTGAACGCGTTGCTCGACCGCTATGGCGCGAACGAATCGGACCGCGCTTACACGCGGGATCTTCAGGCCGAGAGCGCCCGCCGGACCAAGCGCAGCGCGTTCAGCACCAGGTTCCGCCAGTACCTGCGACTCTTGATCGACATGGAGCCCAGCTGCACCAGGTACTCCTCGTATCAGGCACTCGTGGTGCCGGGCCTCCTGCAGACGGAGGACTATATGCGCACCAACGCCCGGGCCTGGCGCCCCTCGCTGACGGCCGATGAGATCGACAGCTACGCCGCGAATCGTCTTGCGAGACAGGATGTGCTGGACAACACCAACCAGCACTTCTGGTTCATCGTGGACGAGGCCGCGCTCCGCCGAACCGAGGGCGGCGCGGTCATGAAGGCGCAGATCAACAAGCTCATCGAGGTCATCGATCGCCCGAACATCGAGCTGCAGATCGTGCCGTTCAACGCCGGCTACTACATGGGGCAGGGGCACGATTACACCGTCTTCGGCTATGACACGACACCGCCCATTGACATCATCTACCTCGAACACCACGACGGCGGCGAGTACATCGAGAACAGCAAGCGCACGGCGCAGTACCTCAAGCTGTGGGACTACCAGAAGGCGGCAGCCAGCGGGCCCGAGCAGACCCGCCGAACCTTGCTCGACCTCGCCTCGTCGTTGTAGCCGAGCTACACCTCGAGAACAGAAGGGGCACGAGCGAGTAGATGAAGATCCAGAACACGCACAAGGATCACCTCAACACCACCTTCACGAAGTGGGAGAAATCCCCGCTGAGCAATCCGCCCGACAACCAGTGCGTCGAAGTCTCCTTCACCAGCGACGCGGTCGGGCTACGCGACAGCCGCAACCCGAATGGCTTCGTGCTGGTCTTTGATCACGGTGAGTGGGATGCGTTTGCAGAAGGCGTAGCCAGCGGGAAACTCCGCCCGCCGAAGACGAGCTAGTACACCAAGGGTGTATTAGCAGGTCCACGGATGAAGGGGCCCCGGCGTCGGGGTATGACGCCGGGGCCCCTTCATCCGTGGGGCCGCTTACGGTTCCGCGGATGCTCGCTGTGCTAGTGCAGCAGGAACGTCGACGAAGCGGATCTGCGCCTGTTCGCCGGACACCATGTCCCGCACGGTCACGGCGCCACTGTCCTGTTCGTCCGGCCCGTAGAGCAGGACCCAGCGGGCTTTCTGGTCGTTGGCCCATTTCATCTGCTTCGCCAGCTTTCCCGACGAGCCCAGGTAGACACCCGTCCGGAGCCCGCGGGCGCGCAGCTGTCCGGCGAGGCGCACGATCTCCTCTTCCGCGCCGAGCACGGTCACGGCGACGTCGAGTCCACGTTCGGCCGGCGCTTCGGCTTCCTGGATCGCGAGAATGCGTTCCAGGCCGATTGAGCCGCCGCAGGCGGGCATGTCAGGTCCGCCGAGCTTGGCGACCAGCTGGTCGTAGCGACCGCCGGAGGCGATCGAGCCGGGGAACCCTTCCGCGCTGACTTCCCAGATGGGGCCGGTGTAGTAGTCCAGCCCGCGCACCATGCGCGGGGTGAACCGGACCCGGCCTGCCGGTAGGTCGGCGGTGAGGGCGAGCAGGCGGTCCACATCGGCTAGACCAGCCCGGCCGCGTTCGGTCGTGGCCAGCCGTGCCCGGACCTGCTCGCCGTCGGGGGCGATCACGTCGGCGACCAGGCCCTCGGCGACGGCCGTGGACAGGCCCCGGTCGACCAGCTCGGCGACCACGGCTTCCGGCGTGGCTTTGTCCAGCTTGTCCAGTGAGCCGAGCACACGCGTGCCCTGCTCGTCGGGGATTCCGTAAGCCTCCAGCAGCCCGGCCAGGGCCAGCCGGGAGTTGAGCTGGAACGTGAAGTCCTGGACGCCGAGCGCCTCGAGTCCGGCGTTGATCGCCCACACGATCTCGGCATCCGCCAAGGGAGACGCGGAGCCGAAGATGTCGATGTCGCATTGGACGAACTCGCGGAACCGACCGCGGGCCGCCCGGTCCGCGCGCCAGACGTTATCGATGACGTACCGCTTGAACGGCATCGGCAGGCGGCTTCCGTGGGTGACCACCGCGCGGACGGCCGGGACGGTGTGGTCGTAGCGCAGCGCGAAGTCCGCCTCGCCGCTCGCCGCTTTCGCGCCCCGCTTCAAGATCTTGAAGATCAGTGAGGAGGCTTCTTCGCCGAGCTTCCCGGCGAAGACTTCCAGGCGCTCGAACACCGGTGTCGTCAGCGGCTCAAATCCATGATGCTCGAAGATCGTGCTCACCGTGTCGAACGCGGCCTTGCGTCGGCGAACCTCGTCGCCGACGAAATCACGTGTTCCTGATGGTGGCTCGACCTTCGCCATGAACCGTCCCTCGTGCGTTGGTGGGTTGGGTGGCCATTCTGGCCGAACACCCGACCCGGTGACGGGACCGGCCCCCAGGGACGTGGTCACGCGAGGGGCACGCGTCCACGCCCTGGGGGCCGGTTTCCCGCGCCCGGTCAGGCAGCCTCTCGCCAGTCGGCGAAGTATTCGCGCAGCAGGTCAAGGACTGGACGCTCGCCGTCCAGGTCGCTCATGCCGGTCCGCATCAGCGGTGTGCCCTCGATCGACGTCAGCCGCTCCCAGCCGTCGGTCTCGTTCATGAGCTTGGAGACGCCCTTGAGCAGCGACAACGACAGCTGCGGGTACAGGGCATCCAGGGCGTGCGCCAGGACGTAGATCGCCGACCGCTGCGGCGTCGTGGAGTCCACCCGCTCCTTGTAGTTGCTCGCGCTGTAGCGCGGATAGCAGGCGTCGAGCAGGTGCTTCGGGAACTCCCACAGCGGGAACAGGCAGCGCACACCACCCATCCGCCGGACCGGGTACGTCAGCGGCGGCCTGCCGTTGAGCAGGCAGAACAGCAGCTCGGCCGTCAGGTCCTCGCGGTTGTAGCCGACCGCGAGGTTGCGGATCTCCCGGTCCTCGCACATCCGGCGACCAACCAGGTTCACGAAGAACGTGCCAAAGAAGTGGACCACGTCCGGCCCGAAGTCCCGCCGGAACCGGTCCCACAGATCTTCCGGGCCTTTCGTCATGCCGAGCAAGTCGGCCATGTCCTGGGCGTAGAGCACCACATGCTCGAACCCGGCGTCCTCGCACAGCTCACGAGCACGATCGACTGCGGACTCCGGCCACAAAGGCTCCATCGCCAGCGTGAAGCAGACGACGTCGCGACCGGCCTTCTTGAGCCCCTTGACCAGGGTGTTGCTGTCCCCGCCGCCGGAAATACCCGCCAGGATCGTGCCCCCGACGTCGTACTGACTCAGAAAATGCCCGATCCGGACCGCCACCATCTCCCGCAACGTGTGCTCATCGACCAGATGGACCCGCGCGACCGGATCGTGAGCGCCCACGTCGAGATCCGGCACCGCCGCCACCGGCCTATCGTCCCGCGCCACGAGGTCAACCGCCGGTGCCCGGAGCGTGGTGATATCGGTGTTCCGGATACACCGCAGAACGATCTCGCGATCCGCCGGCACCTCTGCCAAGACCGAAGTCATCGGTACAGCCTGAAGCTCGCCCGCCCCATCGGCCACATAGGCTTGGAACAGCCCCGGCGGCATCCCATTCGCCAGCAGCATGTCCGCCAACGACAACTCACCCGGTGCCTTGAGGGACCGCGAGCCAGCAGTGAACTGCATGCTGACACGTCCCCAATCATCAGTGGTCATCAAGAAGTACGCCTCCCAGCTCGCGGTCCAGCAGCCCTACAGGTGCGCGGTCAGCGCGACCGGCGTCAAGAACTCCTCCAGACGCCGAGGCGTCATCCGATCCAGACCACACCGGACCGGCACCGGCTCGCCCACCAACGCCGCCAGCTCACCCACCTCCAGCACCTCGACCGAATCGACTACCTCCGCCACCGGGACACCAACAGTTGCAGGCACCTCGGACCTCCAATACACACTCGGGGAAGGAACCTCGAACCCAATCGAACGTAGCCAGACGATCACCGCGTGTGAACAGCTGGCGGGCAATACGAAAAGCGCAGTCGGCCACGATCAACGCATTCCGACTACCTACGTTGACCAGGCAAAACCCCGGCACCCTGTGTCGAACCAGGCAGCCGTGTACCGTGGAATTACAGGTATTGCACACGCCGCATTACGGAGAGTAGCGGTCATGACTACACCAAGCATCGGAAGAACGCTGCGGAAGACTCGGGCCGACCGAGGACTCTCGCTGGAAGTCGTCGCTGGACGCGCAGGCATCACGGCCGCATACCTCTCGATGATCGAGCGGGGTATACGCACGATTGATCGACGCTCTCTGATCGTCGCCCTCGCAGACGCCCTCGAGGTGGCTCCCTCAGAAATAGCGGCAGAACTAGTCGCACCAGAAGGCGCCATGCCTCAAGATAGGCGCCTAGCGGATGTTCGCAGGGCACTTATGGCAGTAGGCGTTGACGAGCCTGAGGGCGCAATTGTCCCCGCAGAAGTTCTGCAACAGCGGGTAGACGAAATGATCAAAGCTAAGCACGAATGCAATTACGATTTTATGGGCCAGCACCTTGCCCCATTAATTCGCGATGTTCATACCACGCTCAAAGCTAACCGCAACGAACGCGAGGTAATGCGCATCGCGGTTTCCCTGCACCTTCAGGGAACTCAGGCTTGGCTCCCGATCGCAGGAGCCTCGCCAGATCTTTCCTGGGTGGCAGCTTCGTTTGGACAGCAGGTTGCCGAGCGCCTCGATGAACCCGTATGGACGGCGCTCGCCACCTTTGGATCAGTTCATGGCCTGATTGAATCAGGCGCGTACAAGACGGCCGAAAAGGCGCTCGCAGCCGCCAATGCAGGCACTGGTTCACATGAGGCCATTGTGGCCACCGGCATGATCGATTTGGCCACTTCCCTGTTAGCTGCTGCGAAGCGGGATGACAGCACCCGCTCAGCATCGCTCGAAGAAGCGGCGGAATTGGCGGGGCAACTTTCGATGCCTGACCCGTGGTTCGGGTTCAATTCGGCGAACGTAGGCCTGTGGAAAATGTCGGTCTCGCTCGAAGCGGGTGACCACGTCGGCACTGCGGATATCGCACGGAAGATCGATCCTGCACAGCTTCCATCCGACTTTCGACGGGCGAACTATTGGGTCAACTATGGCAGGGCCCTAGCGAAGCTTCCTCGGCAGCGGCCACGTGCAGTCACTGCACTACGTGAAGCCGAGAAGATCGCTCCTGCTCGCGTTCACAGGAACGGCTTCGCCAGGCAAACGCTTGGAGAACTGGTTGCGCGGGCAAAGAAGGACGCCGTAGGGCGGGAACTTCGGGCGATGGCCTATCGCTCCGGACTGCCCGTTTAGCCCGATCGGGCGACCTTAACACCGTGTTAAATTATTTAAGTTGAGTGGCAGCACGGTAGGTAGGTGGTTGATCTTCAAGCGCCTACCGTCGTTCTTGCGGTCATGCTGGCCGCCGCCGTGCTGCCACTGCTCAGCACCTTATGGAGCTGGCTACAGCAGCGATACTTCTTCAGGCGGCCCCTTGTGCCGCCTCACGTGCTTGCCCCTTCCAGCGAACGTCTACCTCGCGATGATGCCGGCGGTCCCTCGGCGGCGATGATCACAAGGGCGCCTAGCCGAATCGTTCCGGTTGCCCGTCGCGCCGCGCAGCATGGTCGTGGACGTGATCGCCGATGACGACTGCACCCGAGTCTCCTCTTGCCTTTCTTTGGGTAACGCCTGACTTCGACCAGTTATCGGCCCTTGTGTCGCGAGGCTGGATCTTCACTCCTGGATTCGATGACGAAGGACGTCTCGACCGGGTGAAGGGAATCTTCATCTGGCTTTCCGATGGCATTATCGACGCAGTTCGGTTCAAGAGCCGGAACGACTGCGGGGCCATGCGGTGCGAACGCGCTGGCGGCGGTTTGCTCTGGGAGAAGGAAGGCTCCGTAAGCTACGTTCTTGGTGAACTTTCTGCGCTGCCCGCACCGAGTGACCCACTTGCTCCGAAGCTTGTTCGGGGAACTGCTCCGCGGTTGTGGACCCCATGATGAGGTACTGGCGTCGTCGTCAAGCCAGGCAGATGGTTGCGATCGGAGCCGCTTGCCGTGAGCTTAACGAGCTACCTCATCCGAGGTGCGCGGGCACGATGGAGGGACGCGACAAGCTGGTCTCGATACAGGGTTCCGTTCGAGATGCCATCCGTTTGACGCGGCGTCGATCGCCGGTTAATAAGATGCTTCGCGAAGCTGATGCTTGGCTTTCGCATTGGCTGGACTTCATTGAGAACGATGGGCATCGGACCTCGATCCCGCATCTGACAAGTCTTTATCGTCAAATGGTTATCCGCTTACTGACCCTGGCTGAACAACTGGCTATAAAGGACAAGAACACTTAGGCGCACTGCCCGCAGTAAATGCACCTGACCTGGCTCGGTCGCCAGGCCCCCCGAGCGGCCGAGACAGCGCCCCGCCCGTTTGCTTGAGTCGCCAAGTGGCGGGCGGGGCAACCAAAACCACGCGGAGAACGCGCATGACATCTGACGTGCCGAACCTTAGTCTCGACTGGGCCTTAGCGCATCTTCCGATGAGCGAGATTCGTAGGCACCATGTCTACGGACCGTTGATGCTTCGTCGAATTGTGGCCGAGTACGACGAGAACGTTGAAATGAGCACGCACATGATCGCAGCGAAATACAAGGTGTCTTCAACTTGGGTCGCCAATGTCATCAATGAGTCCGATGTCCAGATGCGCACCCAAGGACCAAGGCGCACTCCGAGACCATACACCGACACGGAATTGAGGCATGACTATGAAGTGAGAAATCTGTCGGTGCGCAGCATTTCAGAGAAATACTCACTCAAACTAAACCTGGTATACCGCGATATTACACGACTGCGAATCGTGCTCCGCAGCGTGAATGAACAGGCAAAACTGGATCGAGAACGTGAAATAACAAGAGCGCCTTTGCAGCGTGAAGCGAGCAGTGTTGACAGCGTTAGTACGGAGTCGATTCGGTTTAACGTGCAGCCAGATCGCTCGTCAAGGACGCCTGTAACTGTGTGACGTTTACGAAAGTCTGACCTCACTCATCGAGAAGTATTCACGAGAAAGCAAAATATAACGACCACTGCTGGAGTGCCTGCCTTAATACATGCTTGCTCCGCTCAAGGCAGGGAACGCCTTGCGACGCGGCAAGAGCCGATGAGTCGGGCTGTTACCTGCAGCATAGATTCCATACGGGAGATGCAATGAAGCAGTACATCGAGGATTTGCCGTGGAATGAGTTCGGACCTGTCAATGATGTCTATATGAGCTTTCGCGGCTGGAGGTTACGTCACTCTTCGCACGCCAATTCTCAAAGCTTCGATTTCCCGCCCGGCCTTCAAGGTCTCTTGGAGCACAGGGAGGCGGCCACATTGGGAACGGCCCTTGTGGCCAATCTTGAATGTCATTTCACGCGCACGCCGAGCGGGCTGCACCTCAGAATGGTCACGTGCGGAGTACCCGGCGGATGCCGGGACCACCTGAGCGTGTCGTTCAGGTGCACCATGCGCCAGCTCCGATCGCTGGATCAACTCCTAGGGACCGTAGAGAAGCAGGCAGCGACCCGGATCCCGATCGAGTTGTCGAACTGCCTGGTGTTCGGAGACTGCGGAGTAAAGGTATTTGAGCAGTTGGCCGCTGCTGCGACCAGGTGCGAGCTGGAGCCGGTCTAGATCATGGCACTGGGGGCTGGGGTCAATGGACTGGTTCTCCCGGCCAGCGGAGCGGACCGTGGTCTTCTGGCCCGTCGGGAGAACACTGGAACCGGACGAGAGCTACTTGTTCCCGCCACTTCGCGCGCGCAGCTTGCATAAATGGATCGCCAACCAGCAGTGGCCGATCGAAGACAAGGACGGTCCACCGGACGCGGAAGCGTTGCAACGCAAGAGTGCCAAGGAACGCCCATTCACCTACCCGGGCCCAGCTTCATCGGGTCCGACCGACAGCAGGGTCATCGTGAGTTCATCTAGGAAGAACCGAAGGCTGTCTACTCAGGACAGTCGTCATCTGGAGTGGGCGAATCAGCGATTGCAGGGTAAGGAAATCGCGGAGATCGCGAGCGAAGCCGACGTCAGCTACGCCGAGGTACGTGAGGCGCTGGATGCACTGTGGGTACTGAATGACCAGAGCCGAGACCGAGGTGGCCGATGACAAGGCAACCAGAAATTTGCAACGATGTGCCCACCACGGGGCCAGCGGTCGACAGCTTCCAGGTGGCATTTTCCGAAGCGTGGTTCAACCTGGATACCACGATCGACGAGATCAAGACGAAGTTCGAGATAGGCAGCACGAGCCTGTATCGACATGTCTTCGTCTTCGGCCTGCCGAAGCGACCTCTGCTGAACAGCAACGGGAAGCGGCAGCTTCGGGATCTGTTCTGCCACAACCAGAAAACGGTGAACGAGATCGCGGAAGCCCTCGGGCACCGACCGATCGCGATCACAAGTGCACTAGAGTTCCACGGGCTCCTCCAGAAGGCCGACAGCGACCACGAGGCGTCGCTTGTCCCTCCCAGTGCAACCGCGGGCGACGTTCAGAAGGTTCTCGGGCGCGAGCTACGAGCACTGAGGAAACGTCGCAGGTGGACCCGGAAGGTCCTTCTGGAGCGACTAAAGTCCGACGTGTCGTTGCAGACTCTCGCGACGTACGAGCTGGGCACACGACAGACTTCCGTGACGCGTCTCTTCGAGTTGTGCCTCGCGATGGACGAGCGCCCAGCTGATCTCATCGAGAGAGTCCAGCGTCAGGTGTTCGTGGACACTCCAGTACGGGTCCACCTGGACCTGCGGAAGGTCGCCGACGACGAACGACCCGAGCTGGAGCCTCTCCGGCGCTGGGCCACGACCCTGCTCAACCAGGAGAAGCCCGTCACGACGTTCCTGCTGGAGGGCCAGGCTTTCCTCAGCCTCGCCGAGCTATGCGAAATCCCCGTACTTGACCTCGAAGCCATTCTCAGAACGATGGTCACCGGAGATGCCCTGTGAGCCCCTTATGACTGGCGGGCTTGCCATCCTCAGGCCCGCCTCGGTGGCGTCCCCGACCATCTTTCACGCCATGTCGGGACGCCGCCCCCAGACGAAGGCGAGCTCCTACAAGGAACTCTCGTGACACTCCGATGGCTAGTCCCCTCGTATGCGCCGACAGCGAGCGGGCACGCTTGGCGCCGGGACGAACTCGCCGGCATCACGAAGGCGTTGTGTGGATTCGAGTGCCACGAACGACATCTCGAAAGCTTTCGGCACATGCGCCTATGCCCGCGCTGCGTCGCGACTGCCCGCCGTGCGGGATACGGAGACGCTGTCGTCCGGCGAGCCGGGCACAGGATGGCGACTCACGCTGTCGCTGCACTGCTCGTCGTAGTCCTCATCGCCACCCTCGCCATCCTGATACTGAGCTAGGAATACGAATGCGGAACAAGAACGACAACTCACCAGTATGGAGGGCCGCACGCCTCGCCGTCAGGCGCGGCTGGCCCGTCACCCCCGCAACCTTCCCCGACCCAGCCTCCCCGGCTGCTGCTGATGGTGCCGCCTGTAAATGGCTGGGATTCCCAGGGGCCGCGTGTCTTCAACCCGTGCTGCCTACCTGGTGGAGGCGACCATTGTGGACGCCCGCAGCCGTCGACTCGTGCTGGTCGACGGTGCCCTACGGCGCACTGCTCGTCTGCGGCCATGGAGTCGATGCACTCGAACTTCCTGCCAGCACCCTCGACCGCATCACCGCCACCATCCCGGAGATCATGCGGTCCTATCCGGTCGTCGCACTTCCCCGAGGACAGCGCATCATCCTAACCTCGGGCACGAATCCCCGCTCACACGAAGCGCTACCTGAAGGATGCCGGTGGAGGGCAGGCGCGAGATGGGTGCCGTTGCCGCCGACCTTAACTTCCCCGTCTGCCTCGGTGACATGGAAAAACCCGCCGGACGAGAGACTGGCACTTCCCGAGCCTGCCGACCTCCTCCAGGCCATCGCGGAATACCACCAGCCCCGACGAGCCGTGGCGACGCCCTCTTCGGCCGCGGCGAAAGCCAATGCCTAGCCATGACACCGTCCGGATGTCTCCACCTCGTCACTATCGAAGACACCCAAACTGGAAGCGGTGTCGTTTGGTGATCTCCACTGGCGATCAGCGGGCACGCGGACCTCCCACACAAGCTGACCGGAAATACATTGTGGAACCTTATGACCTCAATTTCAGACAGGAAGCTTTCTGGTGAATAGAAATACCTTGTTGCTTGCCGCCGCCGCGATGGCAAGCATCACGGCCGCGCTTATCGCTCCGAAGGTTTCGGCTGTTGCCGACACAGCTCCGCCGTCGATCGAGCCGATGCTGATCGGAGGCCATCCGGCTGTGACCGCGCCGCCGGGGATCACCTCGCTGCAGTACGACGCACCCGAGCACGGTGAGCAATACGTCGATTACCACACTTGCGGCGGCAGCCTGGTGTTCCGCGGCTGGGTATTCACCGCCGCGCACTGCGTCATGGATCCGCCCACCGAGGCGGCAGCCCGAGCGACAGCCATCCAGTGGTTCAACTCCGGCTCGGCGCCGATCCCGACCGCGGACAAGAAATTCCACGTCCGGGTCGGCAGCCTCGACCGGCTCGCCGGTGGAGAGACCGCGTCGGTGAGCAAGATCGTGATCCATCCCGGCTGGAAATGGGGCGAAGGCGCGCCGAAGAAGAAGGTCTTCGACGCCGCGATGCTCAAGCTCGACCACCTGCTACAGCAGCCGACCGTCCAGCTCGCCCGCGACGCTGCCCGGCGTGGCGACAAGATCTCCGTATACGGCTGGGGCGTGACCGAGCCTGACAGCACCCGTTCCGGTCTGCCGAGGCATCTGCAGCAGCTCGACACCCGTGTCACCGCGCCGTCGCGCTGCGCGACAGCGTTCCTGTCCAGCGCCGAATTCTGCGGCGATAACCCCTCCGGCACCGACGGCAGCTGCTACGGAGACTCCGGGACACCCGCGCTGGCCACCATCGACGGCATACCCCAGCTCGTCGGGACCGCCAGCCGGTCAGCCGACCCCAGGTTCTGTGGAACCCAGCCCGACGTCTTCACCAGTGACCCGGAGCTGCGGGACTGGATCTACCACGTCGCACGCACCGGCAACCCCGCCTGACAACCGATCCCGGTGTGCCGCCTCCTCACGCGTGGAGGCGGCACACCTCATCTTCCCGGACACCGACGCCGATGAACGTCTCAGCCAGAACAACACCAGTCAGCCAAGGCCGATGACGAGTTACCGGTCCACCGCATCGCCACGACGTCGCCGACACACACACCCGCCGCTGGGGCTGTGCGTCCGCTACCAGGCTGGCGCCACCCTGCGAGAGCTCGCGGGCCTCTACGGCATGACTGTTTGGACCGTGCTCGCCTTCCTGGTCGCGGACGGCGTCCAGATCCGTCCCCTTGGACGCAGAAGCCGGACACCACCCGAGGCTGCCACTGCGGCCGTGGACCGCCATCCCTCGGGAGGCGGAACAGCCGTACTGGCGACCGTGCACCCGCTGCACCCGCACCCCCGGCACCGTGAACCACAGCTCGGCATGGACGCGCTGACCCGGCCGCACCTCGACCTCGACCTGCCGTTCGAGCTGGGCGCGAGGCAGCTCCTCGCAGCAGCCGCTCCAGGCCAACAGTGCGTCGGCTTCACCGCCCGGTATGAGCTGCACCAGGTCGGTGAGAACCCGATGCCGATTCGAGCCGGCGAGTACACCGCGGTCCTGACCCGATGCGGACACATCGGCCTCGTCGACGCACCCCTGCCACCAGACGCGCAGCTCTGCGCCGAATGCCACCGTGAACCGCACACCCCATGAGAGACCACTGTGCCGAACCCGCTCCCGTACGACCCGACGGACGACGACGCCGCCGAGCACTACATCCGCGAAGCCCTCACCCGGTCACACCACGGCAGATGGGAAGCCCTGCTCGCCGACGACCGCGTCACGCAGACCTACCGCGTACTCAAAACCATCGAAGCCAACGCGAGCCACGCAGCCACACTCCGCCGCGACAAGATCAAACTCGCCGATAAGCAACGCGCCGCCGGGCTCATGACCGCTGTCGAGCACGTCAGCCAATATCGCGAGTTCACCGCCTGGCGTGAACGCGCCAGTCTCTTCAACACCGTCCTGCACCAACACCTCGCTCTAGCCGCCGACCGAGTGCGCCACCTTCACCGCGACGCCGTCGTGGAGGCCCTACGGCACTCACTGCTGACGCTGGCGGTCGCCGTCGACGACCACCGCCAAACCCACAGCGGCGATGGGCGTGACCCGTTTTGACGGACATCCAAGATCAGGAGGCTGTGTGCCTCCGGAAGGATGTCCCTCATCATGGAGACTATGGGCAAGAAGAAGT
>NZ_JBVKAE010000032.1:0-101017 GCF_055598845.1 Amycolatopsis sp. NPDC039088 | reverse complement strand
ACCAACCCGACCACGTGAAAGCCTTCTTCGGCAAGGAAGAAGTCCGCTACGCCGCAGACTGACCACGCCACATTTGCCTTACGGATCAATAGAACCCGAATCGCCACTCACGACCACCCGCCGGCCAAAGATGGTTGGATGAGCCGGTGAACTTCGCGATCGGCGTCTTCGATCTCTTCGCCTACACCATCCCCGGCGCGCTGTACGTCGCGTTCTTCGGTTACCTCGGGACAAAGCTCCACCTCCTCACCGCGGCGAGTATCGGCGGGGTGCCCACCGTGGTGCTGGTCGTGGTGATCGTGGTGCTGAGCTTCCTGTTGGGCTATCTGGCCTATCCGCTCGGTGACGCCATGGAACGGATCGTGCCGCGCAGGCGGCAGCGAATCCCCGCCGAGGAGTTCCTCCGCCGGATGCCGTCGGCCAAGGACCGCCCGTATCTGAACGAGAGCCCGCATCTCCTGCTGTGCGCGCTGCAACTGCACGACAAGGACGTCGCGGTCGATGTCACCCGGTTGCGCGCGTCCGGACTCATGGTGCGCAACTGTGCGCCGCCGCTGCTGTTCGGGGCGGTCGCGGCGATCGTCGAGATCTTCACCGGCAAGCACCCGTTCATCGCCGCCGGAATGGCGGTGCTGCTCATGCTCGCGGCGCTCACGCTGGTTTCGCAGGGCCGCAAACTCGGGCTCTGGGCTGGGATGAAGACCCTCGAACTGTGCTTCTGGCTTCCGGAAATCGACGAAAAGCTGGCGATGGACGACGTCAGTCGCAAATCCGCTTGAACGCGTTCGCGCCCGGACGAGCGTGAAAGGTGACCTCATGGCCGAGGTGGTCCCGGAACACCGCGCGGCCCGTGCTCGGCAAGTTGATCGTGCCGCGTTGGTACGGATTGTCCCAGCCGGGCGGGGCACTGAACGCCTCGCCGATCAGCGGCCGGTCGGCCTCGAAGTAGACGCCGTCGACGAGCGCTTCGTCGATGCCGCAATGGGTGTACAGCGCGAACGGGAGCGACTTCGTCGGCGGGAAGACCGCGACCGGGGGAGCCGACGGGACGCCCTCGGAGCGTGGGGAACCGGTCAGGGCGGCCACCACCGCCAGCGCGGCGAGCGCGGCCGAAACAAGCCAGACAGTGCGCATCGGACCTCCCGTTCACCGCGTCCACGCGCGAACGGCCCGGAAAGTTGCCTCCGTCAGAACGACGAAGCCAGCAAGACCCCCGCGACGGCGACCTCGACACAGCCCCCGAGCACGTCTCCGGTGACTCCGCCCAGCCGCTGAACGCACCGCGCCAGCAACGCCGACGCGGCCAGATAGCCGACCACCACCGCGACCAAGCCTTGCCACCAAGGAAGCACCAGCGCCGCCGAACCCGCGAGCACGACGAACACCGCCGCGGCCGCCCACACCGGCACCGAACCGGCGACGGTCGCGCCCAAACCCTCAGGCCGCGCGGAGGGGACACCCCGCGCGCAGCACAGGGAAAGCACGCCGCGTCCGGCGACGACCGCGATCGCGGCCGCCGCTATCCCGTGCCCGGCCGTGATCGCCCCGGACAGCGCGCCGACCTGCACGAGCAGGACCAGCACGAGCGTCGCGATCCCGGTCGGCCCGGAGTCCCCGCGGCGCATGACCTCCAGCGCCCGCGCGCGGTCGTAGGAGGCGCCGAGCCCGTCAGCCGTGTCGGCGAGGCCGTCCAGATGAAGCCCGCGACTGCCCAGCGCCACCGCACCCAACGCGAGTGCCGCCGACGCGAAGGCGGGCAGGCCGACGAGTTCACCCAAGTAGACGAGCACGGCGGCGACGGCCGCGAGCGGCAGGGCGGCCAGTGGGCCGAGGAGCATCGCGCCCCCGGCCACCCGCCGGTCGATCACCCCCGGCGCGGGCACCCGGACCGTGGTCAGGGTGCCGACAGCCATCTTCAGCGCGTCGCCGATCAAGCGAGATCCGCCAGCAGGCCCATCTCCGCGAGGATCGCCCGCGCCGCCCTCAGCGTCGGCACCGCCTGCACCGCGCCGCTGCCCTCACCGAGCCGCAGCCCGAGGTCGAGGATCGGTTCCAGGCCGAGCGCCTTCAACGCAAACGCTTGCGAGGGCTCGGTGGAACGATGTCCCGCCAGCCACCACTGCTCCGCACCCGGCGCCATCTCCCTGGCCACGAGCGCGGCCGCGCCGGAGAAGACACCGTCGAGCAGCACCGGGACGCCGCGGACCGCGGCCTGTACGAGGAAGCCCGCCGTCGCGGCGAGACAGGCGCTGCCGAGCGCGGTCAACACCGCGAAGGGGTCCTTCATCGCCCCGGCCCGCGCCAACGCGGCTTCGACGACCGCGACCTTCCGCGCCCGCCCGTCCTCGTCGATGCCCGTCCCCGTGCCGACGACTTCTTCCGCGGCCAGGCCGAGTACCGAAGCGACCACGGCCGCGCAGACCGTCGTGTTGCCGATCCCCATGTCGCCGGGGATGAGCAGATCCGCGCCGCCGTCGATCTCCTCGTCCGCGATCGCGAGGCCGTGTTCGAACGCCGTGCGCGCCTCACCTTCGGAAAGGGCGTCCTCGACGTCGATCGAGCCGGAACCCCGCCGCACCTTGTGCGCGGTGACCTCGGCGGGCACGTCCCCGCCGTCCCAGTCCACCGCGATGTCCAGCGCCCGCACCTTCGCCCCGGCCAGTTCGGCCAGCACGCCGACGCCGCTCTTCCCGGCGAGGAACACCCGGACCATCGCCGCGGTGACCTCGCGCGGATACGCCGACATACCGGAAACCCCGTGGTCCCCGGCGAACACGACCACCCGGACGTCGTCCAGCGGCCGCGGCGGGACGACGCCGTGCGCGGCGCTGAGCCACGCGGCGAGGTCTTCGAGCCGTCCCAGCGAACCCAGCGGCTTGACCAGGCCGTCCAGTCTGGTGCGCGCGGCGGCTTCGGCGGCGGCGTCGGGGGTGGCGATGGCGAAACGCATAGCGGCTCCCTAAGGCAGGTCGAGCGTCCGCCCGGCGACGACCAGCACGGTCCGATCGGAAAGGGCGGACACCCGGTTGTTCAGCGCGCCAAGCACATCACGGAACACACGTCCCGACACCGTCGCGGGCACCACACCGCTGCCGACCTCGTTGCTGACCGCGATCACCGGCACGCCGGCCTGCGCCCACGCCGCCAGGAAGTCCTCGAGCCGCTCGTCGAGCCGCCGTTCCCAGCCCGCGCGCTGCTCCCAGGCGCCGACCTCATCGAGAACACGGCTGATCCAGGTGCCGAGGCAGTCGATGAGCAGCGGATGCGTCGCCGTGCGCAGCACCGTGGCCAGATCGGTGGTCTCGACCGTCTTCCAGGTGCTCGGCCGCCGCGCGCGATGCGCGGCCACGCGAGCGGCCCATTCGGGATCCTCGGCGCTCGGCGGCAGTCCGGGCGCGAGGTAGGTCAGGTGCGGGTGGCGGGACGCGAGCCGCTCGGCGTGATGCGACTTCCCGGAGCGGACGCCGCCCAGTATCAGCACCTTGCCGTCGTCGCGCGAATAGCGGCGAAGTGCCCGCGCGAGAGTCTCCAGAACCCCCGCGAGGCGATGCGTCAGCTTGGTCATACCCCGCATTCTCGTGCACGCGCTACGGTTCGCCACGTGCCACTCCGACAAGCCGCCACCGCAGCCGGACTCGTTACCGGTTACGTCGCCGACGCCGTCTTCGGAGATCCACGACGATGGCATCCGGTCGCCGGCTTCGGCCGCGCCGCGCAAGCCCTTGAACAGCGGGTTTGGGCGGATTCGAAGGTTCGGGGTGCCGCGTACACCGCCGCCTGCGCGGGGACCGTCACCGGATTGGGGGTCGCCGCGCAGTTGCTGACCAAGAAGCGGCCGTTCGCGCGGTTCGCGCTCACCGCGGCGTCCACCTGGGTGGTTCTGGGCGGACGCGGGCTCGCGGCGGAGGGCACGCGGATGGCCCGGCTGCTCGACGACGGCGATCTGCCCGGCGCGAGGCAGCGGCTGTCGCACCTGTGCGCCCGCGACGCCACCGGGCTCGACACCGAGCAGCTCGCGCGCGCGACCACCGAGTCCATCGCCGAGAACACCTCGGACGCCGTCGTCGCGCCACTGCTGTGGGGAGCGGTCGCCGGAATCCCCGGGCTGGTGGGGTACCGCGCGCTCAACACCCTGGACGCGATGGTCGGCTACCGCTCGCCGAAGTACGCGAACTTCGGCTGGGCCTCGGCGCGCGCGGACGATCTGGCCAACCTGGTCCCGTCCCGCGTCGGCGCGGTGCTGACCGTGGGGTCGGCGCCACTGGCCGGTGGCTTCGCCAAACCCGCGTTCCGGACCTGGCGCCGCGACGGGAAGCACCACCCGAGTCCCAACGCAGGCCAGGTCGAGGCCGCTTTCGCCGGCGCGCTCGGGGTCCGGCTCGGCGGGACGAACAGCTACGGCGGCCGCAGCGAGCGGCGCGGCCTCCTCGGTGACGGCCGCGAGCCGGAACCGGTGGACGTGCGCCGCGCGGTCCGGCTGTCGAGAGCGGTCGGTCTCGCCGCGCTGGCCGTCGCGGTGGCGGTCACGCGGTGAGCGGCCTGCTCGTCGCGGGTACGACGTCGGACGCGGGCAAGAGCCTGGTCACCGCCGCGCTCTGCCGCTGGCTCGCCCGACGCGGGGTGCGGGTCGCGCCGTTCAAGTCGCAGAACATGTCGAACAACTCGATGGTGTGCGCGGACGGCGCCGAGATCGGCCGCGCGCAATGGCTCCAGGCGCGGGCGGCCCGCGTCGAACCCGAGGCCGCGATGAACCCGGTCCTGCTGAAACCCGGCAGCGACCGCCGCAGCCATGTCGTCGCGCTCGGGAAACCGTTCGGCACGCTGGAAGCGGGGGAGTACGCGACCGGCCGGGCGGGGCTCGCCGAGATCGCCTTCGACACCTTCGCCTCCCTGAGGCGGCGCTTCGACGTCGTGCTGTGCGAAGGCGCGGGCAGCCCGGCCGAGATCAACCTGCGCGAGGGCGACTACGTCAACATGGGGCTGGCGCGGCGGTTCGGCCTGCCGGTGGTGGTCGTCGGCGACATCGACCGCGGCGGCGTCATGGCCGCGATGTTCGGAACCCTCGCGCTCCTCTCCGCCGAAGACCAGGCGCTGGTCTCGGGCTGGCTGGTCAACAAGTTCCGCGGTGACGTCGGCCTGCTCCGGCCGGGGCTGGAGACGCTGGAGAAACTCACCGGCCGCGAGGTCTTCGGTGTGCTGCCATGGCTCGACCAGGTGTGGATCGACTCCGAGGACGCCTTGGCCGCGGCGGGCTGGGGCGCCACCGGTGGCGCCCTGCGGGTCGCGGTCGTACGGTTCCCGCGCGCCTCCAACGCGACCGATGTAGACGCTTTGGCCGCGGAGCCGGGGGTCTCGGTCGCGCTGACCGCGGATCCGGACACGGTCCTGTCCGCCGATGTGGTGATCCTGCCGGGTTCCCGTGCCACCGTGGACGATCTGGCGTGGCTGCGGGCCCGCGGGCTCGCCGCCGCGGTCGAAAAACGTGCCGGTGCGGGCCGTCCGGTACTCGGGATCTGCGGTGGCTACCAGATGCTGGCCGCCGAGATCGAGGACGACGTCGAGTCCGGCGCGGGCACGGTTCCCGGCCTCGGGCTGCTGCCGACCAGGGTCTCGTTCAGTGCCGACAAGGTGCTGGCCCGTCCCGCCGGTGAATGGCGCGGCCAGCCGGTGGAGGCGTACGAAATCCACCACGGCGTGATCTCGGCGACCGGGCCCGCCGAGTCCTTTTTGGACGGATACCGGAGCGGGCCGGTCTGGGGCACGATGTGGCACGGTGCCTTCGAGAACGACGGTTTCCGTCGCGCCTGGCTGGGCGAAGTGGCGGACTGGTCACCCGCCCCCGGAGCGCTGGGGTTCGGCTCGCTGCGGGAGAGCATGCTGGACCGGCTCGCCGACGCCGTCGAGGAACACGTCGGCACCGCGCGGCTCCTGCGTCTGATCGAAACGGGCGTCGACGTCGACCTGCCCTTCGTCCCGCCCGGCGCCTGAGCGGAACCGCAGCGCGCGCAGCACCAGCCGGACCACCGACTCGACGAACCCCTCGGTGAGCGGTCCGGTCCGCAGCAGCCACCGGTAGTAGACAGCTCCGTAGTACAGGTCCACCGCGTCGTCGATGTCGGCGCCGTCGATCTGCCCCGCCTCGGCTCCCGCCCGGAATCGTGCCTTGGTCGCCTCCAGCCAGGGCCTCATCAGCCGCTCGTCGAGTTCCGCCGACAGTTTCGCGTCGCCCTGGATCGCGGTCATCAACGCGCGGTAGAACGCCTCGAAGCCGCTCTCCGCCAAGGGGTCCACAGTGGACCGGAGTGCTGTGCGCAGATCCGCCTCCAGATCGCCGGTGTCCGGGAAGCCCAGCTCGCCCGTCCCTTGGACCAGCGTCAAGTACGCGTCCAGCACCAGTGCGCCCTTGTCCGGCCACCACCGGTAGATCGTCTGTTTCCCGACCCCCGCCCGGGCCGCGATCGCCTCGACCGCCAGTTTCGGATAGCCGACCTCGCCGAGCAGTTCGGTCGTCGCGGTCAGGATCGCCTGCCGGGAGCGTTCGCTGCGCCGGGTCGGATCCGGGGCCTTGACGTTTTCAGCCATGGCGGTATCGTAGCACCACGAGACGAGACGGACCGTCTCGCCGAGTCAAGGAGACGAAATGCGCACCTGGTTCATCACTGGAGTAAGCCGTGGGTTCGGTCGCCTCATCACCGAGCACGCGCTCAAGGCGGGGGACAACGTCGTCGGCACCGCCCGCCGCCCGGAGGACTTGGCCGACTTGGTGGCCGCGAGCGAAGGCGGATTGGTCGTCCTGCCGCTGGACGTCACGGACAGAGCCGCCGTCTTCGTGACCGTCGAGAAGGCGGCCGAGGCGTTCGGCCGGCTCGACGTCGTCGTCAACAACGCCGGTCACGGCCTCATGGGCGCGGTCGAAGAGGTCGGGGAGGACGACGCGCGCGCCATCATGGAGACGAACTTCTTCGGCACGCTGTGGGTCACCCAGGCCGTGCTCCCGGTGCTGCGGAAGCAGGGCGCGGGCCGCATCCTGCAGATGTCGAGCGTCAGCGGCCTGATGGCGGTGCCGACCATGGGGCTCTACAACGCGAGCAAGTTCGCCCTCGAAGGCCTCAGTGACGCGCTCGCGCAGGAGGTCGAAGGATTCGGCATCCACGTGACGCTGGTCGAGCCGCGGATCTACGCGACCGACTTCATGGGCGCCAGCCTCAGGATGTCACCGATGAACGCCGCCTACGACCCGGTGCGCGCGGCGCTGATGGCGAAGTACGCCGACGGTGTCCCCGGCGACCCGGTGAGGGTCGCCGAGGCCGTCCTCGATCTGGTGGCCGACGACGCGCCACCCCGCCGCCTTCTGCTCGGCGACGGGGACTTCGACGTCATCGTGGCCCTGCACCACGAACGTGTCGCGGAGTGGCGGTCCCGGGAATCGGTCAGCCGGGCTGCGGGCTAGTGACTTCCTTACGCGCCAGGGCCTTCTCGACCAGCGCGCCGAAGACCAGGCCGAGCGCGGTCCACAGCACCACCTGCGTGCCGACCGAGGCCAGCCGGAAGGTCCACAGCGTGGACCCGGGGACCTCGGCGGGGACCTCGTCGATCGACGGCAACAACGCCGCCGCCACCGCGATCAGCACGATGTACCCGCCCGAGGCGATCAGACCGCCACGCCAGGCGCCGATCTTGTCGGCCAGCTTTCGGCCGAACGCCGCGGCGAGGATGCCGATGAGCAGTGAAAGCGCCACGAAGCCGAAATACAGCGAGGTCCGGCTCCCGATGGTGCCCGCCTGCCCGACGGCCGGTGGATTCGCCGGGTACTTCAGGAACGGCACCAGGAACACGACCACGAAGGCGCCGCCGGTGAGCAGGGCGGCGGTCACCCGGGGCCGCAGTGTGCCGAGCCGTCCGTAGACGAAGGCGAACGCCAGCGAGAACAGCCCGCCGACGGCGACGCCGTAGAGCCCGACACCGGTCAGCAGGCCCACCGTGCTCTGCACACCACGGGTCACGAGTTCTTCCTCCGCCGCCTCCGGCGCGGCGTGCTCGTGGGCGCCGGGGGCACTGTGCGAGTGCGCGGAGGTGCCTTCGAGACCGATGGCGGTATCGACCGAAGGCTCACCGAAGAAATAGGCGAAAAGGGTCGCCAAGACACCAGCGACCAGGCCCGCGAGCATGCCGCGGACCAGCAAGGTCCTCATCATGGGGCGCGTGCCGCCTAGTGGCAGGGGAAGGCCAGCAGGTGCCGGCCGTCGTGGACGAACTCGTGGACGTACGAGTTCGCGAACACCGACACCGCACCCTGCTCGGCGCTGACGAAGTACAGCGTGATCAGCGAAAGGAGGATGACGAGCACCGCCCAGGGCAGGATCTCGCGGACGGGGATCCGGATCGGGACGGGAATTGCGGTTACCGCGGGGGACGACATGGCGGTGGGACCTCCTCGGGCTAGCGCGGCCTCTTCAGGGGTGACACGACGGCGCCGGGTCTGGCTTCCCCGAACCTGCCGGTCCGAGGTCACAGTGGCGCGACCGCGCGGAATCTCACCGCGTTCCGGATACCGTCGTCTGGCCGGTCGAGCGTAGGTCTCCGCAAAGCGTCCGGTCAATGTGACAATCGCGGGTATGACACCTGCGGTGGCGGCACTCGATGTCGGCGGCACATCCATCAAGGCGGCCTTGTACGACGCGGACCTGAAGGATCTGGCCAGTTTGCGCGAGCCGACGGCGCGCGGAGCGGACGGCGAGGCGCTCGCGGACCAGGTCGCGCGGATCGTGGAAACACTGGGCAAGCAGGCGGGCACCGGCACCCCGGACGCGGTCGGCGTGGTCATCCCCGGCATCGTCGACGAGGTCGAGCGGGTGGCGCGGTTCTCGGCCAACCTCGACTTCCGGAACGTGCCGTTCGGCGAAATGCTCGACAGCAGGCTGGGGCTGCCGTTCGCGTTCGGGCACGACGTCCGCGCGGGCGGGCTCGCGGAGTTCCGCGTCGGCGCGGGCAAAGGCTGTGCCGACGCCGCCTTCATCCCGGTCGGCACAGGGATCGCGGCCGCGCTCCAGCTCGACGGGAGGCTGTACGCTGCGGGCGGGCTCGGCGGCGAGGTCGGGCACATCGACGTCGGCCACCGGTTGTCGTGCGGCTGCGGCGCGACGGGCTGCCTCGAGGCGATCTCCTCGGCGTCGGCCATCGCCCGCCGCTACAGCGAGCACACCGGACGCCCCGCCGAAGGCGCCGAGCAGGTCGTCGACGCCGCCCGGCACGGCGACGAGGCCGCGATCTCGGTCGTCAACGACGCGCTCGATGGACTCGGTCACGGCATCAAGACCCTGGTCACGCTGCTCGCCCCCGAGGTCGTCGTGCTCGGCGGCGGCCTGTTCACCGCGGGCGACTACGTACTCGAACCGGTCCGTGCCTGGCTCACCGCGAACCTGCAGTTCCAGCGGATGCCGGAACTGCGGATCGCGCAACTCGGCGACGAGGCGGGCAGGCTCGGCGCGGCCCTTCTGGCGTTGGACCGGCTCAGTGCCTGATGGTGAACCCGCGTCCGCGATCGACGTCGGCAGGACGCTGCCTGGTCAGCCATCTCACGATGGCGGGCAAAGCGTCCTGCCACCGCGATAGCGGGGCCTTCGGCCGAGGCGGGTTCACGCGTTTGGTCCTGTTCGCAGGTCTTTCTCAGCTTCGCCAATCGGTCAAGCCTTGACGACTCGCACGCCTTTCTCCTCGAAGGCGTGCACCCGCTCGGGATCCGCGCGGCCGTCGGTGACGAGGACGTCGACGTCGGCGGCCGCGCAGATCTTCGCGAAGGCGTGACCGCCGAGTTTCCCGGCGTCGGCGAGTACGACGACCTGCCGCGCACGGGCCGCCATCAGCCGGTTCGTGCTCGCGTCGCCCTCGTGATGCGCCTGCGCGCCGTGCACCGGGTCGAACGCGTCCACCCCGAGGAACACCAGATCCAGCGAGATCTGGTCGAGGAACAGGTGCGACAGCGGGCCGGACAGATCGAACGACTGCTGCCGCGCGACCCCGCCGGTCACCACGATCTTGATATTCGGCCGCACGGCGAGTTCGTGGGCGATGTTGAGCGCGTTCGTCACCACGGTGAGCGACGGGCCGCCGCCACTCGGCTCACCCATGTCCGGCCGGGTGGCGAGCGCGCGGCCCACCTCGGTGCTCGTGGTGCCGCCGTTGAGGCCGACCACCATGCCGGGATCGACCATTCTCGCCGCGGCCGCCGAGATCCGTTGCTGCTCCGGCGCGTTGCGCGCGGCCTTGTGCCGCAACGGAAGGTCGTAGGCGACGTTGCTCGCGACGGCGCCGCCGCGGGTGCGGACCACGAGATTGCGGCCCGCCAGGTGATCGAGGTCCCGCCGGATCGTCGCGGGGGAGACACCGAGTTCGTCCGCCGAGACTTCGACGTCGACTTTTTCCCGCTCTCCCACCATGTCCAATAAGGCCGTCAGCCGTTCATGCCGATTCATCCCCAGCTCCCTCCCCGAAGCGCGATGTCGCTTACCGCACCGGACAAAGTACTACGCGTCGCGGTGCGGGCGGGGAGAAGCGGCAGGTTCGGGAAAAGGAGGAGAACGGGGAAAGCGGGCGCCGGCCACCCCCAGTGTGACCGGCGCCCGCCCCGTGGCCGGTACGCCCAGAACCGGCCCGCATCGGAGGCTAGTGCCGCCGACCGCGGACTGATATCCGCTTTGCGTCCGTTCCGGTGACGTTTAGCGGATATCCAGTCGCCCGGTGACCGGAACCGGCCACAGTGCGTGAGAAATCAGCCCTTCCCGCCCAGTCCGCGCAGGAAGGCGAGTGACGGCATGAAGAAGTAGTCGCCACCCTTCAGCGTCACCGCCTGCGGGAACGGATCCGCGGTCACCGTCTCGGTGCCCGCCCATTCCTTGGTGTAGACCGATTCCGGGCGCGGCCCCTGGCCGATGACCGGATCGAGGCCGGGCGGCTTGACCCCGTCGGCGGGAATCGGGAACGACGGGTTGTTCGCCCAGACCGACTGGGTGAACTCGAACTGGTCACCCAGTGCCGAATTGAACGCCATGAACAGCAGGCCGACCCCGCCGCTCGGCCGGGCCGACGGCGGCAGGTCGGCGTTCGGGTCGTCGGCCCGTTCGCCGTAGGGCACACCCCGCCGCGCCATCAGGTGCAGGCGCTCCAGCGGCGGCTCCTCGGCGCCGCCGCTGCCCCGCGGGTTCGTCTTCCGGATATGCGCCTGGAAGGGGCATTTCGCGCCGGCGGCGTCACTCTGGTAGTCGAAGTTGTTCGGTACCGGGCTTTCCACTCCGTCTTCCCGTTGCGCGGTCAGCGGTGTGCCGTCCTCGAACCGGCCGACGATCATCGCACCCGCACGTTCCCGATCGTCACCGACCAGACCCAGCTGATCCGCCAACGCCTCCTCGGCCTGCTTGAATCGCCGCACATTCTGTTCCAGTTTGCGGAAAACGAAGTAGCTGCCGAAATGCACGGCGGGATCGGGGGCCGAGTGATCCGGGACGAGTACCTGGCTCAGCGGAGCGGCCGGGTCCCAGGTGGTGATGCCGTCCGTCTCGGACTTTTCCTCGCGGAGGTCTTCCACCAGGAAGAGCGGCTGGCTCCGGCCGTCGACGTACCCGAAATGTTCGATCCCTTCGCCATGGGCGTTCACCCGGCCGAGTCCGGTTTCCTCCGCGACAACGGAAACGGTCGGCGGAATCAGCGCGAGAACCTCGTTCCGGCGCGCGGTCATCGGAGCGTCGGCACCGTCGCCGATGATGACGACGGCGTGGATGTCGTGGTGGTATCCGCCGTCGAACGTGGAGCGAGGCGGGTCGTTCAGCTTCTCTCGGGTCTCCTGGTCGCGCATGCCGAGGAGGAAGGATTTGTCTTGCGGCGCGTCGATCTTCAGGAACCGGTAGCCCGCCGCGGTCAGGCCGGTGCCGACGTAGGGCGATCCCTTCACGCCCTCGGCCTTGAAGCGGTCGACCTCCGTCAGATGCGTTTTCGCGGACTTCATCAGCGGGACGAGCGACGTGAGGAACGTTTTCGCGTCCGTCGCCTCCGAAAAACGTAGGAAAAGCGCGGAGAAATGGTCGCGAGCGTGAGCCTTGAGGATGTTCGGCTGAAGTTCGTCGAGCATCTTCGCGGCGTCGCCGGTCGCCTTCTTCCATTCCAAGGGCGCGCTCAGGTCAATGGTCATAGCAAGGAACCCCCTCATCGGATCCCGCTCGACGGCTCCGGCAGGTCTTGCCGGTCCCCGCCGCCGCGCGGGCCTTACCCCTTGCTACAACCGATACCGAAAGCGCGCCGCCCGCACCGGTAAGTGAGCCCTTTCGGCGGTTTCTTCACCCGAAAGAACCAACGATGTGATCACGCCACGCATTTAGTCCTCTCCTTGCGATAGTTGCGCGCGCAACCACCGCAAGGAGAGGACTAAATGCGGTAGTTCGCCGTTGAACTACCGCATTTAGAGGACTAAACGCGCGTCAGGAGATGGGCCGGTCGGTGGGCGCGATCGGCGCGGGCAGCACGTCACGTCCGGTGAGGAACGCGTCGACGCCCGCCGCGGCGGAGCGGCCTTCGGCGATCGCCCACACGATGAGCGATTGGCCGCGACCCATGTCCCCGGCCACGAAGACGTTGTCGACGCTGGTCTTGAACTCCTTGTCGCGGGCGACGTTGCCGCGCTGGTCCAATTCGACGTCGAGCGCCTCCAGCAGGCCTTCCCGCTCCGGGCCGACGAAGCCCATCGCGAGCAGGACCAGCTGTGCCGGGAGTTCCTTCTCGGTACCCGGGACCGGGACGAACTTGCCGCCCTCGTTGCGCACCTCGACCAGCTTCAGCGCGCGGACGCGCCCGTCGGCGTCGGCCAGGAATTCCTGGGTGTTCACCGAGTACAGCCGCTCGCCGCCCTCTTCGTGCGCGGACGAGACGCGGTAGATCATCGGGTACGTCGGCCAGGGATGCGCGTCGGACCGCGCGAGCGGCGGCTTCGGCATGATCTCCAGCTGCGTCACCGACTTGGCGCCCTGCCGGTGCGAGGTCCCGACACAGTCCGCGCCGGTGTCACCGCCGCCGATGACGACGACGTCGAGGCCTTCGGCACTGATCGGCGAGACGTCCAGTTCACCGGCCGCGACCCGGTTGGCCGGCGGCAGGAACTCCATCGCCTGGTGGATGCCGTCGTGCTCGCGGCCCGGGATCGGCAGGTCGCGCCACGCCGTCGCGCCACCGGCGAGGACCACCGCGTCGTACGACGACTTCAGCTCCTCGACGGTGACGTCCACGCCGACGTTCACCGAAGTGCGGAATTCCGTGCCCTCCGCCCGCATCTGCTCGAGACGCCGGTCGAGCCGTCGCTTCTCCATCTTGAACTCGGGGATGCCGTAGCGCAGCAGCCCGCCGATCTTGTCGGCCCGCTCGAAGACCACGACACTGTGGCCCGCGCGCGTGAGCTGCTGCGCCGCGGCGAGTCCCGACGGACCGGATCCGACCACCGCCACCTTCTTGCCGGTGAGCGCCACCGGCTTCTGCGGCGCGACCCAGCCTTCTTCGAAGGCCCGGTCGATGATCGAGATCTCGACCCGCTTGATGGTGACGGGATCGTCGTTGATCCCGAGCACACACGCCGTCTCGCACGGCGCCGGGCAGAGGGTCCCGGTGAACTCCGGGAAATTATTGGTCGCGTGCAGCCGCTCGGCCGCGTCGCGCCAATCGTCGCGCCAGGTCAGCGTGTTCCACTCGGGGATGAGGTTCCCGAGCGGGCAGCCCTGGTGACAGAACGGGATACCGCAGTCCATGCAGCGTCCGGCCTGCTTCTGCAGCTTCGACGTCGCGAAGTCCTCGTACACCTCGCGCCAGTCCATCAGGCGCAGGTCGACGGGACGGCTCTTCGGCGTCTCGCGAGTGGTGGTCAGAAAGCCCTTGGGGTCAGCCATGTGCGGCCTCCATGATCGCCTCGTTCACGTCGCGCCCGTCACGTTCGGCCTTCGCCTGCGCCGCGAGCACCCGCTTGTAGTCCTTCGGCATGACCTTGCCGAACCGTTCGACGGCGGCCTCCCAGTCGGCGAGCAGCGTGCGCGCGACCGCGGACTCCGTTTCGTCGTAATGCTTTTCGAGCGCCTCGCGCAGGAAGTCCACATCGGACGAATCCAGCGGGTCGACGTCGACCATCTCCGGGTTGACCCGGTGCACCGGCAGGTCCAGCACGTAGGAGACACCGCCCGACATACCGGCCGCGAAGTTGCGACCCACCGCGCCGAGTACGACCACGCGGCCACCGGTCATGTATTCGCAACCGTGGTCACCGACGCCTTCGACGACGGCCAGCGCGCCCGAGTTACGCACGCAGAACCGCTCGCCGACCTTGCCGCGGATGAAGATCTCGCCGCTGGTCGCGCCGTAGCCGATCACGTTGCCCGCGATGATGTGCTCTTCGGCGTTGTAGCGCGCCACCTTCGGCGGCCGCACGATGAGCCGTCCACCGGACAGGCCCTTACCGACGTAGTCGTTGCCGTCGCCGTAGAGCCGCAGGGTGATGCCCTTCGGCACGAACGCGCCGAACGACTGACCCGCGGTCCCGGTGAAGGTGACGTCGATCGTGTTGTCCGGCAGGCCTTCGCCGCCCCAGCGCTTGGTGAGCTCGTGACCCAGCATGGTGCCGACGGTGCGGTTCACGTTGCGCACCGGCAGTTCCAGCCGGACCTTGTCGCCGGAGGACAGCGCGCCCTCGGCGAGCTGGATCAGCGTGTTGTCGAGTGCCTTCTCCAGTCCGTGGTCCTGCACCGTCTGCTGGTGACGCCGTCCGGCGGGAGCCATCTCGGGCACGTGGAAGATCGGCGACAGGTCGAGCCCGGCGGCCTTCCAGTGGTCGATCGCCTTGCGCTTGTCGAGCATCTCCGCGTGCCCGACGGCCTCGGCGATGGACCGGAAACCCAGCTCCGCCAGGTACTCCCGGACCTCCTGTGCGATGAACTCGAAGAAGTTCACCACGTACTCGGCCTTGCCGCTGAACTTCTCACGCAGCTTGGGGTTCTGCGTCGCGACGCCGACCGGGCAGGTGTCGAGGTGACACACCCGCATCATGATGCAGCCGGACACCACCAGCGGCGCGGTCGCGAAACCGAACTCCTCCGCGCCGAGCAGCGCGGCGATGACGACGTCGCGGCCGGTCTTGAGCTGGCCGTCGGTCTGCACCACGATCCGGTCGCGCAGCCGGTTGGCCAGCAACGTCTGCTGCGTCTCGGCGAGCCCGAGTTCCCACGGCCCGCCGGCGTGCTTGATCGACGACAGCGGGGAAGCGCCGGTGCCGCCGTCGTGCCCGGAGATGAGCACGACGTCCGCGTGCGCCTTGGACACGCCTGCCGCGACCGTGCCGACGCCGACCTCGGACACGAGCTTCACGTGGATGCGCGCGGCCGGGTTGGCGTTCTTGAGGTCGTGGATCAGCTGGGCGAGATCCTCGATCGAGTAGATGTCGTGGTGCGGCGGCGGCGAGATCAGCCCGACGCCCGCCGTGGAGTGCCGCGTCTTCGCGATCCACGGGTACACCTTCGCGCCGGGCAGCTGGCCGCCCTCGCCGGGCTTCGCGCCCTGCGCCATCTTGATCTGGATGTCGTCGGCGTTGACCAGGTACTCGCTCGTGACGCCGAACCGGCCGCTCGCGACCTGCTTGACCGCGCTGCGGCGTTCGGGGTCGTAGAGCCGCTCCGGATCCTCGCCACCTTCACCGGTGTTCGACTTGCCGCCGAGCCGGTTCATCGCGATGGCCAGCGTCTCGTGCATCTCCGCCGAGATGGACCCGTAGGAGATCGCGCCGGTGGCGAACCGCTTGACGATCTCGGAGACCGGCTCGACCTCCTCGATCGGCACCGCGGGACGCTGTCCGATCTTGAAGTCGAACAGGCCGCGCAGCGTGTACAGCTTCTGCGCCTGGTCGTCGACGGCCTTCGTGTACTCCTTGAAGACCTCGTACTTCCCGGCACGGGTGGAGTGCTGCAGCTTGAACACCGTCTGCGGGTTGAACAGATGTGGTTCGCCCTCGCGGCGCCACTGGTAGTCCGAGCCGGTCTCCAGTTCGCGGTGGTTCGCGCGGAACCCGTCGCGCGGGAACGCCCGGCGGTGCCGCTGCGCGACCTCCAGTGCGAGCGTGTCGAAGCCGACGCCGCCGAGCCGGGAAGTGGTGCCGGTGAAGCAGTTCTGGATCACCTCTTCGCCGAGCCCGACCGCTTCGAAGATCTGCGCGCCGGTGTAGGAGGCCACTGTGGACACTCCCATCTTCGACATCGTCTTGCGGACGCCCTTGCCAAGCGCCTTGATGAGGTTCGCGGTCGCCTGCTTGGCGGTGACGCCGGGGATCAGGCCCTGATCGGCCATCTCCTCGACGGTCGCCATCGCCAGGTACGGGTTCACCGCGGCGACGCCGTAGCCGATCAGCAGCGCGATGTGGTGGACCTCGCGCGCGTCGCCTGCCTCGACGATGAGGCCGACCTGCGTGCGGGTCTTCTCGCGCACCAGGTGGTGGTGCACCGCGCCGGTGAGCAGCAGCGACGGGATACCCGCGTGGTCTTCGTCGATCCCGCGGTCGGACAGCACGATCAGCCGCGCGCCCTCGGCGATGGCCGCGGACACCTCGGCGCGGATCTCGTCGAGCCGCCGGACGAGGGCCTCGCCGCCGCCGTGGACGTCGTAGGTGCCGTGCACGGTGACCGACTGGAACTCCGGCAGGTCGCCGTCGTCGTTGACGTGCACCAGCTTCGCGAACTCGTCGTTGTCCAGCACCGGGAACGGCAGCACGATCCGGCGGCACGACGACGCGTCGCCGCTCAGCAGGTTCGGCTGCGCGCCCAGCTGGGTGCCGAGCGCGGTGACCAGTTCCTCGCGGATCGCGTCCAACGGCGGGTTGGTCACCTGGGCGAAGAGCTGGATGAAGTAGTCGAAGATCAGCCGCGGACGGCTCGACAGCGACGCGATGGGGGAGTCGTTGCCCATCGAGCCGATCGGCTCCGCGCCATTGCGGGCCATCGGTTCGAGCAGGACGTCGAGTTCCTCCTCGGTGTAGCCGAAGGCCTGCTGACGGCGCACGAGCGCGGCGTGCGGCGGGATCTCCCGCTCGCGTTCGGGGAGCCCGTCCAGCGGCAGCAGCCCGTCCTCGACCCATTCGTCGTACGGGTGCGCGGTGGCGAGCTGGTCCTTGATCTCCTCGTCCTCGACGATCCGCCCCGCGGCGGTGTCCACGAGGAACATGCGGCCCGGCTCCAACCGTCCTTTCCGGACGATCGTGGACTGCTCCAGTTCCAGGACGCCGACCTCGCTGGCGAGGACGACGAGGCCGTCCTCGGTGACCCAGTAGCGCGCCGGGCGCAGGCCGTTGCGGTCGAGCACCGCGCCGATCTGGGTGCCGTCGGTGAAGGAGACCAGCGCGGGGCCGTCCCACGGTTCCATCAGCGTCGAGTGGAACTCGTAGAACGCGCGGCGCGCGGGGTCCATCTCCTGGTGGTTCTCCCAGGCCTCCGGGATCATCATCAGCACCGCGTGCGGCAGTGACCGGCCGCCGAGGTGGAGCAGCTCCAGCACCTCGTCGAAGGACGCCGAGTCGCTCGCGCCGCGGGTGATGACGGGGTAGATCCGCTTGAGGTCACCGGGGATCAGGTCGGATTCGAGCAGCGCCTCGCGTGCGTCCATCCAGTTCCGGTTGCCACGCAGGGTGTTGATCTCGCCGTTGTGGGCGACGTACCGGTACGGGTGCGCCAGCGGCCACGACGGGAAGGTGTTGGTGGAGAAGCGGGAGTGCACCAGGCCGATGGCGCTGGTGACGCGCTCGTCGGTGAGGTCGTCGAAGAACTTCTCGACCTGCGGCTCGGTGAGCATTCCTTTGTAGACGATCGTGCGCGAGGACAGGCTCGGGAAGTAGACGTCGTCCCCGGCCAGGTCGTGCTCGGCGCGTTTGCGCACCACGAAGGCGGCGCGTTCCAGGGCCAGGCCCTCCAACGCGTCCTGTCCCGCCAGGAACAGCTGGCTGAAATGCGGCATGGTCTCGGCCGCGCCCGTCCCGACGTGTTCCGTGTGGACGGGAAGGTCTCGCCAGCCGAGGACGCGCATGCCTTCTTCGGCGGCGACGCGCTCGATGGTCGTCATCGCCCGGCCGCGGAGGTTTTCGTCCTGCGGAAGGAAAGCCGTGCCGACGGCGTAGGCGCCGGGCTCGGGCAGGTCGAAGTCGACGACCTCGCGATAGAACTCGTCGGGGACCTGGATGAGGATCCCGGCGCCGTCGCCGGTCTCCGGGTCGGCGCCGCGGGCCCCGCGATGTTCCAGGTTCCGCAGCGCGATCAGTGCTTTGGCGACGATGCCGTGATCGCGTTTGCCGGAGAGGTCCGCGACGAACGCGACACCACAGGCGTCATGTTCGAACTCCGGGTCGTACAGGCCTTCGGGGGCCTTGCTGCCCTTGTAGCTGGCATGGTGGGTCACGGCTGGCCGCCTCCCAAGGCGTCGGCGCGACCGGTACCACTCCGTTCGGGTGGTTCGTGCGTGAACCAGTTAACAGAGTGGTCCGGGACCGCGATGGTCAGTCGAGAGGGAACGATCCCGCCCGCGGAAACGGGGGCAGGCCTCGTAAAGCCGCACTGCATTGGGCGGCCGATGCGCATATCGGTACTGCTGTGCACGTGGGTGCCGCCTGGCCGCTGTGGTGAGTGGCTGACGGGTACACGTGTTACTCCCGGGTTCGCCGGTCTTATGACGATAGTGTGAAATCGCTGTTATCGACATACGTCGCTTGGTCGGGGTGGGAAATGCCACGCGGGCGTTGACTTCAAACATCATCTGCCCACTGGCTGGAACGATGTGTCCACTGAGTGGGGCATCAGCGCGCTGACCTGCGTGAACGATCGCTCACGTCACTCTGAAGTGTGACCTGGATCGCGCATTGGAGTGCGTATCGCGGGTGTTGCGGTCACCTGACGTGACCGTCGGATCGCCCGAACGGCAGAGTGATCCGTCTGGTTTGAGAGGCTTGGCTGATGGCGGATCGTTACCTGACCGTGGCGGGCACCGGGGTCCACGAGATCGAAATCCGGCGTTCACGCTTCCTGTGCGCCCTCGCGCCGGTCACCTCGGAAGAGGCCGCCCGTGAGGTGATCGCCGCCCGGAAGAAGGCCGATCCGGCGGCTCGGCACCATTGCCACGCCTTCGTCCTGGGTGCCGACGGTCGGGCCCAGCGCTCCAGTGACGACGGGGAGCCCGCGGGGACGGCGGGCACGCCGATGCTCGAGGTACTCCGGCGCCGGGAGCTGACCGACACCGTCGCGGTGGTGACCCGGTACTTCGGCGGGGTGCTGCTCGGCGCGGGCGGCTTGATCCGCGCGTACGGGCAGGCGGTGTCGGAAGCCGTCGACGTCGTCGGGGTGCGGGAGTATCGGCGGTTGCGGCTGGTGGAGGTCATCGTCGACTACGACCGGGCCGGGCGGCTGGAGAACGACCTCCGCTCGTCGCCCTACCTGCTGCACGCGACCCGCTTCGAGGATGTCGCGCACTTCGACGTCGGCCTCGCGCCGGACCAGGGTGACGCCTTCCACTCCTGGCTGGCGGACCTGACCGGCGGCGAGGCCCTCGCCGAAGATGTCGGCGAGACCTGGCTCCCCACCCGCCGCATTTAGAGGACTAAATGCGGGGCTCCTGATCGCACGGCCCGTCGTGAAGGCCTCCTTCCCTACCCTCAAAGTAGGGAAGGAGGCCATCACGGCGTCCGGGTCGTGGCGTGGGCGCTATCGGTGGTGCTGGTGTGACTGGGGGTGGTAGCGGTCGGTCCGTGAAGGACTCCTTGAGGGACCCAGAGTCCCTCGAAGTTCCCCTCACCCGCCCCGGAACGCTTCCCAGTACATGAAGGCCCCCTTCACTGCGCCTAGCGCAAGGAAGGGGACCATCATGTACTTCACGCGAGCAAGACCGCAGATCACGGAGCTCAAATCCCTTCCCCACCCTCAAAGTGGGGAAGGAGGCCTTCACGGCGTCCGGTTCGTGGCTTGCGATGACGAGGGCTCCCCGCCCGCCGCGTTTAGTCCTCTGAATGCGCCGCGCTTCGGCGCTCGCGCCACTCGTCGAGGGTGATGGCGTACTCGACCTCGCCCTCCTCCGTGCCGGGGATCGGGTCGTCGAAGTCCTCGTGATAGGTCCGGATGTGGCGCATCCCGATCTTCTCCATCACCCGCCGCGACCCGAGGTTCACCGCCATCGTCCCCGCCCAGACCCGCTGGACCCCCAGTTCGGTGAAGCCCTTCTCCAGGAGCGCGAGTGATCCCTCGGTCGCGTATCCCTTGCCCCAAGACGAGCGGTTCAGCCGGTAACCCAGTTCGGGATCGTCCGAGTGATGACCGCGCAGCGGCCGGAAATGGAACCATCCCAGAAAAGTCCCGCCGGCTTTCTCGATCGCCGCCCAGAACCCGTAACCGGGGAAACGCTCGTAGTAACCGAGGAAAGCGGGAAGGTCGTGCTTTTCGATCTCTGCCCGGTCGGCGGGTTTGCCCCCATTGAGGTACCGCATCACTTCGGGGTCGTCGTAGAGCGCGAACAGATTGTCGACGTCGTCGCCGGTGAACTGCCGCAGCAGGAGCCGTTCGGTCTCCAGAAAGACACGCATCGGCAAAGCGTCGCGCCCGGGAACCGTCAGGGCAACCCGTTTTACGCGGCCAGCCCCGGTGTGGTGACCCCCAGTGCCGCCGCTCCCGCCTTGGTGAGCAGGGCGGGGACGCGCTCGCCCCACCGTCCGACCCTGGCGGCCGTCACCAGGCCGAGCCGCGCGAGGCGGTGCGCGGTGTGCTGGTCGCAGCAGGCGAGACCGTCGACGAACAGGTCCGGCTCGCAGCTGCAGCTGATCTCGGCGTGGCCCTCGGCCACGGCTCTCAGGGTGGCCCGCTCGCGATGGTTCAGCTCGGTCCGGGCGTCCATGGCGTGCCTCCTTTCCGTTCCGCTGGTGAACAGTTAAACCCATACCACCGACAGTTTCCGTCTTCTCCGATGCGATTCCTCGGATTTCGGACGTACTTAGGGGCGGTGTGTCGCGTAATCAAGGGTGAACTCCTAGTCGTTGTCACCCGGTATTCGTCGCGGAAGCGGTTCCAGCTCGGTCTTGCGCAGATGCCGGAAAATGATCGAACTCCGGAAGCCGACGATCTCCTTGCGCTTCGACAATCGATCCACCAGAAAGGAGTGGAGCTGATCGACGTCCTGCGCGGCGACGTGGATCAGGAAATCATCGCTGCCGGCGGTGACGAAGACGGAAAGGACCTCCGGCAATTCCGCGACCGAGCGCTGGAAGGAGTCGATCACCTCCCGGCTCAGCGGCCGCACCTGCGCCGAGACCATCGCCTGCACGCCGCGGTTGAGGCTGCGCAGGTCGATGTCCGCGTGATAGCCGCGGATGACGCCGCGTTCCCGCAACAGCCGCGTGCGTTCGAGACAGGTCGACGGCGCGACGCCGACCTTGCGGGCGATGTCGCGGTTCGACTGCCGCGCATCCGCCTGGAGTTCCCGGATGATCGCCGAATCAAGTTCGTCCACGACGCTTCCTTCCCCGAGTCTGCCGAATATCGTTCGCCAGGAGCCCTATAGACCTGGTGATCAGTCTAACTTCAGCGCGAGTAGCCGACTAATTGCGCGGAAGGAAGCAGAATGTCCGTACAGCACTGGGGACACGAAAGCCTCGTCGTCCGGCGAGGCGCCCGCTCCGGGGTCACCACGATGGTCGCCGTGCATTCCCGCACGCTCGGACCCGCCGTCGGGGGATGCCGGTTCAAGGTCTATCCGGGTATCCACGACGCGATCGACGACGTCTTGAGGCTGTCCGCGGCCATGACCCGTAAATGCGCCGTCGCGGGCCTGGACTTCGGCGGCGGCAAGAGCGTCGTCGCGCTGGAGAGGACGCCGACGCCCGCGGAGCGCCGCGACATCCTGCTCGACCACGCCGACCTCATCGCCTCACTCGACGGCGCCTATCGCGCCGGTCCGGACGTCGGCACCGGTCCGGAAGACATGCTCGTGCTGCGTGAGCGGACCCCGTACGCGTTCTGCGTACCGGAGGAGCACGGCGGCACCGGTTCGTCGAGCGGGCCGACCGCGATCGGGGTGCTCGCGGCACTGAGGGCCGGGGCACGGACGGCCTTCGGTGACGCCTCGATGAAAGAACGAAAGGTGGTCATCGGCGGGTACGGTTCGGTCGGCGCGTATCTGGCCACCGAACTGGCCGCACAGGGCGCCGAAGTCACCGTGTCCGATGTGGACGAACGACGGCTCGCTCTCGCTGCGGAACAGGGACTGGGCGTGATCCGGCCGGAGCAGGTGCTCGGTTTCCCCGCCGACGTCCTGATCCCGGCAGCGGTCGGCGGGGTGTTCGACCACGGCACCGCGGTCGCCGCACCGCTCGTCGTCGGCCCGGCCAACAATCAGCTCACCGACGACACGGTGGCGGACGACCTCGCCGCCAGGGGTGTCCTGTGGATCCCGGATTTCGTCGCGAGCGCCGGGGGAGTCCTCTACACACTCGGACGCGAAGCCGAAGCGCTGACCCACGCCGAGGCACTCGCCCGCGTCGAAACCCTGGAGACGACCACGCGCCACCTCCTCGACGCCGCTTCGGCCAACGGCACCAAACCGTTGGCCGAAGCGAACGCACTCGCCGAAGCGCGCCTCACTTCTGGTGCGGCGCCACGTACTCCTTCGCCTCGGGAGCCTCGAACAGCGGCTTGACGTAGCGGACCCCGCCCTCGGCCGACGCGTCCGGTGTCGCCGCGTACACCTGGCGCGTCGCCGGGGTGCCCGCCTTCGAGAAGTCCAGTGCCGCCACCAGATCCTCCGTGCCGGCGGACGTCGTCTGCTTCAGCGCGGCGGCGATACCGTCCCGGGTGAGGTCCTTGTTCTCGCAGGCCTTCTTGAGCACCGCGCCCCACACCTCGCCGACCGCGTAGCCGTAGGGCACGCCGCCGTTCGGGGTCTCCTTGTACGCGGCCTTGTACTTCGAGGCGACGTCCTTGGCCTTCGGGATGTCGGCGGAGAACGGGACGCTGCTGGCGACGATCGTCAGCTTGTCCAGCGCGTTCGCGGCCGGGCTCTTGAGCAGCACCGGGTCGAACGTCGGGTTGTTGCCGAGCACCGGCACGTTCAGCCCGAGCGCCTTGTTCGCCGCGAGCGCGGAACCGGTCTGCGCCGGAGTGGTGGTCAAGACGATGGCCTTCACGCCGCTGCCCTTGAGCCCGGTGATGATGTTGGTGAGGTCGTTGTCGGTCGAGGTCACCTTGACCTCCTTGACCGTCAGATTGTGCTTCTTGGCGTAGAACTGCGAGCCGCGTAAACCGTTCTTGCCGTACTCGCCGTCGATGTAGACGTGCCCGATCGTGTCACCGTCCTTAACCAGCCCCTTCTCCTGGAAATAGGACAGCCCGTCGATGATCTCCAGGTCGTAGGTGGTCCCGACGATCATCACGTACTGGTTGTCGAGCAGCTCCGAAGACCACGACGCGGGCGCGGCGACGGTCTTGTCCGAGGCGATGTTCTGTTTCAGCGCGGCGACCACCGGCGAGCCGAGCAACTGCACGAAGCCGAGCACCTTCGGCTCGATCTGCGGATACAGCGTCTTGGCCGTGTCCGCCTTGTAGCCGTGGTCGACGGTCTCGAGTTTGACCTGGCGCCCGCACGCCCCGCCCGCGGCGTTGAAGTCCTTGGCCCACAACTCGTTGCCCTGCGTGATGCCGAGTCCGAGGTTCTTGAATACCCCGGTCTTGTCGGTCATCACGCCGAGGGTGATCTCCGAGGCGGTCACCCCTTTGCCGGCCTTGACCCCCGAACCGTCCGCCCCCGAGGACCCCGAGTCGCCCGCTTTCGTGCTGCACGCCGAGAGGGCGAGGACCGCCGCCAGCGCGACGGCCGGATATGTGCGCTTCATTTGTCTTGCTCCTCCGGGAGATGAGGTTTCTTCGAGGGGGTGAGACGCCGGGTGATCCGGCGGCCGATCGCGGCGAGACCGCCCGGTTCGAAGAGCACCACGAGGATGATCGCGGCACCGTAGACGAACGAGCTGACCAGGATCGGGGTCAAGGCGCCGTCCCCGGTTCCGGAGAACCAGCCGAGATCGGCGGAGTACAGCGAAAGCACCTGCGGCAGCCCGTTGACGATCAGCGCGCCCACCAGCGCGCCGGGCACCGAGCCGAGTCCCCCGATGATCACCATGGCCAGGAAGGCGATGGAGATGTTGATGCCGTACGTTCCGAATTCGCTCTCGTCTGGTTTGAGGATGTCGAACCACAGCACGGTCATCGCGCCGGCGAGTCCCGCGTACGCCGAGGAAACCGCGAACGCGCCCGCCTTGGCCCTGGTGACGCTGACGCCCATCACGGACGCGGCCGCCTCGTTGTCCCGCACCGCCCGCCACGATCGGCCGACCCGGCTGGAGACCGCCGCTCGGGCGACCACGAACGCGAGCACGGTCAGCAGGAGGAACAGGTACCAGAGCCGTTCCGCCTGCCGGATCGGGACGCCCATCAGCTCGATTTCGGGGCCGCCGTTGGTGAACGGGAAGCCGAACAGGGAGAACGGCTCCGGTGTACGCCCGGTCGACGTCCCGCCGGTGAGCGTCTCGGCGGACTGTCCTAAGTAGAGTCCCAGGAACACCAACGACAGCGACGCGACACCGAGGTAGATCCCGCGCAGCCGTCCCGAAACCGGGGCGAACGCCAGCCCGAGCAGGGCCGCGATGACCACCGCGCCGACCAGCGACAGCCCGGGATCGAGGCCGAGCCCGAACACGCGCTCGTCGTCGGTCGGTCCGGAAAGGACGGTGTACCCGGTCGCGCCCGCCAGCAGGAAGAACGCGTGCGCCAGGGACAACTGCCCGGCCTGCCCGACCAGCAGCGTCAGCCCGATCGCGCCGACGCCGCCGATCATCATGTACTGCCCGGCCTTGAGCCAGGCGGCGTCGAGATAGAGCGGGATCGCGAGCAGGACGACGAGCAGCGCGAGCCAGGCCATCGCCTTGAGCAGCCGTCCCCGAGCGCGTTTCACCGGCGGTGTCGGCGGCGCTGCGGGCGGGGTTTTCACGGCGGTGTCAGACACGGGTGCTCTCCCTCGTCCCGAACAACCCGGACGGCCGCACCACCAGCACCACGAGCATCACCAGGAAGACCGCGCTCTTGGAGAAGTCGAACGACACGTACTGCGCCGAAAGCGCCTCGACGAGCCCGACGACCAGCCCGCCGACCACCGCGCCCGCCGTCGAGTCCAGCCCGCCGAGGATGGCCGCGGGGAACGCCGCGAGCGCGATGGAATGCGTGCCGCGGGACAGTCCCGCGCCCGAGAAGTCCTGCGTGGCGATGAACAGCACCGCGACCCCGGCGAGCACCCCGGCGACCACCCACGCGGTCGCCGTCACCCGGGAACTGCGGATCCCCATCAGCGCGGCGGCCTCGCGGTTCTCGGCCTGCGCCCGCATCGCGACACCCCAGTTCGAGTACTTGAACGCGAGGGTGAACGCGGTGATCAGCACGGCGGCGACCAGCAGCGCGACCAGATGGGTGCGGAACAGGGTGATCCCGCCGATCCGGAACGGCTGCGCGTCCCAGGCGTCGCCGAGGAACGGCAACGTGACGCCGAGGCGCCGGACGATCTCCTCGGTGATGATCACATCGACGCCGATGGTCAGCAACGCCAGGCTGTTCGCGTCCGCGTGCCGCGAACGGGACAGCAGGAACCGTTCCAGCAGCAGCGCGAGCAGCCCGGCCGAAACGATGCCGACCAGCGACGCGCCGGCCCAGCCGAGCGCGTCCCTGGTCACCACGACCAGGTAGCCGCCGAACAGCACGAGCGAGCCGTGCGCGAAGTTGACCACTTCGGTGGCCTTGAAGATGATCACGAAACCCAGCGCCAGCAACGCGAACACCGCGCCCTTGCCGAGTCCGTTCACCACGAGTTGCAGGAAAGTGTTCACGCCGTGGCCTCCGTGCCGAGATATGCCCTGATCACGTCCGGATCCGACTGGACATCGGCCGGTGTGCCGTCGGCGATGCGCTTGCCGAAGTCCAGGACGGTGACCCGGTCCGCGATGCCCATCACCAGCCCCATGTCGTGTTCCACCAGCAGGATCGAGATGCCGAGTTCGTCACGGACGTCGCGGATCGTCCCGGCCAGTTCGGCGGTCTCGGTCGCGTTCATCCCGGCCGCGGGTTCGTCGAGCAGCAGCAGGACCGGTTCGACGGCGAGCGCGCGGGCGAGGTCGACGCGTTTCACCGCGCCGTAGGGCAGGGCCCCGACCGGGAGGTCCACCAGCGCGCCGATGCCGAGGAAGTCGCAGATCTCCTTGACCCGCGCGGAATGCCGCCGTTCCGCCCGGACCGTCCACGGCAGCCGGAGACCACACGCGAGGAAACCGCCCTTGGTCAGCGCGTGCCGTCCGAGCATGACGTTGTCGAGGACGGTCGAGCCGGGGGAGAGCGCGGCGTTCTGGAACGAACGGCCGACGCCGAGCCCGGCCAGCCGATGCGGCGGGAGTCCGGTGAGGACGGTGTCGCCGAGCCGGACGCTGCCGGTGTTCGCCCGGTAGAGCCCACTGATCACGTTGAAGCAACTGGACTTCCCGGCGCCGTTCGGACCGATGAGCGCGTGCAGCGCACCGGAGCCGACGGTGAACGAGACGCCGTCCAGCGCCCGGATCCCGCCGAAGCGCAGGGTCACGTTCTCGAGGTGCAACTCAGGCGGCGTCATCTGGCCCACCTCGACAGGCTCCGGCCCGCGAGCTGCTTGCGGGCGTCTTCGGCCTCGGCTTCGGCGGTGGCCTGCGATTCGGCGTGACCGCCGAGGTAGAGCCGTTGGACGTCCTCGCTCGCGGCGAGCTCGGCCGTGGTGCCGGACAGGGCGACCCGGCCGACCTCGAGGACGATCGCGTGATCGGCCACCCGCAACGCCATCACGGCGTTCTGCTCGACCAGCACCACGGCCGTGCCCTGCTCGTGGATCTCGCGGATGATGGCGCCGATCCGCTCGACGATCTTCGGCGCGAGACCGAGCGAAGGTTCGTCGAGCAGGAGCAGTCGCGGGCCGGACATCAGCGCGCGGCCGATCGCGAGCATCTGCTGCTCGCCGCCGGAAAGCAGGCCGGCGCGCTGCTTGGCGCGTTCGGACAGAACGGGGAACAGCTCGTCGACGCGTTTCCTCGCGGCGGCGCGCTGCCCGGGGGAGCGGGCGCCGATCCCGCCCGCGCGCAGGTTCTCCTCGACCGTCATCCGCGCGAAGACCTGACGGCCTTCCGGGACGCCGACGACACCGAGACCGACGATGCGGGCCGGGTCGAGCCCGGTCAGCGGCTTGTCGTCGTAGCGGACCTCGCCGGCGGAAACCGAGCCCCGGTGCATGCGCAGCGTCCCGGAGATGGTCCGCAGCAGGGTCGACTTCCCGGCGCCGTTGCTGCCGAGGACGGCCAGTACCCCATCAGGTGAAACGTCGAGGTCGACCCCGTGCAGTGCGGCCACCGATCGGCCGTACCGCACCTGAAGATCACGGACACTCAGCAAGCCGCCTCCTCCGTTCGTGTGACGCGAGTCACGATCGGTGGCGGTCATCCTGCGTGGGCACCCTCCGCCGCGTTACCCCCACTTGGAGACCCACCCGGCTACAAAACGGACACGGTGTTTATCTGTCGCGCGCTGACGGAAACGTTCCGCAGGGCGCCAGACCAAAGAGGACTCGCGTGATCTTGCAAGGCGCCCTACAAAACGTTTCCGTGGCCTTCGGCCGAAAGAGGGCGCGCGACGGTGAAGTCTCCGTCGGGCGCTGGGCGCCCTTGGGGAGACCGTCTTGGGGCGTGTTCAAGTACCGCGTTTAGTCCTCTAAAGGCGGGGTCAGAGGAGGCCGGCTTCGGAGGCCTTGCCGATGGCTTCGACCCGGTTGCGGGCACCGAGCTTGTGCAGCGCGGACTGCAGATACGTCTTCACCGTGTTCCGCGCCAGGCCGGTCGACTCCGCGATCTCCGGATTCGTCTGGCCCTGCGCCGCGAGTCGTAAAACCTCGTACTCTCGCCGCGTCAGGCCGCTGCGGGCCAGCGCGTCGGACCGCTGGCCGTCGTCGGGGAAGATGCGCGGATCGACGACGCGTTCGCCCTTCAGCACCTGCCGCAACGCCGCCACCAGATCCGTCCCGGCGACGTCCTTGAGCAGGCAGCCGTGCGCGCCGGAGTCCAGTGCGGCCCGCACCCCCTGATGGTCACCGTGCGCGGTGAACACCACGATCCGCCCGGCCGGATGCACCCGCCGGAGCCCGGCGATGACCTCGGGCGCGAGCATGTCCGGCAGCCGCAGGTCCAGCAGGATCAGCACCGGTTTCAGCTCACCCGCCCGCTGGATCGCGGCCCGCCCGGTCTCGGCCGACCCGGCGACGGTCATCGACGGGTCGTAACGCAGCAGCAGGCTCACCCCGTCGCGGACCACCGGATGGTCGTCCACGACGAGCACGGTCACCGGCGACGGCACGGTTCCGGCACCCAAGCGCGCAGTGTGCACCCGTCGTCATCGTCGCGGACCAGGCTGACCCGGCCGCCGAGCCGCGCGGCGCGTTCGGACAGGGCGCGCAGGCCCATCCCGGTGCCGGGAGCGGGTTCCTCGTCGCGATGACCGGCACCGTCGTCGGCGACGACCACCTGCACGCCGTCCTCGCTGGGCAGCAGGCTGACCACGACCGACAGCGCGTCGGCGTGTTTCTCGACGTTGAGCAGGCCTTCCCGGACGGCCGCCACCAGCAGCCCGGTGCGCTCGGCGTCCAGTCGCGGCACCGGGGCGAGCTGGACGAACCGCGCCGGGACGCCGCAGCGGGCCTGGAACGAGCGGCAGTGCTCGGCCAGTTCCACCGGCAGGGCGCGTTCCGGGCTCGACTCCGACAGCGCCAGCAGCGACTCGCGCAGTGCCCGCGACGCGGCCGACACGTCGCCTTCCAGCCGCCGCAGCCGCGATTCCAGCGCCGGGTTGTCGCTGATGTCCTCGTGCAGGTTCCGGACCTGGACGCCGATGGAGAACAGCAGCGCGCCGACCGAATCGTGCAGCGCGCTCTGCATCCGGAGCCGTTCGGCGGACAAGGCCGTCTCACGGTCGGACTCGGCGACCGACGCCAGTTTCAGCGCCCGGCCGGCCTCACCGGCGATGTCTTCGAGTGACTGCACCGCGTCGTCGCCGAAGTCGCGGGGCTCGCGCATCGCGGCGTAGGCGATGGCGACGGTCTCGGTCCCGCTGATGATCGGGACGGCGATCATCGCGGCGAGGCCCTCGCCGCGGACCTGCGCGTCGAACTGGTGGGTGATACTCGGCGAGCTGACGTAGTCGGTGACCCGGACCGGCCTGCCCAGTGCGAGCACCCGGCCGCCGATGCCCTGGCCGATCGGCACGGCGAGATCCTGCAGCGCGTCCGTGCGGGTCCCCGACGTCCAGCGGATCACCGCCTGTTCGGGGCCCGCCAGCTCGGCGACGAAGCCGGAATGCGTACCGATGGACTCGCGGATCAGCCGCGCCGTCCCGTTGAGCGCCGCGACCCGGTCGAGGGTGGCGAGCAGCTCTTCGCGCTCGCGCAGAAGCCCGCCGAGCACCGCGCTGTGCTCGGCGGCGAGTTCCTCCGCGACCTGGCGTTTCGCCGTCACGCGCTCACGATCGCATACCGGACGTGGTTTCCGACACACCCGTCCGGAGAGGTTCACCGATGCGTTCTCGGCCGCGGTTGTCTTGAATGGACCCGTGGAGATACTGGCCGACGCCGCGACACTGGCCCTGTACACGACCGACGCCTCCAACTACCGGCACGTGCCCCAGGGCGTGGTGCTGCCGCGGAGCGTCGACGAGGTGATCGAGGCCGTCGCAGCCTGCCGCGAGGCCGGGCTGCCGGTGATCGCCCGCGGCGGCGGCACCAGCGTCGCGGGCAACTCGTGCGGGCCGGGCGTCGTGATCGACACTTCGCGCCACCTCGGCGGGGTCCTCGACCTCGATCCCGCCGCGCGGACGGCGAGGGTGGCGCCGGGGACCGTCCTCGACGACCTCCAGGCGCTCGCCGCGCCGCACGGGCTCCGGTTCGGGCCCGATCCGTCGACGCATTCGCGCTGCACGATCGGCGGGATGATCGGCAACAACGCCTGCGGCTCGCATTCGGTCGCCTATGGCCGCACGGTCGACGTCGTCCGCGAACTCGACGTGCTGCTCTACGACGGCACCCGGCTGACCGTCGGACCGACCTCACCGTCCGAAGTGGACGCTCGCGCGGCCATGCCGGGCACGGAAGGCCGGGTCTTCTCCGAACTGCGCGCACTGGTCCGGGACAACCTTGCGTTGCTGCGCACCGAACTGTCCACGTTCAGCAGACGAGTGTCCGGCTACGGGCTGGAACACCTGCTGCCGGAGAACGGTTTCGACGTCGCCAAGGCGCTGGTCGGCAGCGAGGGCACCTGCGTCACCGTGCTGGAGGCGACCGTCTCCCTCGCCGAGGTCCCGAAGCACAAAGTGCTCGCGGTGCTCGGTTTCGAGTCCGACATCGCCGCGGCCGACGCCGTCCCGGCGATCCTGCCCTGGTCGCCGCTGACCGTCGAGGGCGTCGACGCGGACCTCGTCGCGCTGCTGGAACCCGGCCGCGCCGACGGCCTGCCGCCCGGTGGTGCCTGGCTGTTCGTCGAGATGGCTGACCCGGACAAAGCGCGCGGCCTGATCGACGGACTGCATGGCGCGCTGACCGGATCCACCCTGCTGGACGACGCGGCCGCGCAGAAGCGGCTGTGGCGCATCCGGGAAGAGGGCGCCGGTCTCGCGACGCGGCTCGCCGGCGGTGAGGAGGCCTGGCCCGGCTGGGAGGACGCCGCCGTCCCGCCCGAGCGGTTGGGCGCGTATCTGCGCGAGTTCAAGGAACTCATGCGCGCGCACGGCCGCAAGAGCGTCGTCTACGGCCACTACGGTGAGGGCTGCCTGCATCTGCGGCTGGACTTCGATCTGCTTTCCCCGCAAGGGATCGCCGGTTTCCGGTCCTTCCTCGAAGAGGCGGCCGACCTGGTCGCCGCACACGGCGGCTCGCTGTCCGGGGAACACGGCGACGGCCAGGCCCGCTCGGAACTGCTGCCCCGGATGTACAGCCCCGAGATCCTCGCGCTTTTCGCGCGCTTCAAGGGGATCTTCGACCCGGACGGCAAAATGAACCCCGGTATCCTCGTCGCCCCGAGGCCGGTCGACGCCGATCTCCGGGTGCGGCGCGCGCCGCTGGAACTCGAAGACGTCACCGCGCTCGCGTATCCGGAGGATGAGGGGAGCTTTGGGCAGGCGATGCGGCGCTGTGTCGGCGTCGGGAAATGCCGCAACACCACCGGCGCGGGCGTGATGTGCCCGAGTTACCGCGCCACTCGCGAGGAAAAACACTCGACACGGGGCCGCGCGCATCTGCTGGCCGAGATGGTGAACGGCGAGCTGATCACCGACGGCTGGCGCTCGAAGGAGGTCGCCGAAGCGCTGGACCTGTGCCTGTCGTGCAAGGGCTGCCTGTCCGACTGCCCGGTCGATGTCGACATGGCGACCTACAAGGCGGAATTCCTGCACCAGCATCACAAGGGGCGGCTGCGTCCGGCGTCGCACTACTCGATGGGCTGGCTCCCGGTGTGGTTGCGCGCGGCCGCGCTGGCGCCGCGGCTGGCGAACACGATGTCGCGCCGGTTCTCAGGCCTGCTGAAACGGCTCGGCGGGATCGCGGCGGAACGGGAACTGCCCACCTTCGCCCGGCTGCCGTTCACCAAGCGGCGCAAGGATCTCCGGCGCTGGGCGACCGGTCCGAGGCCGGTGGTGCTGTGGCCGGACTCGTTCAACAACTACCTGACCCCGGACGTCCTCGACGCCGCGGCCGAAGTGCTCACCGCGGCGGGGTACGACGTCGTCCTGCCGGATCGCGGTGTCTGCTGCGGGCTCACCTGGGTGTCCACCGGACAGCTCGACATGGCGAAGAAAGTCTTGCGCAACACGCTTTCCGTCCTCGAACCGTATCTGCGCGCGGGATACCAGGTCGCCGGGTTGGAACCGAGCTGCACGGCGCTGTTCCGCGGTGATCTGGAGGCCCTGCTGCCGGGCGACCCGGTCGCGAAACTGCTCGCCGGGCAGACCAGGACGTTCGCTGAACTCGTCGAGGACTCACCGCTGGAATTCCGCTCGCTCGACGTCGAGGCGCTCAGCCAGGTCCACTGTCATCAGCACGCCGTGCTCGGTTTCGACGCCGACGAGGCCGCGATGCGCGCCGCGGGTGTCCACAATTCCACAATGGACTCCGGTTGCTGTGGACTGGCGGGCAACTTCGGCTTCGAACGCGGGCACTACGACGTTTCCGTCGCCTGCGCCGAGGATCGCATGCTGCCCGCGATCCGCGCCGCGGCCGAGGGGACCGAAGTGGTCGCCGACGGGTTCAGCTGCCGGACGCAGATCGAACAGCTGGACGGGCGCCGGGCCGTGCACCTCGCGGAACTCCTGCGGCGCGCGCTTCCCTAGGGCTCGCCCTCGTGAGTGGTAATGACGGTTCTATTGAGAGGTAAGGCAAACGTGGCGTATGAGTCATCGCGCTGTGAAGGCCTCCTTGCCTACCGTGAGGGTAGTGAAGGGGCCCTTCACTACCCGCCGGGACGATCCGCCGTGACGCTAGGACACATCGTGACGCCAAGTCCCGGACCGTGGGCCGACTGCTCGCGTTTAGCCCGCTAAACGCGCTCCGGGCGCACGTGCGTTTCGCCCCCTGATCGCGATCCGGCGCGGCGACGTGCGGGGCGTTTCTCGCGTCCGTGAAGGACTCCTTGAGGGACTCTGGGTCCCTCAAGGAGTCCTTCACGGACCAGGCCCCAACCCGCCACGTTTGCCTTACCCCTCAATAACCGTCATTACCACTCACGACACCCGGCCGAGGCGGTGGTCCCGTTCGGCGTACTTCTTCAGCGTCAGCAACTGTTTCCGCATCATGACCAGGTCGCCCCAGCCGAGCAGGAACTCCTTGAGGCGCCCGCCGAACCCTCGCGAAGTCACGACGATGCGGCACAGCATCCGGCAGGTCTCCGCGTCGATCGGCTCGACCGAGTATGTCGCCGCCACCGGTCCGAACAGCTTCTCCGAGCCGTCGAAGGTGCGGCCGGTCAGGCTGTGCCCAGGGTCGACGTCGGTCAGCTCGAACACGATCAGCGTGTCGCCGGGTGCGAGCTCGTCGGCGCCGGGGGTGAGCGTGTCCGGACTGCGGCGCCCCAGGTTGTCCAGCAGGTCGTAGCTGTAGGGCGCGACCGAGATCTGGCAGAGCCAGCGATAGGCGAGCGCGGCGGGAGCGCGCACGGTGACCGCGCGGTCGAAGAGCGCGACCGGGCCGTCCAACAGGGTGTCCGCCGGTTGCGCGCGCCGACGTTCCTCCGGGGTCGCGCCCCAGTTCGCGGGTGATCCGAAGGGCATGGCCGCCTCCGTACGGTGCCGTATGGTTTTCCATACGGTAGCGTATGTCGGCGTGGCTCGTAACCGGAGGCTCGCCCGCGAGGATTGGGCGGACGCGGCGCTCGAAGCGCTGTGCGAAGGCGGCGTCGCCGCGATAGCCGTCGAGCCCATCGCGGCGAAACTCGGGACGACGAAAGGCAGCTTCTACTGGCATTTCGCGAATCGGGACGCGCTGGTCGAAGCCGCCGTGCGCCGATGGGCCGAGCAGGACACCGAGGCGCTGATCACGCTGCTGGACGGGATTTCGGATCCGGCGCGGCGGCTGCGGGAACTCTTCGGACTCGTCTTCGGGGTGAACGACGAGCAGCGGGCCGAACTGGCACTGCTCGCACACGCCGCCGACCCGGTGATCGGCCCGGTGCTGGCCGAGGTCACCACCCGCCGTGTCGGCTTCATCGTCCGCTGCTTCCGGGTGATGGGCTTCCCGGAAACCGAGGCCGGACATCGCGGTTTGCTGGCCTACACGGCTTTCATCGGGTTGATCCAGGCGCAGCGGGCCGGTGGCGGGACCTTGCTGCCCGTGGCGGACCGGCCCGGTTACCTGGAGTTCCTGCGCGGGATTATCACGGACTGATAATGATCTTCGGCTCTTCGGGCGGGTGATCGGCCCGAGGCTTCCGATCCCGGAACCGCCCGCTCATCATCGGCCCATGACAGCCACGTATCCCGCGGCGAAGGACGATCCCGCGACGCCGATGGGCGCGATCTACGCCGACCATCCGCCGATGTCCAAGGTCGTCTTCCCGAGCGGCTGCGAAGGCTGGCTGGTGACCAGGTACGAAGACGTCCGGCTGATCTTCTCGGACAAGCGGTTCTCCCGGAACCTGCTGGCTCCGGGCGCGCCGTGCCTCATCGAGCCGGGCGACTTCTCCACCGGTGAGCACAGCATCCTGAACATGGACCCGCCGGATCACACGCGGCTGCGGAAACTGTCGGCGCAGGCCTTCACCGTCCGCCGGATCGCCGCGCTGCGGCCACGGATCCAGGAGATCGCCGACGATCTCCTGCGCGCGATGGTCGCGCACGGGCCGCCGGTCGATCTCGTGGAGATGTTCGCCTTCCCGCTGCCCACCGCGGTCATGTGCGAGATCCTCGGCGTCCCGTTCGCGGGCAGGGAACGGTTCCGCCAGTGGTCGCGGGTGATCGTCACACCGGTGGCGCACAGCCCCGAGGAAGTGGCGCAGGCCCGGCGAGACGGGGCGGAGGACATGGCGGCCCTCGTCGCCGTCAAGCGGGCGACGCCGGGTGAAGACCTGCTGAGCGTGCTAGTGCACGCCCGCGACGAGGACGGCGACCGGCTCACCGAGGCCGAGTTGATCGACCTGGCCACCCAGCTTCTCCTGGCCGGGCACGAAACCACGGTCAGCCTGATCGCGACCGGGATCGTGCTGCTGTCGGAGAATCCGGAGCAGTTCGCCGCGTTGCGCTCGGATCCCGCCCTGACGGAAGGCGCCGTAGAGGAGATCCTGCGATTCGACGGACCGGCTGACGCGTCGTTGCTGAGGGTCGCGCTGGAGGACGTCGAACTGAGCGCCGGCCTGGTCCGGCGGGGTGAGGCCGTGCTGGCGCACACAGGTGCGGCGAACCGCGACGAGAGCGCCTTTCCCGGGGCGTCGCGGTTCGACATCCGGCGCCGGAACGCGCCGCAACTCGGCTTCGGGCACGGACTCCACTTCTGCCTCGGCGCGGCACTCGCGCGGCTCGAAGGGGAGATCGCGTTCCGGACCCTGCTTGACGGACTGCCGGGACTGGATCTCGCGGTTCCGGCGTCGGCCATCGTCTGGCGGCCGCCGCTTTCGATCCGCGGTCCCGAAGCGGTGCCGGTGACGTGGGCTACCACCAAGCGCGGCTGACGCTCTCCAGCGTCGCTTCTTCCGGTGCCGGAAGAGCTTTGAAGTACCAGGTGAAATTGCTGTAGACGTGCAAAAGCGCGTACGCCAGGCAGCGTCGTGCGAAGTCTTCGTCCGGATCGGCGCCGTATCCGGCGAGCAGTCGCCGCAGGAAGTCCTTGTCCCCACCGGAAACGAACAGGCCGACGGCGACGAAGTCGTACTCGGCCGCGCCGCGCATCGCCGGTTCGAAGTCGAAGAGCCCGCTCAGCCGCGGGCGTTCGCCGTCGTGGGTGACCATGACGTGATCACGCATGAATTCGGTGTGCAGCGGGACGACGGGCGGGCTGCCCAGCTCGACGGAATCGAGGAACGCCGGGATCTGCCCGATCCAGCTCTCGTCGAGACCGGTCCGGCGATGGTGCTCGACGGCTTTCGCGCGCTGTCCGGCGATGAAGGCGGTCCAGTCCGGCGGGCCAAGGACGTCCAGCCGGGGGGCGTGCAGCGAATGCAGGGCCGCCAGCGCCTCGCCGAGTTCGGGAGCGAGCCGGTGTTTGTCCTCTGTGGACAGTTTCGGCCAGGCGTCCTTCAGCGTTTCGCCCTGAAGGCGTTCCATCAGCACGTAGCCCCAGCCGTCCCGCTCGCCCACGTCCCGCACCGCGGGTGTCGGGATCGGCAGTTTGCCGTGCAGGACCTCGAGCATCGCCCGTTCGGTGGGGAGTTCGTCGAGGTGCACCGGCGGGAACAGCTTGAGCACCAGGTCCTCGCCGACGGCGTAGACCGGCAGCGAGCCTTCGGTGAACGGGACGACGTCGCCGAGGCCGAGCGACCCGGTCAGCGACGTCACCGCCGGAAGCAGGTCCTGCCTGGTCAGCGCGTCGAACTCGGCTTCGGTGCCGGCGGGTGGGAACGAGATCACGGACGCGACCGTAGAACAGCGCGCCACGGGCGGCGACCGAATTACCCGCTGCGTTCCAGCAGGGTCCGCGCGGCTCCGAGCACGAGGCGGCTGACGTCGTCCGGATCCGCGCTGGCCAGGGGTTCCTTGCCGGTGATCTCGCGGACGAGACCGATCCCGAGCAGCCAGGCCAGGATGAGATCGGCGCGCAGATCCGCGTCTTCGGCGTCGGTCAGCGTGGCCAGTACCTTCGCGTATTCCTCACCGAGCTGCCGCCGGACCGCGGCCGCGGCGCTGTCGTGCCCGGTCGAACGCAGGTAGGCGTCGAGGGTGCGATCGCGGTCGGTGTCGGATTGCAGCATGCTGCGCAGCGCCGTCCCGAGGAGTTCACCCGGCGGGGTGGTGGCGAGTTGCTCGCGCCCGCCGCGTGCCAGCACCTCTTCGAAGAGCGCGTCCTTCGAACCGAAGTAACGGAACAGCAGAGCCTGGTTCACCCCGGCGAGCTTCGCGATGTCGCGCACCGTCGTCCGGTCGAAACCGCGCTCGCCGAACAGGACCCCGGCCGCGTCGAGCAGGGCCGCCCTGGTCGCGGCCGCGTCGCGCTTGCGGACCTGCGGTTCTTCCGTCATCGGGCACAGGCTATCCGGCTGTCGCACGGTAGGCGCATTGACGCTGTCCGTGATCATGGTTAGCGTTGTAAGCAGCCGCTTACAAACCGCCGAGCCGGGGGGTTTCCGGACAAATGACCACCACGCACACCGAATACGTCGCCTATCCGTTCAACGAGGACGCGGGACTCGAACTCAACGAGGCCTACGCCGCCGCCCGCGACGCCGAGGGCATGCTCCGCGTCCGCCTGCCGCACGGTGAGCCCGCCTGGCTCGCCGTCCGGTACGCCGACGCGCGTTTCGTGCTGGGCGATCGGCGGTTCTCCCGCGCGATGGCCACGGACCGGGACGAGCCGCGGATGGCGCCGGGCAGGCGGCCCGGCGGGATCCTGAGCATGGACCCGCCCGACCACACCCGGCTGCGCACGCTGGTCGCGAAGGCGTTCACCATGCGCCGCGTCGAACTGCTGCGGCCGAGGGTCGCGGAACTGGCGGCGGGCCTGATCGAGGACATGAAGGCCAAGGGCCAGCCCGCCGACCTGGTCGAGGACTACGCGCTGCCGATCCCGGTCGCGGTGATCTGCGAGCTGCTCGGCGTTCCCGTCGAGGACCGGCCGAAGTTCCGCGTCTGGAGCGACGCCGCGTTGTCGACCAGCCCGTTGACCACCGAACAGATGATGGCCAACCAGGAGGAGCTGCGGGCGTACATGCACGTGCTCGTCGAAGAACACCGTGCCCGGCCGCAGGACGACCTGATGACCGCGCTGATCGAGGCGCGCGACGTCCGCGACAGGCTGAGTGAGCTGGAACTGGTCGACATGTGCATCGGCATCCTGATCGCCGGGCACGAGACCACCGCGAGCCAGATCCCCAACTTCGTCTACGCGCTGCTCGACCAGCCGGAACAGCTGGCCCGGCTGCGCGCGGACCTGGACCTGATCCCGGCCGCGGTGGAGGAGCTGCTCCGGTTCATCCCCTTGGGTGCCGGAGCCGGATTCGCCCGCTACGCCACCGAAGACATCCAGGTGGGTGACGTGCTGGTGAAGGAAGGCGAACCGGTGATGGTCGCGATCGGCGCCGCCAACCGGGACGCGCTCCAGTTCGGCTCGGCGGAAACCCTCGACTTCGACCGGGAAGCCAATCCGCATCTCGGTTTCGGCCACGGCGTGCATCACTGTCTCGGTGCCCCGCTGGCCCGGCTGGAACTGCAGGAGGCCCTGCGGGCCTTGCTCCGCGATCTTCCCGGACTGCGCCTCGACGGCGATATCGTGTGGAAGACGCAAATGCTGGTGCGGGGGCCCCGCACCATGCCGATCGGATGGTGAGCATGAGCTGGAAAGTCGAGGTCGATGGCGGTACGTGCATCGGCTCGGGGATGTGCGCTTCGCTGATGCCGGAGGTCTTCGAACTCGAAGGCGCCACGGCGACGGTGATCGCGGACCAGGTCGACGCGGACGAGACCGTGCTCGACGCGGCCGATTCCTGTCCCGCGATGGCCATCGAGGTCAAGGAAGACGGAAAGGTGATCGGGCCACGGCCCTGATTTCCGCGCTTTAATGCGTGGCGGTCGTCGGTGAACAGGCGTAGGACCAGGGTGTGAGCGATGACAGCCTGACCATCCGCACCCTGACCACCGACGACTTGCCCGCGTTCGCCGAGCTGCTCGCAAGCGCTTTCCTCACTGATCTCACGGAGGAGGTGAAGCACCGCGAAAAGCTGATGTTCGAGCCGGAACGCGCGCACGGCGTCTTCGACGGCGACGAACTCATCGGGACCGGGGGACTGCTCACCCGGAAGATCACCGTTCCCGGTGCCGGGCAGACGCCACTCGCCGCGGTGACCGCGGTAGGCGTCGCTCCAGGACATCGCAGGCGCGGGGCGCTCACCCGCGTCATGCGGGCGCAGTTGGACGGCCTGCACGAGGACGGCGGCGACCCGATCGCCGCGCTGTGGGCGTCCGAACCGGTCATCTATCCCCGCTTCGGTTACGGCCTCGCGACGCAGTTCTATCGCGCGAAGGTGCGCGCGAAGTCCGCGTTCCGTCCCGGTGTCGAACTCGACACCGAACCCGTGCGCGAAATCAAGCGCGAGCAAGCGATCCCGCTGATCAAGGCGATCTACGAGAAGGAAGCGCCGCAGCGGGTCGGCGCGCTCGACCGGCCGGAGTCGACATGGGAGTTCACCCTCGACGACCCGGAGTACCGCCGTCACGGCGCGACGGCGCTCAAGTTCGCCGTCCTGCCGGACGGCTACGCCATTTACCGTGTGAAGAACGACTGGAACGAAGAGGGCCCACAGGGGAGCTTGACCGTGCAGGAACTGGTCGCGACCACGCCGGAGGCGTACGCGGCGCTGTATCGTTTCCTGCTCGACTACGACCTTGTCGTCACGGTGGAAACCTTCGCGGCCCTTGACGAACCGCTCATCCACCTGCTGGCCAATCCCCGCGCCATGACCCGCTCCGCCGGTGACTCGCTGTGGTTCCGGCTCGTCGACGTCGATCGCGCCCTGGTCACTCGCCGCTACAACGCTCCGGTGGACCTGGTTTTCGGCGTGCGCGACACCTTCTGCCCGTGGAACACCGGGAACTGGCGGCTCGTCACCGGTACCGACGGCCACGCCGAGGTGACCCGCGTCGAGGACGCGCCGGATCTCGAACTGGACGTGACCGACCTCGGCGCGATCTTCCTCGGCGGAACCCGGCCGAGCACGCTGGCCGCGGCGGGGCGGATCAAGGAGTGGACGGCCGGCGCGGTCTCGCGGGCGACGGCGGCGTTCGCCACCGACCGGGAGCCGTGCTGCCTGGAGTCCTTTTAGTGAGGGTGGCGTATGAGGCACTGCCGCCACCCTGGGCGGCCTCTCGCTAGCACCGCATTACCTGCCGGGTAATCGACGTCATGCCGTCCCCCTTGCGAGAGTGAGCGGGTGCGAAAGATCAAGAGATTCCTTGGTGTGACGGCGGTTCTGCTCGGTGCGATGGCGATGGGGGAGGGAACGGCGGTGGCGGAAGCGAGGGGAGACTGCCCGGTACTGGAGCAGCTGGGGGATCGGGTCGAGGGCACGGTTTCGCCGGGCGCTTGCGCTTTCATCGCCAAACAGACCGAGTTCGGGGCGATGCGGTCGGACACGCCGGAAACGCGGGATGCCCGGGTCCGGTTGTACGGCAGCATTTTCGCCGCCGACGGCACACTGGCCGAATCGGGCAGCGCGCCACCGGTCGTGGGTAGGACGAACATCGCGAACAGCCTGCGGACGCTGCTCGGCGCCTTCCCGACGTTCCGGTTCACCCCGGTGAAGATCGTGGTGAACGGCGACACCGTCTTTTACGAGGCGGCCAACGAAATGACCATCCACGGTCAGGTCGTGCGGTATCCGGCCGTCTACCGGGTCGTCCTGCGAGGAGGCGAGGTCGCTCAAGGGCGCCGCTACCACGATCGGACGGAATGGTTCCGCCCGATCGAAACCGGCGCCCTCCGCGAACTGTTCGCCGGTGTCGCCGACGACTGCCCGAGGCCGGGGCCGTCCTTCACCGGACCGGGACTGACGGCGCCGGTGACGGACCCGGTCTGCCACGCCGCCTACCTCGGCCGGTTGTCGGGCGCGATGACCGACGTCCGGCTGGCGCCCGATCAGACGGCGGCCGGCGCGCACACGAGGTTCCAGGAATACCGCGGAACCGTGCAGGCGAAAGGACGGACGATCGACTACGGGATGATCGTGGGTACCGAACCCGGCCGGGTCCGCTACTACTTCGACACTCTCCCGCTGAGCTACGACGACCAGGAGATGGCGGAGCTGTTCACCAAGCTGCTCACGGGCGCAGCACGCCCTGCTCCGTGACCACCGCGGTGACCAGCTCGAACGGCGTCACGTCGAAGGCCGGATTGAACACCTTCGCGTCTTCGGGCGCGACCTTCGTGCCGCCGAAGCTCAGTACCTCGCCGGGATCGCGTTCCTCGATCGCGATCCCGGCGCCGTCCGGCATCTCGGAGTCCACAGTGGACGAAGGGGCGACGACCACGAACGGGACACCGTGGTGCTTCGCCGCGATCGCCAGTCCGTAGGTGCCGATCTTGTTGGCGACGTCGCCGTTGGCGGCGATCCGGTCGGCGCCGACGAGGACGCAGTCGACCAGGCCGCGGCTCATCGCGGCGGCGGCCGCGCCGTCGGGCTGGATCCGGTACGGGACACCGGCTTCGGCCAGTTCCCATGCGGTCAGGCGGGCGCCCTGCAGTAGGGGCCGGGTCTCGTCGACCAGAACGGATTCGACCAGGTTGCGGGCCTGCAGATGCCAGACGACACCGAGCGCGCTGCCCCAGCCGACCGTCGCGAGACGGCCGGCGTTGCAGTGGCTGAGCAGCCGCAAGGGCCGCCGTTCGCAGTGTTCGAGTACCACCTCGGCCGCCAGCCGGGACGCCTCGTGGTTGATCCGCTCGTCCTCGTCGAGGATCGCCAGCGCTTCGGCGAGGACGGCTTCCGGCCCTTCCGGGAGCTTCGCGAGGGCGCGGGAGACGCCCCAGCTCAGGTTGACCGCGGTCGGCCGGGCCTTGGCGACGCGGTCAGCCTCGGCCTCGACGTCGCCTCTGGCGCGGGTCGCGAGCACGACCCCGAGCGCACCGGCCGCGCCGAGCGCCGGGGCGCCGCGGACGGCCAGCCGTTTGATGGCGTCGACGAGTTCGCCGACCGTGCGCAGTTCGAGCACGCGGTATTCGGCGGGCAGCGCCGTCTGGTCGATGATGGTGACCGCGTCACCGGTCCAGTCGATCGTCCTGCGCATGGCGAGGTTCCCCCGGAAATCCAGTTGGCCGGTCGTTGCCGGTTCGGTGAGGATGCGGCTCGTGACCATTGAACGCCACCATCCGCCCGGTCTGCATCCGACGCCCACCTACCACCACGTGACCATCGTCGAAGGACGGCGGGACGTCCACCTCGCCGGACAGTGCCCGCTCGCCGAAGACGGCAAGGTCGTCGAGGGCGGCGTGCTCGCCCAGGTCGACCAGGTCGTCGCGAACACCGCCGCCGCGCTCGCCTTCGCCAAGGCGACCCCGGCCGACGTCGTGCGCACGGTGATCTACGTGGTGACGCCGGACAGAGATGTTCTTTCGGCCGTATGGGACCGGTTCGTCGAGTCCGAGATCGGCGAGGCCTTCACGACCGCGAGCACCCTGCTCGGTGTCGCGCAGCTCGGCTACCCCGGGCAGCTCGTCGAACTCGACGTCACCGCCGCGACGGCCTGAACCCCCGCCGCGATTCGGCACCTGCTTCGCGCGCGAGCAGGCGCCGAATCGCGTGCTCAGGTGATGACGGTGACCACCTGGTCACCGGCCTTCGCGGCACGTGCGAAGAAGGTCACGAGGTCGTCGTAGCCCGCCCGTACGTAGTCCAGCGCGTCGGGGTCGTCCCAGAACCGTGGGTAGATTTCGTTGGCGTCGAGTTCCGCGAGGGTGACGCCGCTGGAGAGTCGTTCGAACCCTGTCCGGGACAACTCCGCCGAGATCGTCTCGACTTCGGCCGCGGTGAAGTACCGTGGCGGCCCGTCGCTGTCGGCTTCCCCCAGCAGCGCCCCGCCCAGCACGAAGTCGACTTCGAACCCGGCCTTGTCGATCAGGTACCACAGCGCGTGCCAGGCCTTGTCGATGTCCGCCGCCCGCTCGGTGTCCCGGGCGTCGTCGGCGTACTCCCAGTACCGCTCGGGTTTCTCGCTCAGCTCACGGAGTTCCTCGGCCGTGACCCGGAGATAAGCGCCGTACATTCCCATCGATCAGAGGCCCGCCATGAGGTCGGTCTCGGTGATGCCCGGCCCCTGCCCTTCGCGGATGAACCACTCGACGCCGAACGCCTGCGCGAAACCCTCATCGGGCATCGCGAGGAAGAACGAGTCCTCGCTGATCTGGCTGGCGTGCGCGCGCATCGCCGCCCGCTTGTGCGGCAGGTACTCGGTGACGTCGACCCTCGCCGTCAGCACCGCCTCCGGCTTGCCGAACTCGGCGCCGTCTTCGAAATCGGGGAGGTCCTCGGGCTTCATCTGCCCGGTCCGCACCGCCTCCTCCATGCCGCGGCGCATCTCGTCACTGTTGCTCGTGGCCTCGTAGACCCGCGGCGTCCCCGCCAGCTCGGCCGCGCGCTTGCCGACGCGGTGCACCTGGATGTGGTCCGGATGCCCGTAACCGCCGTTGTCGTCGTAGATGGTCAGGACGTCGGCTTGCTCTTCGCGCAGGATCGCGGCCAACCGCTGCGCTGCCTCCTCGACGTCGGCCTGCCAGAACGTGCCCGCCTCGTCGTTGCGCGGTTCGCCCATCATGCCGGAATCGGTGTACCCCAGGAACTCCACGCGCTTGGCCCCCAGTACCTCGGCCGAAGCGTGCGTCTCTTGGACGCGGCGCTGCCACAACTCCTCTCCGTCGTCGAGGAAGCCCTCCGGCACCTCGCCGGCCTCGCCCCTGGTCGCGACGACGAGCACGACACGGTGGCCTTCCTCGAAGGCCTTGCGCATGACGCCGCCCGCGACGATGCACTCGTCGTCGGGGTGGGCGTGAAAACTCACCAATGTGGCCATGCTGGGGAAACTACCGCGAGGTACCGACATATTCCGTCATGAGTGGTGACGGTTCTGACCAAGGGTGTTTTAGGTGCCTACGGCGGGTAAGCCGCGATAGCGGCCGGGCCGTGAAGGACTCCTTGAGGGACTCAGAGTCCCTCAAAGCTCCCCTCATCCGGCTCGGACGGCCGTCACGAGCCTCAGCAGCACCACCAGTCACAACGGCCGCGCGTCGCACCGGCTCGGCGCTGACCTACTGGGGTGAGAACTCCACCAGTAGGTCAACAAATCAGTGATCGCCAAGGAGGCCTTCATGTACTTCACGCGAGCCAGTCCGCAGGCCACAAGCAGGTACCTAAGAGAGGGTTCGTTCCAACCGTCATCACCATTCACGACCCGGCCGCTGACTCACGCCGGGAAGACCCGCCCGAGGAACTCCAGCGTCAGCGCCCAGGCCGCCGCGGCGGGTTCGGGCTGGTGGAACATCGGCGCCACATGGTTGTGGAACGCGTGCCCGGCACCCTCGTGGATGTGGATCTCCGCCCCCTCGTGGGTGGCCACCGCGTCGGCCAGTTTCCGCACGCCCTCCACCGGGATGTAGGGATCCGCGCCGCCGAACTGGAACTGGATCGGGCAGGTGATCTTGTCCAGCAACGGAAGCCGCCCCGGCACGGTCGAGCCGTAGTACGACACGGCGACGTCCGGGTCGCCCTCGGCGGCGGCCGCGTAGGCCATCGAGCCGCCGAGACAGAAGCCGAAGACGCCCGCGCGGCCGTCGGTTTCGGGCAGTGACCGCAGCATCACCAGCGTCGCGAGCACGTCGGTCACCGCGCGTGCCGGGTCGAGTTTGCCGGAGACTCCATCGAGGCGGAGATACCGGCTTCGTCGTGGGTGGCCGACCAGCCGGGGGAGATCCGCCAGAACAGTTCGGGCACGGCGACGACGTAGCCGAGCGTGGCCAGGTCGGCGGCGACGGACTTCAGGTAGTCGTCGAGCCCGAAGATCTCCTGGATCAGCACCAGTCCGGGGCCGGAGCCCGATTCGGGCAGCCAGAGCGGGGCGTCGAACGAACCGTCGGCGACGGTCACTTCGGTCATCGGATTCCTTCCAGAGCACGGACGAGCGAGTCTGCCACCAGTGCGGCCTGCGTGCCGTCGGGGTCGAGGTCGGGATCGAAGATGGTCAGCTCCAGCCCGGCCGCGCCGGGAATCGCGAGCAGACCGCGGAGAAGCTCGACGAGCTTGTCGGAACTGAGCCCGCCGGGGTCTGGACTGTCCACAGCGGACACGTACGACGGGTCGAGGGTGTCGATGTCGATGTGGATCCAGAAACCGTCCAGTGGCGCGAAAATCTCGCGTGCGGCCGTGAGCGCGCCGTCGGTTCCGTGGGCCATGATCTCTTGGCTGGTGATCGTGCGAAGTCCCGCCTCGCGGGCTTCGGCGGACTCCTCTTCGCGTACGCCGAGCACGAGGACGTCCTCGTCGCGGACATAGGGCGCCAAACCGTCCACATCGGCCAGTTCCGGAGCGCCGCGGCCGGTCACGACGGCGAGCGCTTCGCCACCGACGGACGAGACCTGCTCGGAGTTACCGAGGTGGCGGAAGTCGTCGTGCCCGTCGAAGTAGACGATGCCGAAGCGACCTTCGCGGCGCAGAGTGAGCATGGCGGCGAGCGCGATCGAACAGTCGCCGCCGAGTACCACCGGGAAACCGCCGTCCGCGCGGATCTTCGCGAGGCGACCGGCGAGGGCGACCGTGTAGTCCGCGATACCGGCGGCGTTACGGACGCCGCTGTCCGGCGACCAGTCGGGCAGATAACGCGGCGGGGTGACCACACCACCGTCGGTCGCGTCCAAACGGGTGAGCAGGCCGTGGTCACGCAGGGCGCCCGGAGCCTTGTAACAGCCCGGAACCACTCCTTCGGCGGGCGGACGCAGTCCGAGATTGGACGGCGCGTCGAGCAGTACGAAATTCCCCATGCCCACACCGTAGTAGTCACGCCTGGTGTCGTTTCGTCCGTCCCTTTAGGTTGGAAGGCTCGATCTCCAGGAGGCGCCATGGTGGAGCGGACGAAGTACATCCTCGACGAAGCGGACATGCCGACCCGGTGGTACAACGTCATCCCGGACCTCCCGGAGCCGCCACCCCCGCCCCTGCATCCGGGCACCCGCGAGCCGGTCGGCCCGGACGATCTCGCGCCGTTGTTCCCGCAGGCGCTCATCGCCCAAGAGGTCACCACCGACCGTTACGTCGACATCCCCGAAGAAGTCCTGGACGTCTACCGGCTCTGGCGGCCGTCGCCGCTGTTCCGCGCGAGGCGGCTGGAGAAGGCGCTCGGCACGCCCGCCCGCATCTACTACAAGTACGAGGGGGTCAGCCCGGTCGGCTCCCACAAACCCAACACCGCCGTGCCGCAGGCTTTCTACAACGCGGCGGAGGGCGTCACCAGGCTGACCACGGAGACCGGCGCCGGTCAGTGGGGGAGCGCGCTCGCGTTCGCCTGCGCCACCTTCGGGCTCGAATGCGAGGTGTGGCAGGTCCGCGCCTCGTACGACCAGAAGCCGTACCGCAAGCTGATGATGGAGACCTTCGGCGCGACGGTGCATCCGAGCCCGTCCGAACTGACCGCGTCCGGCCGCGCGATCCTGGCCGCCGACCCGAATTCGACCGGGAGTCTCGGCATCGCGATCAGCGAGGCGGTCGAACAGGCCGCGCAGGCGGAGAACACCCGGTACGCGCTGGGCAGCGTGCTCAACCACGTACTGCTGCACCAGACGATCATCGGCGAAGAAGCGCTCAAGCAGTTCGAACTCGCGGGGGACACCCCGGACCTGCTCGTCGGCTGCACCGGCGGCGGCTCGAACTTCGGCGGGCTCGCCTTCCCGTTCCTGCGGGAGAAACTCGCCGGGCGGATGGACCCGGTGATCCGCGCGGTCGAACCGGCCGCCTGCCCCTCGCTCACCCGTGGGAAGTACGCGTACGACTTCGGGGACACCGCCGGGCTGACACCGTTGCTGAAAATGCACACCCTCGGTCACGACTTCATCCCCGACCCCATCCATGCCGGTGGTCTTCGCTATCACGGGATGTCGCCGCTGATCTCGCACATCTACGAACTCGGGCTGATCGACGCGATCGCCATCGGCCAGGAAGACTGCTTCGCCGCCGGAGTGCGCTTCGCCCGCGCGGAGGGCATCATCCCGGCGCCCGAGCCGACGCACGCGCTCGCCGCGTGCATTGAGGAAGCGTTGCGGTGCAAGGAAACCGGTGAGGAGAAGGTGATATTGACCGCGCTGTGCGGGCACGCGCACCTCGACCTGCCCGCGTACGGCGCCTACCTCGCGGGCGACATGGTGGACAACGCGCTGCCCGACTCCGCCCTCGAGAAGTCCCTCGCCGGCCTTCCCTGATCGCATTTCGTCCTCTGGATGCGGTATTTGCGCGATGCAAAGAACGCATCCAGAGGACGAAATGCGCGGGGGCGGGGGTCAGCCGGTCACCTGGTAGCCCGAAGTCCGGTTCCGGCCGGTGTGCTTCGCCTCGTAGAGCGCCCGGTCCGCGACAGCGATCAGGGCGTCGACGTCGGTCATACCCGGCCGGTCGGCGAGGCCGATCGACACGGTGACGTGCTCCGGCAGACCACCCCGGTTCGCGATGCTCGACCGGATCCGCTCCGCGATCGCGTGCGCGTGCACGGCGGCCGTACCGGGCAGCAGGACGACGAACTCCTCGCCGCCGAACCGCCCGACCAGATCCGTGGCGCGCACCTCGCTGCGCAGGGTTTCCGCGATGGCGGCGAGATACCGGTCGCCGACCAGATGTCCGTGCCGGTCGTTGATCAGTTTGAACCGGTCGACGTCGAGCATCAGCAGGCTGGTGTGCCGCCCCGCGCGCCGCGCGCGGTCGAGTTCGTCGGACGCGGCGTCGCGCCACGCCTTCGCGTTGAGCAGCCCGGTCTTCGCGTCACTGCGTGCCTGGCGTTTCAGTTGCCGCAGCAGTACGCCGCGGTGCAGCACCAGCGTGATCCCGACGATCAGCAGCAGCACGACCGGCCAGTCCCGCAGTGCCCACGCCACGATGACGCCGAGCGCGATCGTCGCCGCTTCGAGCGCGTACTCGAACGGCTTCGCCACCGCGTCGCGCAGCCTGTCGTGCGGGGTGCCGTAGTACACCGCGACGGTCATCAGCACGGTGTTCATCAGCAGGAACACCCCGCCTGCCATGATCACCACCCCGAACGACCTGATGTCGCGGGGGAGAACGTCGAACGGGACGGCGTACCGGGCGAGGAAGGCGGCGGCCGCGAAGCCCGACAGCACGGTCGCCGACATGGAGAAAGTGCGCCGGAACAGCGGGTTCGGCTGCCCGCGGAACCAGCGGTAGAAGAACGACACGGCGATGACCAGCGCGGCGAGACCCGGGTGCAGCAGCAGTACGGCGGCGAAGGTCCAGACGCTGTCGAGCGAGATGTGCGGCGTGCCCGCGAACCGTTCCCGCACCCGTTCGACCGGACGCGACAACTCCGTGTACAGCACGACGCTGGCGATCAGGACTGCGAAGGGGACCGCGTCGCCGGGGGTGACCGGGACGCGGAGAAAAGTCCAGACCGATCCGGCGATCGCCGCGACGTCCGCCAGGAGGACGAAGCCGATCAAGCCGCGGTTGGGTAGCCGCCACAGCGCCCAATTCGTTAGCGCCACGGAGACGAACGTAATCGGTTGGATACCGGGTGTCACTACGCTGTATGGGTAGGCGTGGGTGCACCACGCGTGACCGGATCGGGAAAATCGAGGGGGTGAGCTCCATGCGCGGGCAGAACTGGTGATTACCCGGTTCCGGTCAAAGGGGGTGAAGAGGGGCCACGTGGCGCCATGCCCGGGTGGCCGGAACAGCCACTACGAGACCGGCGAGTGCGATGACCGAGACCGTCGTCGCTGGTGAACCGAGTACGCCGACGAGCAGGCCGCCGGCGATCAGCCCGATTCCCTGCACGGCGATGAGTCCCGACCCGGCGAGGCCGAAGGCCTGGCCTCGTTCGGTGTCGGGTACCAACCGCATGAACGTGGTGCTGGCGGTGACCTGGTAGGCCGCGCACATCCCGGACAGCACGAGCAGTCCGGCGGCGTAGGGGAGCGAGGGCCGGAACCAGAACGCCGCCAGTGGCACGATCGCGCCGAGTGCCAGCGTCCCGACCAGCCGCAGGCGCCTTTCGGGCCGCACCAGGCGCCCGAGTACGAACACCCCGAGCACGATCCCGGCCGGATGCGCCGCGAGCAGCAGCCCGGCCGTCACCGCCCCGCCGCCGATCTCCGCGGCGTAGGGCACGGCCAGTCCTTCCGGCACGATCACGAATCCCGCCAGCCACGCCAGGCCGACCAGTGCGCGCAACCGCCGGTCACGCCAGATCGTGCGGGCACCGGCGGAAAGCCGTCGCACCGTCGACGTCGCCGGTCCGCCGGAACCCGAAGCGGGCCGGGCGCGGACACCGAGCCGCAGGACGATCGCCGAGACGCCGAACGTCACCGCGTCGATGGCGAGTCCGCGGCCCGGTCCGATCGCGGCGATCACCGCGCCACCCAAGGCGAATCCGGCGAGCTGGCCTATCTGGTTGGTGATCTTCAGCAGCGACTGGCCGAGTACGTACTGGTCGCCGCTCAGCACCGACGGCAGGACGGCGGCCTGCGCGGCCGTGAACGGGGCGTTGGCCAGTTGCACCACCACGAGCACGGCGGCGAGCACAGGCAGCGGGATCCCGGGAATCGCGAGTACGGCGACCAGGATCGCCCGGACGACGTCGGAGCAGACCATCACCGCGCGCCGGGGGAACCGGTCGGCCAGCCCGCCGAGCAGCGGTCCGCCGATCAGGTCGGGCAGATAGGTGAGCGCGTAGGTCAGCGCGGGCCAGGTCGCCGAATGGGTTCGTTGGAACACCAGTACCGACAGGGCGACCCTGGCCACCTGGTCGCCGAGGATCGACTGGAGTTCCGCGAACCAGATCGCCCGCAGTTCACCGACCGCGAAGATCTGCCGGAAGGTCGCCGTCGAGGTCACGAGGTGGCCACCCCCGTTCGGGTCGGGTGAGCCACTGAGCGTACCGCCCCGGACGCGTTCGGTGAACGCGTCCGGGTGGGAATTACTCCGTGCCGCAGGTGATCTTCGGCTGCGGGTTGTAGTGCACGCTCCGGGTGTGGCGCCGGATCTCGCGGCCGGTCGCCGCGTCCTTGATGACCCGGGTGTCCGACGTGGTGAAGCCGGGAGCGCCGTTGCTGGGCTTGCAGTTCTCGGCGGGGCCGGGTTTCGTCGGCGGGTCGGCCGGGTTGCTGCGGCCGCCCGGTATCGACTCGACCGTGTACTTCTTCGTGCCCCACAGGCGGATCGTGATGTCCGAGGGCGTCCAGATGGCCTGGATCGCGACCCCGGTGTCACCGTCGTTGGTGAACTTCAGGTCGATCACGCTGCCGCCGTTGTGGTTCTGGAACACCGTCGCCTCGCGCGCGGCGGGGTAGCGGCTGATGTAGTAGCTGTGTTCCTTGTGCTCGGTGTCCTTCATGCCGGCGAAGTACGAGGCGTTGTACAGCGTGGTCGCGAACTGGGAGATCCCGCCGCCGACCTCGCGGCCGGGAGCGCCGTCCTTGATGACGCCCGCTTCGACGTAACCCTGTGCCGCGCCGCGCGGTCCGGTGTAGCCGTTGAGGCTGAACGTCTCGCCCGGCTTCACGATGGCGCCGTTGACCTTCTGCGCCACCACCCGGATGTTCGTCCCCGAGTCCGGGGCGAACCCGCCGGTCTTGAACTCGCTGACGACCTCCTTGATGCCGAGCTGGTTCGCCTGCTCGGTGGTCACCTTGGCCGGGGTCTTCTTGTAGGTCACCGGCAGCTCGCGGGTTCCGGTGCGCTTGAGGACGTCGAGCACCGGCTTGAGGCTCGGCTCCCAGTCGACGACGTTGGCGTCCTCGGACGGCTCGACGGTCGGCTTGCCGCCTTCGAAGACGATCTCCGCGTCCTTGCCCTCTTTTTCGGTGGACTTCAGCTGCGGCCCCGCGGCTTCGATGATCTTGTTGTTGTCCACCTTCGGGTTCAGCACGCCGCCGTCGGCGGGCTCGAAGGTCAGCGCGCCCGCGATGGCCTCCGGCTTGACGATCGCGTCCTTGCCCTCGCCCTTGATGACCATCGGCGCCGCCACGGCGGGCTTCGCGACCTGGTCGAGTGCGGCGTGGACGGCCTCCGGCGAGACCTTGACCGGGGTCTGGGTGACCGCGAGCGTGAGCGGCTCACCGGTGGCCCACCGGTCGATGATGGTCTGCTTGGCGGCCTCGACGTCGAGCTTCTGCCCGGTCTTCGGCTCGACGGCGACCGGCTTGGCGTCCTCGAACTTGACGGTGCCTTCGACGGGCTCGCGATCGACCTTGTCACGCAGGTTTTCCAGCGCCCCGGTGAGCTTGGCGTCGTCGGTCTGCGTGACGACGCCGACCTCGGTGCTCGAGAAGAACGACGCGATCCGCGTGAACGGGTTCAGCGGCTGGTCGCCCGCCTGGTCGAGGGTGGCGGGCCAGTCGAGGCGAAGGCCCGCCGCGTTCGGCGCCAGCGACTCCTCGGCGTCGCCCACGACGACCTTCACGGGACGGGTCAGCCGTGGCTCGATGCCGCCCCGGAGCTCCTTCTCGGCCGCGGTGCGGTCCATCCCGCCGACGTCGACCCCGGCGACGGTGACGCCGCGGGGGACGCTGCCCTGCGAGACCAGTACGTCGAGGGCGTACGCGACGACCAGGAGGCCGAACACGCCCCCGCCGATGAAGGCGGCCTTGCGATAGCCGCGACGGCGTTTCGGTGGCGCGGTCTCCGGCGGCGTGGCAGACTCCTCGAACCCGGGCGTGACGACCGGGAGAATGTCCGTCTGCTCGGCATGGGACTCGGGCCAGCGCGGTTCCTGCGGCAACTCTCCACCCTCCACGGCCGGCGAGGTCGCCGGACGGCACGTCGAACGTCCGGGCCTTACTCCGCGTTCCGGACATCGTTCAAGATACGGGGCGCCGTTTGTCGGCTTGCAACTCGCCCGGTCGGGTGAGCGCCCCCTCGGCCCGTTGATCACTGGGCGTCAGGCTCGCGGTTGTCACCCACTCGTGCGAGGAAATCGAAGTCGCATCCTTCGTCGGCTTGCGTGATGTGTTCGGTGTACAACGCGCCGTAACCCCGTTCGTAGCGCGGCGCGGGTGGCGTCCATTGTGCCCGGCGGCGCTCGAGTTCCTCGTCGTCGACATCGAGGCTGAGCCGCCGCGAAGGGACGTCCAAAGTGATCTGATCTCCGTCGCGGACCAAGGCGAGCGGTCCGCCCGCGTGGGACTCCGGCGCGACGTGCAGGACGCAGGCGCCGTAGCTGGTCCCGCTCATCCGGGCGTCGGAAACGCGGACCATGTCGCGCACTCCTTTGGCCAGCAGGTGATCGGGCAACGGCAGCATCCCGTACTCGGGCATGCCGGGGCCGCCGAGCGGACCGGATCCGCGCAGCACCAGCACGGAGTCCTCGGTGATGCCGAGCGCGGGATCGTTGATGCGCTTCTTCAAATCCTTGTAATCCTCGAACACCACCGCGGGTCCACTGTGGACGAGGAGGTGAGGCTCCGCGGCGATGTGCTTGATCACCGCTCCGGACGGCGCCAGATTTCCGCGCAGCATCGCGACGCCTCCTTCGGCGGCGACCGGGTTGTCGCGAGGGCGGATGACGTCGTCGTTGTGCACGCGCGCCGTTTCCAGTGTCTCGCCGAGGGTTCGCCCGGTGACGGTGACGCGGTCGGTGTGCAGCAGGTCGGTCAGCCGGGAGAGCAGACCGGGCAGCCCGCCCGCGTAGTAGAAGTCCTCCATCAGCCAGTCGCCGCCGGGCCGGATGTTGGCCAGTACGGGAACCCGGCGCGCGATCGCGTCGAAATCGTCGATGGACAGCGGAATCTGCCCTCGGCCCGCCATCGCGATCAGGTGGATGACGGCGTTGGTGGACCCGCCGAGCGCCAGCACGGTGGTGATCGCGTCGGCGTACGCGCGTTTGTCGAGGATCTTCGTGATGGTGAGGTCCTCCCACACCATCTCCACGATGCGCGCGCCGCTCGCCGCGGCCATCCGGTGGTGCGCCGAATCGACTGCCGGGATCGACGCCGCGCCCGGCAGGCTCAGGCCGAGCACTTCGGCGACCGACATCATCGTCGAGGCGGTGCCCATCGTCATGCAGGTGCCGGGGGAGCGGGCGAGTCCACGCTCCAATTCGGACAGTTCCTCGTCGCCGATCAGCCCGGCCCGCTTGTCGTCCCAGTACTTCCACATGTCGGTGCCGCTGCCGAGGACCTCGTTCCGCCAGTGCCCGCGCAACATCGGCCCGGCAGGCACGAAGATGGCGGGAAGGCCCGCGCTCGCCGCGCCCATCAGCAAGGCGGGCGTGGTCTTGTCGCAGCCGCCCATGAGGACGGCGCCGTCGATCGGATAGGACCGCAGGATCTCTTCGGTCTCCATCGACAGCAGGTTGCGGTACAGCATCGGCGTCGGTTTCTGGAAGGTCTCCGACAGCGTCGCGACCGGGAACTCCAGCGGGAAACCGCCCGCCTGCCACACCCCGCGCTTGACCTGTTCGGCGCGCTCGCGCAGGTGCATGTGGCAGGGATTGATATCGCTCCAGGTGTTGAGGATCGCGATGACGGGCTTCCCGAGGTGCTCCTCCGGGTTGTAGCCGAGTTGCCTGCTCCGGGCCCGGTGGCTGAAACCGCGTAGTTCGTCGCCGCCGAACCAGCGGTGGCTGCGGAGGTCCTCAGGGTTCATGCTCCCGAGTATGACATCTCATATATGATTCGCCCATGTCATCGACCTTCAGCCTGCCCGCCTCGCGTACCGAAGTGGTGCTCGAGGAGATCCGCCGCGGCATCCTCACCCGTGAGTTGAAGCCGGGGCAGCCGCTGGTCGAAGCCGAACTGGCGGCCCGGCTCGGGGTGTCGAAGACGCCGGTCCGCGAGGCGCTCAAGGTGCTGTCGAACTCGGGGCTGGTCACTTTCAGCCCGTACAAGGGCGCGTCGGTGTGCGTGGTGGACGCCGAACTGGCGAAGTCGGTCTACGACGTCCGCATGGTGCTGGAGCCCGAGGCCGTGCGCCGGTCGGTGGAACGCCGCTCGCCGGAGCTGCTCGAAGACGCCGCCGAGGCGCTGAAGGAGTCGTCGGCGGCGATCTCGGACAAGGACCAGGCCGCGCTCAGCCTGCTCAACCGCCGGTTCCACCGCGCGCTCTACAGCGGTTGCGGCAATCCGCTGATGGTCTCGATGCTGGACGACCTCAGGGACCGGGCCGCGCTGATCAGCGTGGTCGGGTGGGAGGCGAACCCCAGCTGGCGCAAGGAATGGACCGAGCACAAGGCGGTGCTGGCGGCGGCGAAGAAGGGTGACGCGGAGGGGGCGGCCGAGCTGCTGCGCGCCCATATCGGCGACTTCCTGGACCGCGTCCTCGCGTCCATCGGGGAGTAGCCGTGCGCCTGTTGCTGATCGCCGACACCCATCTGCCGTCGCGTGCGAAAGCGTTGCCGGCCCAGGTCTGGCGCGAGGTCGAAGCGGCGGACGTCGTCGTCCATGCGGGTGACTGGGTCGAAGCCGCCCTGCTCGACGAACTCGAAGTCCGCAGCAAACGGCTGATCGGCGTTTACGGGAACAACGACGGCGAGGAGCTGCGGGAGCGGCTTCCCGAGGTCGCCAGAGCCGAACTCGACGGTGTCCGGCTGGCCGTCGTCCACGAGACCGGCGGCAAACAGGGGCGCGAGCGCCGCTGCGACGAACTCTTCCCGGACACGGACGTCCTCGTGTTCGGGCACAGCCACATCCCGTGGGACACGGTCACCCCGAACGGACTGCGGCTGCTGAATCCCGGTTCGCCGACGGACCGGCGCCGTCAGCCGTTCTGCACCTACCAGACCGCCGAGATCCGCGACGGCGAGTTGCGCGATGTCGCGCTGCATGAGCTGCCCTCGCGCCGCTGACGGGGTAGACAGGTAGCCATGGAACCGGCGCAGGCGTTGAGGGAGATCGCGTTCCGGCTGGAGCGCGCTGGCGAACCGACCTACCGGGTGCGGGCCTTCCGGCAGGCGGCCGCGGTGATCGCCAAGGTCGAACCGGATGAACTGCGCAAACGCGCCAAGGCGGGCACGCTGACCGCGTTGCCGAATATCGGCAAGGCGACCGCGGCCGTCGTCGAAGACGTGCTCGCCGGACGCCGTCCCGCGTACTTCGAGAAGATCGGCGAGCCGAAGCTGCCCGACGGCGGGCCGATGCGGGCCGCGCTGCGCGGCGACTGCCACACCCATTCGGATTGGTCCGACGGCGGGAGCCCGATCGAGGAGATGGCCGAGGCCGCCCGCGCGCTCGGCCACGAATGGATGGTGCTGACCGACCACTCGCCGCGGCTCACCGTCGCCAACGGTCTTTCGCCCGAGCGGCTGCGGCGGCAGATGGACGTCGTCGCGGAACTGAACGAGACGATGTCGCCGTTCCGGATCCTGCACGGCATCGAGGTCGACATCCATCTCGACGGCACGCTGGACCAGGAGGAAGAGTTGCTGGCGCGGCTGGACTTCGTCGTCGCGAGCGTGCATTCGAAACTGCGGATGCCGGCCAAGGAGATGACCCCGCGGATGATCGCCGCCGTGCAGAATCCGCACGTCCGGGTGCTGGGGCACTGCACCGGACGACTGGTGATGGGCGGCCGGGGAAAGCGGCCCGAGTCGGAGTTCGACGCGGAAGCGGTGTTCACCGCCTGCCGGGACAACGACGTCGCCGTCGAGATCAACTCCCGTCCCGAACGCCGGGACCCGCCGACCCGGTTGCTGAACCTGGCGGTGGATCTGGGCTGCGACTTCGCGATCGACAGCGACGCGCACGCGCCGGGGCAGCTGGACTGGCTCGTCTACGGCTGCGCGCGGGCCAACGAGCTGGGGATCGAGCCGGACCGGGTGATCAACACGCGGACCGCTGAGGACTTGCTCGCCTCGTGAGTGGTGATGACGACCAAAACCGTCATTACCACTCACGAGACGTTTCGCTAGTCGATCTCGTACGGGTCCCCGTACACCGCCCACTTCAGCGGGGTGTGCAGGTCGAGGTTGCCGTCGTTGAGCCACACCAGCTGCGCGGTGTCGATCCGCGAGGTGTCCGCGTGCGCCTCTTCCTGCTTCATGACCACGCGCCGCGCGTCGAGGAACGCCTTGAGATACGCGGTCTCGTCACCGCCCTGCGCGGGCGGCTTCGCCTGCTGGAGCGCGGCCAAGCGGATGCCGCCGAAGCTGTCCTGGCTGGTGCCCGGACCGTGCATCACGATGGCGTCGTAATAGATGAATTGTCCCAGTGCGCCCAGACCGTCCGATTTCGCCTGATTCACCGCCGGGTCGAAATAGACGCGATCGCGTTCGCTGTTCTGCGCCGCCTTGAAGTCCTCACGACCGGCGGCTTCCCGCCATGCGTTTTCGAAACCGCTGCCGAGGCCTTCGTGCGAATCGCTGCCGTCGACCTCGCGCAGGGCGGGGAGGTATTCCGCGAGCGGGTTGTCCGGAACCGAGTTCGTATAGCGCTCGACGAGTTCCAGCATGTCGCCGGTTCCCGAGCAGAACCCGATGATGCCGGCGGTGTACCCGCGTCCGTCACCGATGTCCTCGATGTAGGAGTACTGCGCTTTCCAGTCCAGGGAAGAGTTTTCCGCGCTGGAGACGATCTGCATCGCGATCTCCTTCTTCTCCGGCGAGGCGAGGTCGCCGCCGGAGGCGAAGATCGACGCTGTCGCCAGGGCGGGCTCGGCTGACGCCGGCGAGGAGAGTGCGACGGGGCCGGAAACGGCGAGGGCGAGAACGGAGACCGCGCCGAGAGCGCGGCGCATCGCGGGCCGCAGGGCGTTACTCATGAAAGGTGTCCCTTTCCACAGAGAATGGGCATTTTCTTCTCAGGTGTAACTGCGGCGTGCGCACACGATAACCACGGTTGACAGTTTCGGGCAAGGGGTGCGGTGAGGAAATCGCCGACCGAAGAGGCTGGCGCGGCAAGGCGGCGGTCCGTGAAGGCCTCCTTCCCTGCCTTGAGCGTCAGGCATCTTGCACGGTTTCGCGAGGGGGTCGTGAGTGGCGTTTCGTGTTCTAGCCCGAATCGCCACTTACGACCGGGGCCGAGTCGGTGGTTTCGCGTGGCTGGATGGATGGCGCGCGTGATCAGACGGAGGACACGTGTGACTGGATGGATGACACGCGGAAGCGGCAGGTTTCGTCGGGTGCTCTCCGTTCACTCACACCATTCCTCCGAAACCGCACCTGTAGCCCCGCGGCATCCAGAATCAGGCCTGCTCTACCTCGACTTTGCCGGGACCCTGACCCTCAAAGTAGGGAAGGAGGCCTTCACAGACCGGCTACAGGGTCGCGAAGCGCAGACCGGCGTCGCTCAACCTGTCGATCAGCGCCTGCCCCATCGCGGTCGCCGTGGTGACCTGCCCGGCCGTCTCCGGCAGCTCGTCCAGTGCCAGGCACAGGGCGGACTCGCCGAACATCTTCGCCGTCTCGCCGTAGCCCGGGTCGCCGCCGGACACCTCGGTCACGACACGTTCGCCGTCGCTCTCGGCGTGGAACCGCACGGAGAACCACGACCGCGCCCGACGGGCCTCGTCCGGGCCGCCGCCGGGTTTCAGCAGGTTCGACAGCGCCCGTCGCGCCGGTGGCACCTGAGCCGCCGCGAAGAGCAGGCCCATTCCGGCCGCGCCCGCGGCCACCACGGGAAGCCGTTTGATCGCCGCGAATTGCCGGTAGCCGAAATCGGGACCGTACGCGGGAAGCGCGGCGGCCGAGCGTTCGACGATCATCGGGTCGACGGTCGGCATCGGTACCGCCCAGAAACCGTCGGGATTGCGATGCGGTGCCCCGAGTGAGGCGCGCGCACGGCGGCCCGCCGGCCGTGGTTCGGCCGCGGCGCGGTCCCGCGCGGCGCGGATACTCGCGGGCAGCCGGGAAAACGCCGTCAGCGCCGAGAGGAACGTGCCGCCCGACGGCATCCCGCCCGCGCGCGCGTATCCGTCGATCCGGACCGGTTTTCCTTGCGGCAGCTGGGAAATCGTGTACAGGACGCCGAGGTCGTACGGAATCGAGTCGAAACCGCAGGCGTGCACCAGCCGGGCGCCGGTCTCGGTGGCCCTGGCGTGGTGGGCGAGGAACATCTTGTCGACGAACTCGGGCTCACCACACAGATCGATGTAGTCGGTCCCGGCTTCGGCGCACGCGGCGACCAGCGGCTCGCCATTGTGGACATAGGGGCCGACAGTGGTGGCGACGACCTTCGTGGACTCCGCCACCTCCCGGAGCGAGACCACGTCGGAGACGTCGGCGCGCAGCAGCGGTAACTCGGCGAATTCCTCGTTGACCGAGAACAGCTTTTCCCGCAACGCTTCCAACTTGCCGAGATCGCGCCCGGCCAGGGCAAGGCGCAGACCGGGCGGCGCGGCCTTGGCGAGATACTCCGCGGTCAGGCCACCGGTGAAGCCGGTCGCGCCGAACAGCACGACGTCGTGGTCACGTTCAGTCGGCATGAGGCCAAGGCTACCGCCGGTCAGCGCCGGTCGCCGGTGTAGACGACGGCGGCGCAGACGGCGTCGACGCCTGTGATCAGGTCGGCCATCGCACGGGGGAGTTCCCGGTGGGTGGCCTCGGCCCAGGTCCGCAGGCCGGCGCGGTCGAGTTGCGGTTCGCAGAGGTCGTCGAGACCGACGGTCCAGGCCAGCAGCGCCAGGCACACGGAATGCGGATCCGGCTGTTCGGTGCCGAGTACGGCGCCTCTGGCCTTGCTGCGCGCGGCGGTCGACATCAACAGATCCCGCGGCGGGTACCGGTGGATCTTCCGCATCAGCACCCGCTCGGTCTCGCGGGTGACCACTCCCGCGGCGAGAAGGGTGCCCGCGACCGTTTCCCCGAGATCCTGGCGGAGGTGGTCGACCCATTCCCGCACGGTGTGCGGTTCCCGCTCGCCGCGGATTTCCGAGAACACCCGATCCAGCGCGGGATGGGCGAGGCCGCGGCGGGACAGCGGCCGGATTCGCTTGCCTTCCACGGTGATCCGCTCGGCGAGCAGGAGATCGCAGAGCGCGGAACCGGCCATTCCGATGCCGAGCCCGGTGCGGCGGAGCGCGGGTTTTCCGGTGAACTCGTCGTGGGCGAGGAAGAACAGGGAATCGACCAAAGTCAGCCGACGCATGAATGGCATGCCCTCCGGCGTCGTAGTGCGGACGGCCAAGGTAGCGGTAGCCGCCCGGCCGTCGCGACCCGAGGTCCGTTTTTAGCCTGAACGGACGTACCTCGCCGGGTTCCCCGCCCCTAAGGTGGGATGGCTCTCGCAAGATCAAGAACGCGGATCGACGCGTTCGCCGCCAAACCGACGTCCGGGGGGACGGGTTCATGGGTACGCAAAGACCGCGGCGCGGTCTCGGTCGGCGACGGCTCGGAGCCGCACAGATCGTCTTCTTCGTGGTGGCCGCGGCGGGACCGCTGTTCGCCATCGCGGGCGGCGTCCCGACGAACTTCGCGGTCACCGGCAATGTCGGCGTGCCGCTGTCGTTCCTGCTGCTGGCCCCGATCCTGGCCCTGTTCGCGGTCGGTTACGCGGCGATGAGCCGCTACATCACCAACGCCGGCGCCTTCTATCCCTACGTCGCCAACGGTGTCGGCAAATCCACCGGCGCCGGGATCGCGTTCGTGACGCTGATCACCTACAACGCCATCCAGATCTGCATCTACGGCCTCTTCGGCTGGTCGGTGTCGACCTGGCTGGGGACACTCACCGGTTCACCGCCGCCGTGGTGGCTGTGCGCGCTGGTGATGGTGGTGATCGTCGGCGCGCTCGGCGTGCTGCGGGTCGACCTCAACGCCAAGGTGCTCGGGGTGGCACTGTGCCTGGAGGTCGCCGTCCTCACGATCGTCGACGTCACGCTGTTCGCGAATCCGGCCGGTGGCAGCGTCTCCTGGGTGCCGCTCGAACCGGCGAGCCTGTTCACCACGGGGGTCGGGGCGGTGTTCGCGTTCTCCGCCGCCGCGTTCATCGGCTTCGAAGGCGCGGCGACCTACGGCGAGGAGACGCGCGAACCCAGCCGCACGGTCGGCAGGGCGACGTTCGCGGCGATCGGTCTCACGGCGGTGCTCTACGTCGTGTCGTCGCTCGCGCTTGCCGTGGGCGCCGGACCGGACGTCATCGTCACCACCGCGGCGGCGCAAGGGCCTGATCTGCTGTTCAATCTGGCGGGCGGGCATCTCGGTGACACGTTCTCCGACGTCGCCTACACACTCTTCGTGACCGGCCAGTGCGCTGCGCTGCTGAGTTTCCACAACGCCGTCGCGCGGTACTTCTTCGCGCTGGGCCGGGAAGGGCTGCTGCCGCGCTCGCTCGCCAAGACGAGCAAGCGGACCGGCGCGCCGGTGGCCGGTTCGTTCACGCAGACCGCGCTCGCCCTCGTGGTGGTGGCCGCGTTCGCGCTCGCCGAACGAGATCCGGTCACCGAACTGTTCACCTGGCTAGGCGCGACGGCGTCGACGGGTGTCGTGGTGATCATGATCGCCGTTTCGCTTTCGGTGATCGGCTTTTTCAAACGGCGCCGCGGCGCCGAAAACGCCTGGCGCCGCTGGATCGCACCTGGGCTGGCGATTCTGGCGCTGTCGGCGGTCCTCGCGTTGATCCTGCTCAACTTCGACCTGCTGCTCGGCCCGGCCGGGACGTTCCTGCTGCGCTGGGGACTGCCGGGACTCGTCGTCCTCGCGGCCTTGGCGGGTTTCCTGCGTGCGGAAGTGCTGCGGACGACCGATCCCGACACCTACGCCGGGATCGGCGGTCCGCTCGAAGACGGGGACGACGAACGCGAACCCGCCGGTCTGGCGCCTGGGCACAGTCCTAAATAGACACTGCGGCACGCTCCGTGACGGATCCCTCGTCGATTTGTCTATAAAGGACTGGTAAAGTAGCGGTCAGATGACGACGAACCGTGCCCCCGCCCCACGGCACCCTTCCGTCTTCTTTCTCTTGATCTTGCTGGTCTTCGCCTTCGTCACGCCGACCGTTCCGCCTGGGCACGCCGTCGCCGCGGCGGACGATCCGGTCGCCGTCTTCGCGACCCATCCGCTGCCCGCCTTCCATGGCGGTCAAGCCGTTCCCGTCGTCGACGTGCCCGCCGAGACGGCGACCGTCGACCTCTCCGCCGCCGGGCCCGCTCCCGAGCAGGGCGAATCCGTCGTCGTCACCCGCGCGCTGCCCCGTGCCGCCGCGCGGGCGCCTCCGCGCTGATCCGGCACTCATCCCGAATCAGCCACCATCGGAGGTCTCCATGAGTTCCGGTCATGCCCTGCTGGCCGTCGGCGGGGCGTTCCTCGCCGCCGGCGTGATCGCCAGAGCGGGCGCCCGCATCGGGCTGCCGACCATCCCCCTGTTCATGCTGGCCGGTTTCGTCTTCGGCCCCAACACCCCCGGACTGTCCCTTGTGGACGATCCGAGTGAGCTCGGTGTACTCGCCGGGCTCGGTCTCGTCTTCCTCCTGTTCTACCTCGGCCTCGAGTTCTCGCTCGACGACCTCGCCAAGGGCGGGCGCAAACTCGTCTGGTCCGGGCTGATCTACCTCATTCTCAACATCGGCGGCGGGCTCGCCTTCGGCTTCCTGCTGGGCTGGGGAACCAGGGAAGCGCTGGTCATCGCCGGTGCCATCGGTATCTCGTCGTCGGCGATCGTCACCAAGCTCCTGCTCGAATCGCGCCGGATGAACAACCCCGAATCCCGGCTGATCATGGGCATCATCGTGATCGAGGACCTGTTCCTGGCGCTGTATCTGGCGTTGCTGCAGCCGGTGTTGTCCGGAGCCGGGAGTTTCGGCTCGGCCATGGCCGACTTCGGCAAGGCCTTCGCCTTCCTGATCGTGATGGCCGCGCTCGCCCGCTGGGGTGGCCGCGTGGTGTCGAAACTGTTCGGCTCGGCCGACGACGAACTGCTGACCGTCTGCTTCGTCGGTGTCGCCGTCATGGGTGCCGCCGTCGCCGAGGAGGTCGGGGTGTCCGACGCCATCGGCGCGTTCATGGTCGGCATGATGCTCGGCGGCTCGAAGGTCGCGCCGCGGATCCACAAACTGGTGCTCCCGTTGCGCGACGCGTTCGGCGCGCTGTTCTTCTTCATCTTCGGGCTCAGCATCGACCCGAACGCGGTCGGCTCGGTGGCCGTGCCGGTGCTGATCGCGGTGGCGCTGACGATCGTGCTGAATCTGGGCGCGGGCGCGCTGGCCGCGCGGTTGCACGGGTTCGACCGCCAGGCCGGGGTCAACATCGGGCTGACCGTGCTCACCAGGGGCGAGTTCTCCCTGGTGCTCGCCGCGATGGCGACGGCGGCCGGACTGGACTCGCGGGTCGCGCCGTTCGTCGCGGGATACGTGCTGTTGCTGGCCGTGATCGGTCCAGTCGCGGTCATCCGCTCCGAGAAACTCACCTGGTTGCTACCGGCGAGTATTGTCCGGGGGACTTCGACCCGCGGAGGCCGCGAAGAGCCGGCCCGGGCGACGTGACGAGGAGGCCTGGGTGACGGAGCGGTTCGGCGGCTACCAGAACGAGATCTACCTGCAGGGGCTCGGCGGGACCTTCCCTCCGTGCTCCACCGACGCCACGAAACTGGAGGAGTCGGCGCGGGAGATCCTGGAGCCGAGGCCGTTCTGGTACGTGGCGGGCTCGGCCGGTTCGGGCGCCACCGCGCGCGCCAACCGGGAGGCGTTCGACCGCTGGCGGCTGGTGCCCCGGATGCTCACCGGCGCGACCGAACGCGATCTGTCCACGACCGTGCTGGGGACTCCGATGCCGGCGCCGGTGCTGCTGGCGCCGGTCGGCGTCCAGTCGATCGTGCACGAGGGTGCCGAACCGGCGGCCGCGCGGGCCGCGGCGTCGGTCGGCCTGCCCTACATCATGTCGACGGCGTCCTCGACCAGCATCGAGGACGTCGCCGAGGCGAGCGGGGAAGGGCCACGGTGGTTCCAGCTGTACCGGCCCACCGACAACGACGTCTGCGCGAGCATCCTGGCGCGGGCGAAGGCCGCGGGGTTCACCACGCTCGTGGTCACGCTCGACACCTGGACCCTCGCGTGGCGCCCGAACGACCTCGACCACGCGTATCTGCCGTTCATCAAGGGTGAGGGGCTCGGCGTCCCGCTCAGCGACCCGGTGTTCCGCGGCCTGCTGGAGAAGACGCCGGAGGAGGACCCGCCCACCGCGATCCTGCGCTGGATCTCGATGATCACCGGCACCGACAGCACCTGGGATCGGCTGCCGTTCCTGCGTGAGCACTGGGACGGTCCGATCGTGCTCAAGGGCGTCCAGCATCCCGACGACGCGCGCCGCGCGCTCGACGCCGGGATGGACGGGATCGTCGTGTCCAACCACGGCGGGCGCCAGGTCGACGGCGCCGTCGCTTCGCTCGACATGCTCCCCGAGGTCGTGAGCGCGGTCGGCGACCGGATCGAGGTCCTGTTCGACTCCGGCATCCGGACCGGCGCCGACATCGCCAAGGCGCTCGCGCTCGGGGCGAAGGCCGTGCTGGTGGGACGGCCGTGGGTGTACGGCCTCGCGCACGCGGGGGAGGAAGGCGTCCGGCACGTGCTGCGGAGCCTGCTCGCCGACCTCGACCTGACCATGGGCCTGTCCGGGCACCGGACCCTGGCCGACCTCACGCCGGGTTCCCTCACCCGCTCCTGACCCCGCGTTTCGTCCTCTGAATGCGGTAGTTCGCGTTGCCAACTACCGCATCCAGAGGACGAAACGCGTGGGGTGGGTGGTGACGTGCGGGATATTCGGAGGCCCTGATCGTCACGCACGGCTATCCTGGTGCCGGTCATGGCTGCTCAACCTTCCCCGCTCGGCGCCCTGCGCGCTCGCCTGCCCGAACTGATGTCGCGCGACGAGCACCGCCTCCGGCGTCGGCTCGACGGTGCCCGGAAAGCGCGGAACGCCGAGTCGCTCGCCGCACAGATCGAGGCCGACATCGAGGCCGCCGAACTGCGGATCACCCGACGGCGCGACAACGTCCCGAAGATCACGTTCCCCGAAGAGCTGCCCGTCAGCCAGCGCAAGGACGAGATCGCCGACGCCATCCGCGAGAACCAGGTGGTGATCGTCGCGGGGGAGACCGGCTCCGGGAAGACGACCCAGCTGCCGAAGATCTGCCTCGAACTCGGTCGCGGCATCCGGGGCCAGATCGGGCATACGCAGCCGAGGCGGCTGGCCGCGCGCACGGTCGCCGACCGGATCGCCTCCGAGCTGAACACCGAACTCGGCGAGGCCGTCGGCTACAAGGTCCGGTTCACCGACCACTCCGGCCAGGACACCCTGGTCAAGCTGATGACCGACGGCATCCTGCTCGCCGAGATCCAGACCGACCGGATGCTGCGGCAGTACGACACGCTGATCATCGACGAGGCGCACGAGCGCAGCCTCAACATCGACTTCATCCTCGGCTACGTCAAACAGCTTCTGCCGCGCCGCCCCGATCTCAAGGTGATCATCACCTCGGCGACGATCGATCCGGAGCGGTTCTCCAAGCACTTCGACGATGCTCCGATCGTCGAGGTGTCCGGCCGGACGTATCCGGTCGAGGTCCGCTACCGGCCGATCATCGACCCCGACGATCCGGACGCCGACCAGGATCGGGATCAGACGCAGGCCATCTGCGACGCCGTCGACGAACTCCAGCACGAGGGGCCCGGCGACATCCTGGTCTTCCTCTCCGGCGAGCGCGAGATCCGCGACACCGCGGACGCACTGTCCAAACAAGACCTCCGCAACACCGAGATCCTCCCGCTGTACGCGCGGCTCTCGTCGTCGGACCAGCATCGGGTCTTCCAGCGCCACACCGGTCGCCGCGTCGTCCTCGCCACGAACGTCGCCGAGACGTCGCTGACCGTGCCGGGCATCAAGTACGTCATCGACCCCGGCACCGCGCGGATCTCGCGCTACAGCCATCGCACCAAGGTCCAGCGCCTGCCGATCGAGCCGGTCTCGCAGGCGTCGGCGAACCAGCGCAAGGGGCGCTGTGGTCGTACCTCCGACGGTATCTGCATCCGGCTGTACTCCGAAGACGATTTCGACGCCCGGCCCGAGTTCACCGATCCGGAGATCCTGCGGACCAACCTCGCGTCGGTCATCCTGCAGATGACCTCACTCGGCCTCGGCGACATCGCGGCGTTCCCCTTCGTGGAGCCGCCGGATCGCCGTCAGGTCACCGACGGTGTCCAGTTGCTGCAGGAACTCGGCGCCTTCGACATGTCGGACGGCAAGAAGCTCACCGAAACCGGCCGCAAGCTCGCCCTGCTCCCGGTCGACCCGCGGATGGCGCGGATGGTGCTGGAGGCCGCACGCAACGGCTGCGTCCGCGAAGTGATGATCATCGCCGCCGCACTGTCCATTCAGGACCCGCGTGAGCGCCCGGCGGAGAAGCAGCAGGCGGCGGACGAGCAGCACGCGCGGTTCGCCGACAAGACGTCCGACTTCCTGGCGTACCTGAACCTGTGGGAATACGTCAGCGAGCAGCAGAAGGCGTTGTCCACCAACCAGTTCCGCCGGTTGTGCCGCAACGAGTACCTGAACTACCTGCGCATCCGCGAGTGGCAGGACATCTTCAGCCAGCTGCGTCAGCTGGCGAAACCGCTCGGTATCACCCTCAACGCGGGCGGCGCGGCCGATCCGCAACGGGTGCACACGTCGCTGATCGCCGGGCTGCTGTCGCATGTCGGACTCAAGGATCCGGCCAAGGGCGACTACCTCGGCGCGCGCGGGGCGCGGTTCTCGGTGTTCCCGGGCTCGGCGCTGTTCAAGAAGCAGCCGCGGTTCGTGATGTCGGCCGAACTGGTCGAGACGTCGCGCCTGTGGGGCCGGGTCAACGCGCGGATCGAGCCGGAATGGGTCGAACCGCTCGCCGGGCACGTCGTGAAGCGGAACTACTCCGAGCCGCATTGGGAACGTAAGCAGGGCGCGGTGATGGCCCTGGAAAAGGTGACCCTGTACGGGGTCCCGCTGGTCGCCGACCGCCGCGTCAACTACGGCCGGATCGACCCGGAACTGAGCCGCGAGCTGTTCATCCGGCACGCGCTGGTGGAAGGCGACTGGGAGACCAGGCACAAGTTCTTCGCCGAGAACCGCGCGCTGCTGGAAGAGGTCGAGGACCTGGAGAACCGCGCGCGCCGCCGCGACATCCTGGTCGACGACGAGACCCTCTTCGAGTTCTACGACCAGCGCGTCCCGGCCGACGTCGTCTCGGCGCGGCATTTCGACAGCTGGTGGAAGAAGGCCCGCCACACCGAGCCCGACCTGTTGAGCTTCGAGAAGACGATGCTCATCAACGAGACCGCGGGCGGCGTGCGCGAGGCCGACTACCCCGACTTCTGGACTCAAGGCAGTCAGACCTTCAAGCTCACGTACCAGTTCGAACCGGGCGCGGACGCGGACGGCGTCACCGTGCACATCCCGCTGCCGGTGCTGAACCAGGTCACCGCGGACGGTTTCGACTGGCAGGTCCCCGGCCTGCGCGAAGAACTGGTGACCCAGCTGATCAAGTCGCTGCCCAAGGCGATCCGGCGCAACTTCGTACCGGCACCCGACCACGCGAAGCTAGTCCTGTCGCGGGTCGGCCCCGCCGACGGCCCGCTGCTGCACGCCGTCGCGGACGAACTGGAGGCGCTGCGCGGGGTGGTGATCCCCGACGACGCCTGGCAGCTGTCCGCGGTGCCGGAACACCTGAAGATGACGTTCCGCGTGGTGGACGTCCGCGGCAAGAAGGTGTCCGAGGGCAAGGACATCGAGGCGCTCAAACGAGACCTGAGCGGCCAGGTGCGCGCGACGATCTCCAAAGCCGCCGACAGCATCGAGCGCGAGGGGCTCACCACACCCGCGTTCGGCGAGCTGCCGAAGGTGTTCGCGAGTAAGCAGCGCGGCCACGACGTCAAGGCGTATCCGGCGCTGGTCGACGAAGGCGGCAGCGTCGCGGTGCGGCTGCTGGACACGCCGGGGCAGCAGGAACAGTCGATGTGGGCGGGCACGCGGCGGATGCTGCGGCTGAACCTGCCGTCGCCGATGAAGTTCATCACCCGCAACCTCGGCAATTCGTCGAAACTCGTGCTGAACCGCAATCCGCACGGCTCCGTGGCGGCGCTGCTCGAAGACTGTGTCGACTGCGCCGTGGACAAACTCGTGGCCGACAACGGCGGCCCGCGCTGGGACGAAGCCGGTTTCGCCGCGCTGCTGGAGAAGGTGCGCGCCGGGCTGAACCCCGGAGTGCTCGCCGTGCTCACCGACGTCGAGAAGATCCTGCGCGCGGCCAACGACGTCGAGACCCGGCTGGCGGACACCCGAGGCCCGGCCGACTCGCTCGCCGATATCCGGGCGCAGCTGGACGGCTTGGTGCACAAGGGTTTCGTGACCGAAACCGGGCAGGATAGGCTGAAGCACGTCGTCCGGTACCTGCGCGGGATCGAACGACGGCTGGAGAAACTCCCGACCGAGCCGACCCGCGACATCCAGCGCACCGGCGACATCGCGTGGCTCCGCAACGAGTACCAGGCGGCGCTCGCCGCGGTGCCGCCTGGGACGTCGTCACCCGCGCTGCGGGAGATCCGGTGGATGATCGAGGAACTGCGGGTCAGCTTCTTCGCCCAGACGCTCGGTACCGCGCACCCCGTCTCGCTGAAGCGCGTCATCAAGGCACTGGACGACGCCGCCTCCTGACCCGAGTTCTCCGCCCAATCACGCGTGTTCTCCATCTGATCACGCGTGTTCTCCGCTCAAGCGGAAAGCACGTGATTGAGTGGAGAACACACGTGATTGGGTGGAGAACTCACTTGGCGTCGGCGTAGGTGTCCACGGCGGCGATGTGCAGCGGGAACCGGACCGGGCAGGCGGCGCCGAACAGCATCCGCGCCGCCTCGGTCATGCTGTCCACAATGGACTGCGACACCTCGTCGGCGAACTCGGCCGGGGTGTGCACCAGTACCTCGTCGTGCTGGAAGAACACCAGATGGGCGGGGGAGGGGAGCTTGCCGCGCAGGGTGGCCAGCAGAACGGCGGTCATGTCCGCCGCGCTCGCCTGTACGACGAAGTTCCGGGTGAACCGGCCCCAGCCGCGCGACGCCTGACGTGCCTTGGTCTCGGCGGCCTCGTCCTCGGCGACACCGCCGGTCAGCGCGCGCCAGGCCTCCGACGGCGCAGGTGACGTCCGGCCGAGCCGGGAGCGGACGCGTTCGCCGCGCTCCCCTGCCTGCGCGGCACGCTCCACATAGGACACCGCGTCCGGGAACCTGGTCCGCAGCAAGGCCAGCAGCGGTCCCGCCTCGCCGGAGGTGCCGCCGTACATCGCCGAAAGCATCGCGATCTTCGCGCGGTCGCGGTCGGTCCTCTCGTCCCAGGCGGGCACCGGAACGCGGCGCACGCCGGAGAACATCGCCTCGGCGAGACTCGCGTACAGATCCGTGGCCGCGGCGACCTCGGCCAGTTTGCGGTCGCCGGACAACGCCGTCAGTACCCGCGGCTCCAGCTGGGCGGCGTCGGCGACCACCAGTTTCCAGCCGGGATCGGCGCGGACGCAGGTCCGCAGGATCTTCGGGATCTGCAGCGCGCCACCGCCCCGGCTCGCCCATCGTCCCGAGACGACCCCGCCGACGACGTAGTGCGGGCGGAACCGGCCGTCGTGCACCCACTCGTCGAGCCAGGCCCAGCCGTTGGCGGAATGCAGCCGCGCGAGTTCCTTGTACTCCAGCAGGGGTGGCACGGCCGGGTGGTCGATGTCGCGCAGCAGGTACTTCCTCGCCGAAGTGACCTCGATGCCCTCGCGGCCGAGCGCCCGGACGACGCTGGCCGGGGCGTCCGGGTTGACCGGGCGTCCGCCGAACGCGTCGCTGATCTTCGCCGCCAGCTCGACCAGCCGCTTCGGCCGGTGCCCGGCCGGGACGCGCGGACCGAGCTGGTCGGCGAGCAGTTCGAGGTGCAGGTCCGCCCGCCACGGCAGCCCGTCGGCCGACATCTCCGCGGCCGCCAGCGCGCTCGCCGACTCGGCCGCGAAGAGCAATCGAAGCCGCTCCGGATGTTCGGTGCGCGCGACCCGTTTCTCCTGCTCGGCCAGCACGAGACGGGCGGCGTCGACCACGGTGACGCCGGACGGCAGCCGGGGGCCGCGCGTCTCGAACAGGGTCGGCTGGTCGTCCTCGGCCCACAGCGGCGGCTCGTCGGCGGGCGCCTCCTGCCCGTTCGCCCTGGCCAGCGCCGCGCGCAGGCTCCGCGATTCTTGCGGCCGGCCTTCGTGCGCCAGCAATAGGCCCTCGACCAGCTCCAGGTCGTGACACCGCCGCACCCGGAGACCGGCCTTGATCAGGGCCGGGTAGGTCCGCTCGACCGACGGGAACACCCAACGGGGCGAGTGCTCCGCCTCCAGTCCGCGTACTTCGTCGACGAACCGTGCCAGGGTCAAGCCGCGGCGCGCCGGCTGTCCGGAGATCGAGATCGCGAAGTCGCCATCCTCCTCTTGACCTGCGATCGCCTGCACGTTGCCATTGTGCTAGTTCCTACCGACATTTCTGTCACGAGAGGGCTAGTGCGCCTGGACTAACGGTCGGCTACTGTCGAGTAGCAAACCCATACCGCCGGTACGCGAAGACGGCGGCATGGCGTCTCGCCGCAGCAGCAACGGAGGTGCCCGGATGAGAAACCCCACCGGCCTCGCCACCTTGGTGGCGGGCAAGGTGACCGAGACCGTGCGCAGCATCGACGTGATGCGCCAAGCGGGCCTGCTCCCGATCCCACGGGTCGACGAGGGGCTGCGTTCGCTGGTCATGGTGCGGAAGTGGGGTCCGTTCGCCGGGGCGAACATGATCGCCGCCCGCCGGGACCCGACCGCGACGGGCATCATCGACGAACTCGGCCCGCTGACCTTCAAGCAGCTCGACACCCAGTCGAACGCGCTGGCCAGGGCGTGGTCGGAACGCGGCCTCGGCCCGGGTTCGGTGATCGCCGCGCTGTGCCGGGACCACCGCGGTCTCGTGCTGACGATGCTCGCTTCGGGCAAACTCGGTGCCAAGCTGCTGCTGATGAACACCGGGTTCGCCAAACCACAGCTCGCGGACGTCGCGAAGCGCGAAGGCGTCACCGCGCTCGTGTACGACCAGGAGTTCACCGAACTGCTGGACGCGGTCGAGGGCGACGTCGACCACTACCTCGCGTGGGTCGACTCGGACGCCGAGCTTTCCGGGCACAAGATCCCGATCGTCACCGAGCTGGTCGCCAGCACCGACGACCGCCCGTGGCCGGCGCCCGCCAAACCGGGCGGTTTCATCCTCCTGACCAGCGGCACCACCGGGACGCCGAAGGGCGCCCCGCGACCGCACACCTCCGCGCTCGCCTCGGCGCAGTTCCTCGACCGCATCCCGCTCCGGACCGGCGAAGCGACCTACATGGGCGCGCCGCTGTTCCACGGCACCGGGTTGTCGCAGTTCATCCTGTCCTTCGCGCTCGGCTCGAAGGTCGTCATGCGGCGCAAGTTCGTGCCGGAGGAGACGCTGCGCGGGGTCGCGGAGAACCGCTGCACCACGCTGGTCCTCGTGCCGACGATGCTGCAGCGGATCGTCGACCTGCCCGAAGAGGTCCGCGCCAAGTACGACACCTCGTGCCTGCGGATCATCTTCGTGGCGGGCTCCGCGCTGTCCCCGGATCTCGGGAACCGCGCGACCGCCGCGTTCGGCGACGTCGTGCACAACCTCTACGGCTCGACCGAGGTCGCGGTCGCCACCGTCGCGACGCCCGAGGACTGGCGCAAGGCGCCGGGCACGGTCGGCCGCGCGCCGGTGGGCTGCAAGGTCGCGCTGTACGACGAGAAGGGCGGCAAGATCACCGAGCCGCACGTCACCGGCCGGGTGTTCGTCGGCAGCGGGCTGAGCTTCCAGGGCTACACCGACGGGCGGAACAAGGAGATCATCGACGGGTTGCTTTCCAGCGGCGACGTCGGCCATTTCGACGAGGACGGCTTGCTGTTCATCGACGGCCGTGACGACGAAATGATCGTCTCCGGCGGCGAGAACGTCTTCCCGATCGAGGTGGAGAACCTCCTGGTCGAGCGCGAAGACGTGATCGAGGCCGCGGTCGTCGGCGTCGACGATCCCGAGTTCGGGCAGCGGCTGAAGGCTTTCGTCGTGCGGGCCGAGAAGTCGGACCTGGACGTCGAGGGAGTGCGCGAGTACGTCAAGGCCAACCTCGCCCGGTACAAGGTGCCGCGCGACGTCGAGTTCCTCGACGAACTGCCGCGCAACGCGACCGGGAAGGTGTTGCGCAACAAGCTGCACTGACGGCTGCTCAGTACTCCCAGTCGATGCCGAAGACGCCGGGGCCGAAGTCGAGCGCGACGGCGTGGACGCCGTTGTTCTGATCGAGCTTCAGGTCCCGGCGGTCCTGCGGCGCGGATCCCCGTGCGACACCCGAGGGCCCGTGCGCGCTGTACTGCCAGCACTTGGCCGGAAGGGTGTCCGGATCGAACCGGACTTCCAGCAGGTACTCCCGCACGGGACGCCGGAACTCGCGGTAATGCGTGTTCCGGCATTCCGGATACGGCGGCCCGGGGTTGGTCAGGGAGTACTCGATCAGGTGAGTCTCGCCGCGGTCGATCGGCCGGTCGAAAAGCAGTTCGGCGACCGTGAGCCCGTGCTCGTCGTCGACTTCGGCGCGGCCGACGTGGCAGTTGCGCAGCGTGTTCAGCACCGGTGGGCCGGCGTCGGGGTCACCTTGGGCGTAGACCAGCAGCCAGCGGTCCTGTCCGTCCGCGCCCGCCTGGAACACCGCCCTGGCGGTCACCGCGCGTTGCCCGCCGTCCTCGGCGATCTCGCACAGGTCGTGCAGGCCGACCAGTTTCAGCTGATGGTGTTGTTCGAGCGCGTTGGGCGCGCCGACCTTCTCCAGCAGGACCTGGAGTGCTTCGAGCGGGAAGGTCAGCGGCTGGTCGGTGGTGGCGCGGCTCCGCCGTGACGACGCCCCGCGCGGCCGTGGCGGCGGGAGCAGACTGAGCAGTGAACCGGCGGGTACCGCCAGAACCTCTTCGAGTACCCGGACCGCGGAGAGTGAGCTCTGCCGTTCCGGTTGACGTTTGCCCGATTGCCAGTAGCTCAGCGCGGTCACGCTCACCGACGCGCCGCGCGCGAGGAGCCGGGCTTGGATACGGTCGAGGCTGAGCCCGCTCGTGGCGATGGCCGATCGCAAGGTCGCGGCGAATGCCGTAGGCGGCTGGTCGTCATCTTCCGTGATCGCGCTCCCCGCCACCATATGCCGCCCGACCGCCCCCGTCTGCCGTTTCCGACCCGGTTGATAACAACACGAATAACATTATCAGTCTGCGGTAACGCTCCAGTGGCGCTGTCTGCCTGGCGAAAACGACTTTCCGGACGAGCGACCTTAGTCCTAATGGCCTAGTACTGGTAACTGTGAATCATTGCCCGCCCACCACGGCACCGGCTTGCATGGCTCTCAGCAACGATCATCCTCCCGGGTGATCGCCCCTGGCGCGGCAGGAAGGGAACCAGTGAGCAAGTCCCGGAAGAACCTGAAGTCCCGAAAGACCCGGAGCGGCTTGATGGCGGGGGTCGCCCTCGCCGGGGTGACCGCGGCGGTCGCCACGTTCGGCGCGGGTGCGGCCCAGGCCGAGCAGCAGGGCGAGATCCGCGACGCGGGTGTGGCCAACGCCGTCGGCGGCAGCTACATCGTCGTGCTCAAGCCCACCGCGGTCGGCCAGGGCGTGGCCGCGGCGCGCGAGATCATCGCCAACGTCGCCGCCAAGGCGCAGGGCCTCACCGGTCAGTACGGCACCACGCTTTCCCGCACGTTCGGTTCGGCGCTGAACGGCTTCTCGATCAAGGCCGACGAGGCCGCCGCGAAGCGCCTCGCCGCCGACCCGCAGGTCGCCTACGTCGTCCAGAACAAGACGTTCAAGATCAGCGAGACCCAGGACAACCCGCCGTCGTGGGGCCTGGACCGCGTCGACCAGGCGGACCTGCCGCTCGACACCAAGTACACCTACCCGACGAAGGCCGACAACGTCACCGCCTACGTCATCGACACCGGTGTCCGCGGCTCGCACAAGGACTTCGGTGACCGCGCGACCGGTGGCAAGGACTTCGTCGACAACGACGACACCCCCAACGACGAGCACGGCCATGGCACGCACGTCGCCGGCACCATCGGCGGCACGGAGCACGGCCTGGCCAAGGGCGTGAAGATCGTCGGCGTCCGCGTGCTCGACGCCAACGGCAGCGGCACCACCGAGGGCGTCGTCGCTGGTGTCGACTGGGTCGCGGCGAACGCCAAGGGCCCGTCGGTCGCCAACATGAGCCTGGGCGGCGGCGCCGACGACGCCCTGGACGCGGCGGTCAAGGGTGCCATCGACAAGGGTGTGACCTTCGCGCTCGCGGCGGGCAACGAGTCCTCCGACGCCGGCACCACTTCGCCCGCTCGGGTGAAGGAGGCCATCACGGTGGCCGCCAGCGACAAGACCGACAAGCAGGCCAGCTTCTCGAACTACGGTTCGGTCGTCGACCTCTACGCCCCTGGTGTCGACATCACCTCTTCGTGGGGAACCGGTGACGACGCCACGAACACCATCAGTGGCACTTCGATGGCTTCGCCGCACGTCGCCGGTGCTGCCGCGCTTTACCTCTCGGCCCACCCTGACGCCACCCCGGCACAGGTCGCCGAAGGTCTGGTCGCCGCGGCCGCCGACGGCAAGATCAGCAACCCGACCGGTGGCACGGCGAACAAGCTGCTCCAGGTGAAGTAAGGCCCTCTCGACAGGCTGCCCCCGGCGAACCCCAGGCGCCGGGGGCAGCCACCTGTCCGAGGGTCCCCGAGACTTGTTACCAACGGGTAAGCTCCAGCCCATGGTCCTGCGGAAGAACATCCTGATCACCGGGGCGAGCTCCGGACTCGGCGAGGGAATGGCAAGGCAGTACGCCGCCAGAGGCCGCAATCTGGCGCTGGCCGCCCGCCGCCTCGACCGGCTCGACGCCCTCGCCGCGGAGCTCAAGAAGGCTTACCCGGGCATCACCGTGGTCACCCGGAAGCTGGACGTGAACGATCACGACCAGGTCTTCACCGTCTTCGAGGAGTTCCGCGAGGAGCTCGGCTCCCTCGACCGCGTGATCGTGAACGCGGGGCTCGGCAAGGGGCAGCCGATCGGCTCGGGCCGGTTCGACGCCAACCGCCAGACCCTGCAGACGAACTTCCTCGCCGCGGCCGCCCAGATCGAGGCCGCCGTCGGCATCTTCCGCAAGCAGAAGGACGGCCACCTCGTGGTCGTCTCCTCGTTCTCCGCGCTTCGCGCCTTCCCCGGAAACCTGACCGCGTACGCCGCTTCGAAGGCGGGCATCTGGGCTTTCGCCGAGGGCACCCGGATCGAGCTGATGAAGACGCCGATCAAGGTCACCACGTTGCTGCCCGGGTTCATCGAATCGGAGATGAACGAGGACATCTCGAAGGTCCCGCTCGGTACGAAGGCCGAACCCGGCGCGCAGGCGATGGTGAAGGCGATCGAATCCGAGGCGGCGAAGGCGTTCGTGCCGTCGTGGCCGTGGGGTGTGCTCGCGAGGGTCTTCCGGTTCATCCCCGCGTCGGTGCTGAAGAAGTTCGCATGACGCTGGCCCCCGACAAGACCGTCGAGGTGCGGGGCGAGGACTCGTTCGATCCCGCCGCGGTGCACGCCTGGCTGGCCGACCGGGTGTCAGAACTCGGCGATGCGCCACCCGAAGTCCGCCAGTTTCCGGGCGGTGCCTCGAATCTGACGTACCTGTTGAGCTATCCCGGCCGGGAGCTGATCCTGCGGCGCCCGCCCGCCGGGCACAAGGCCGCGTCCGCGCACGACATGCGCCGCGAGTTCCGGGTCCAGCGCGCGTTGCGGCCGGTCTTCCCTTACGTGCCCGAGGTGCTCGCCTTCTGCGACGACGAAACCGTGCTGGGCGGCGATTTCTACGTGATGGAGCGGCTGGAAGGCCTGATTTTGCGCGGAGATCTGCCCGCGGGACTCGAGCTGTCCCCGGATCAGGCAAGCGAACTGTGCGGCAAGGTCGTCGACAGGCTGGTCGAGTTGCACGCCGTCGACGTCGAGGCCGCCGGGCTGGCCGACCTCGGCAAGGGGGCGGGCTACGTCGAGCGTCAGGTGCGCGGCTGGTCCGAGCGGTTCCGCAAGGCGCGGACGGAGAACGTCCCCGACTGCGCCGAGGTGATGGCGTGGCTGGCCGGAAATCAGCCCGCCGAGGCCAAGATCTGCTTGATCCACAACGATTACCGGCTCGACAATCTGGTGCTCGACGACGATCTCGGCATCATCGGCGTCCTCGACTGGGAGATGGCGACCCTCGGCGATCCGCTGATGGAACTGGGCAGCACGCTCGCGTACTGGGTACAGGACGATGACGACGACGTCATGAAGCTCAGCCGCCGCCAGCCGACGCACGTGCCGGGGATGTACACGCGCGAGGAGTTCGTGCGGCGGTACGCGGAGCGGTCCGGTCTCGAGATCGGCGACTGGACGTTCTACGAGGTGTACGGCCTGTTCCGGCTCGCGGTGGTGATACAGCAGATCTACTTCCGCTTCCACCAGGGACAGACGGACAACCCGGCCTTCAAGGATCTGTGGCAGTTCGTCGGCTACCTCGACGGGCGCTGCCGCCGGATCATCGCGAAGGGAGCCGCGTAGATGGGTGCGATCTACCTGGTCCGCCACGGTCAGGCGTCCTTCGGTGCGGAGAACTACGACCAGCTCTCGCCGCGCGGATTCGAACAGTCCACTGTGGTCGGTGCGGAACTGTTGCGGCGCGGCGTCGAGTTCACCCAGGCGCGCTCCGGATCCCTGGCCCGCCAACGGGACACGGCCGCGACGGCGTTGAAGGTGCTCCATTCCGGGATCGCCGTCGTCGAGGACGAGCGCTGGAACGAGTACGACCACGTCGACATCGCGAAGTACCACGCCGCCGGGGTGCGGCAGACCGATTCACGGGCCTATCAGGCCGCTTTGGACGGTGCGTTGAACGCGTGGGTCGAGGCGGGGGAGACCAGCCCGTGCGCCGAAACCTGGCCCGCCTTCCTGGCGCGCGTCAAGGGCGCGCTGGCCGATGTCGTGGCGTCACTGGGCAAGGGTGAGCACGCCGTCGTCTTCAGCTCCGGCGGGGTCATCGCCACGGTCTGCGGCGCGCTCCTGGGCACCCCCGAGGCCGGGCTGCTGAAACTGAACCGGGTCACCGTGAACGCCGGCATCACCAAACTGGTGTCCGGTCGTGGCGGAGTGACCATGCTGTCGTTCAACGAACACCCGCATTTCGAGGCGGAAGCCGCGGAACTGCTCACCTACCGCTAGGGAGGAACGCGATGCCGTTCGGCAAGGTCACGGTCGTCCCGGTGAACGGGCACGGTCCCGAAGACGTCGTGGTCGACGACCAGGGGCACGTCTACACCGGCGTCGACGACGGCCGCATCCTCCGCGTCACACCGGACGGCAAGCGGATCGACGTCCTCGGCGACACCGGCGGGCGTCCGCTCGGGCTGGAGTTCTACGGCGACGATCTCCTGATCTGCGACGCCAAGGCCGGTCTGCTCACCATGCCGCTCGCGGGTGGTTCCGTGACGACCCTGGCGACGGCCGCCGCCGGACTCGATTTCGTGTTCTGCAACAACGCCGCCGTGGCGAAGGACGGGACGGTGTACTTCACCGATTCGTCCCGGCGCTTCGGCATCGACAACTGGCGCGACGATCTCATCGAGCAGACCGGCGGCGGACGTCTTCTGCGGCGGACCCCGGATGGCAAGATCGACCAGCTGGCCGACGGTTTCCAGTTCGCCAACGGCGTCGCGCTGCCACCCGACGAGTCCTATGTGGCCGTCGCGGAGACCGGCGCCTGCCGGGTCGCTCGCCTCTGGCTCACCGGCGACCGCGCCGGAACCCGTGACGTGCTGGTCGACGATCTGTGGGGCTATCCCGACAACATCTCGACCGGCAGCGATGGACTGATCTGGATCACCGTGGCGAGTCCGAAGGTGCCCGCGCTTTCCTTGGTACGCAAGCTTCCCGCGCCGCTGCGGGCCGGCGTCCGCGCGCTGCCGACAGCGCTTCAGCCCGCACCCGCGCGCGAGTGCGGCGTGCGCGGGGTGACGCCGGACGGGAAGCAGGTGCACGAACTGCGCGGGGAGATCGACGGGTTCCATGTGCTCGTCGGCGTCCGTGAACGAGCCGGAACCCTGTATTTCGGCTCGCTTGAGGACAACGCGATCGCCGTGACGACGCTCTGAGGTGGCGCGTGAAGTTCCCCTTCCCTCGGCTCAGCCGAGGGAAGGGGACCTCTTGGTCATGGCGCAGGCCGACGTCCATGAAGGAATTGGGACGTTGAGTGTCCCAATTCCTTCATGGACACGGGGTCGCACCCGGTTGCGAAGCTTGATCAACAGAACTTCAGGGGCATGCCCCTGAACCCGGTACACCTCGAGCGTGGAGGATTTGGGACCTTTACCGTCCCAAATCCTCCACACTCGCACCCCACAGGCATCAGCGATGCCACATCCGGCCCACCAAGAACAAGTGCCGACCAGCACTTATGCGACTTTGCCGGGCCCCTGGGCTCAGCCGAGGGAAGGGGACCTTCACGCGCCGGACGGCCGGGCGCCCTCAGTCCAGGCAGAATTCGTTGCCCTCCGGGTCGGTCATCACGATGAAGCCGTGGCTCATCGGGGGCCCGGGCTCGTGACGGCGTACCCGCTTCGCGCCGAGCGCGACGAGCCTGTCGCATTCCGCCTCGAGCACCGCCATTCGCTCGTCACCCTGGAGCCCGGGTGCCGCGCGGATGTCGATGTGGACGCGGTTCTTGGCGACCTTGTCCTCCGGGACCTGCTGGAAGAACAGCCGCGGTCCGATTCCCTCCGGGTCTTGGACGGCCGAGCTGGAATTACGCTGGTCCTCGGGCACACCGACCCGCTCCAGGAACTCTTCCCACGCCGCCAGTGGGTCCGCGCCCTCGGGTAGCTCGACACCCGGCGGGGCGGGGTGGACGTAGCTCAAGGCGTCACGCCAGAAGGTCGACAGGGCCTTCGGGTCGTGGGCGTCGAAGGTGATCTGGATTTCGCGGCTCTTTCGGCTCATGAGGGCATCTTGACACCCCTAGCGGACAGGATCGGTCCGCTATCTCTGACACAGTGGGTGCCATGGAGGACGAGCGAGGGACCACGGAACGGGTACTCACCCTGCTCGGGCTGCTGCAGCAGCGCCAGGTTTGGACCGGCCCCGAACTCGCCGACCGGCTGGGGGTCACGCCGCGCACGATTCGCCGCGACGTCGAGCGGCTGCGGGCGCTCGGGTATCCGGTGCAGGCCAGCAACGGGGTCGGCGGCGGGTATCAGCTCGGTCCTGGCCAGGACATGCCGCCGCTGCTGCTCGACGACGAGGAGGCGATCGCCACCGCGGTCTCGCTGCTGGCCGGGGCGGGTGACGGCGATGCCGCGCTTCGGGCGCTCGCCAAACTCGACCGGGTGTTGCCGATCCGGCTGCGGCACGAGGTGCGCGCGCTGTCCGGCTCGGTGGTCGCTTTCGACGGCAGCCGCGCCTCGATCGACGCCGACGTGCTCATGACGCTGGCCCGTGCCTGCCGGGACGAGGTCGAGGCGGGCTTCGACTATCCGTCTTCCGGACGGCGAAGGGTTGAGCCTTACCGCCTCGTCGCCTCCGGGAAGCGTTGGTATCTGTTCGCTTACGACCTCGATCGCGAAGGCTGGCGCACCTTCCGCGTCGACCGGATGTCCGAGGTTTCCGCGCGGTCGTGGCGGTTCCGGCCGCGTCCGGCGCCCGACGCCGCGGCCTATGTGCAGGAGAGTGTGGCCAGCCGGGTCTATCAGTATCAGGCGCGGTTCCTGGTGCACGCGCCCGCCGAGGTCGTGCGGGCGCAGATCCCGGCGTCGGCGGCGGTAGTGCGGCCGAAGGGGGACGCGCGGTGCGAGGTCCTGAGTGGGGCGGGGGATCTGGACTTCCTGCTGATGCACGTGGTGGTGCTGGGCCACGCTTTCGAGGTGATCGAGCCGGCGGAGATGCGGGAACGGTGCCGGGTTTTGGGGGAGCGGTTGCAGGAGGCCTCACGGTGAGAAGAGGGTCAGCGTCCGGTCCATCGGGGGGTTCGTCCAGCGGTCCAGGCGGCGTAGAACTCCCCGTGATCCTTCGCGGTCATCAGCAAAGCCTGCGTGATCGCCTCGAGTTCGATGGAGCTGCCCAGGTCCATGTCCAGCTCGCGGGTCAGCAGCACCTTCGTGGTCCCGTAGGCCAACGCGGGACCGTCCGCCAGCCGACGGGCCAGAGCCGACGCCGTGGCACTCAGTTCGGAATCCTCGACGACCTGCGAGGCCAGTCCGATCGCCTCCGCGCGAGCCGCGTCGATCTTGTCGCCCAGCATCAGCAGCTCCGTCGCCCGCCCCAAACCCACCAGCCGCGGCAGGAGATACGCCGAGCCCATGTCCGCCCCGGCCAGCCCGACCTTCGTGAACAGGAACGCGAATTTCGCCGACGACGCCAGTAGCCGGAAGTCACTCGCCAGCGCGATCACCGAACCCGCGCCCGCCGCGACGCCGTTGACCGCGGCGATCACCGGGATGGGGCACTCACGCAGCGCCTTCACCACCGCACCGGTCATCCGGGTGAACTCCAGCAGTTCCGCGGTCTCCATTTTCTGCAGCTCGCCGATGATCTCCTCGACGTCGCCGCCGGAGCAGAACCCGCGTCCGCGTCCGGTGATGACCAGCACCCGGACGTCGCCGCGATGCGGCAACTCGGCCAGCAGGTCGCGGAGGTCCGCGTAGACGTCGAAGGTGAGCGCGTTCAGCTTTTCGGGGCGGTCCAAGGTGACCGTGGCGACGCCATCGTCCACAGTGAACTCGAAATGTTCCCAGTTCGCGGTGATCGGCGGCGTGGCGCGGAACGGGCTCATGACTGGATCCCACCTCCATCGAGGACGAGTGTCTGTCCGTTGATCGCGGCGGCTTCGGGCGCCGCGAAGAAGGCCACCGCGTGGGCGACCTCGTCGGGTTCGAGCAGGCGGCCGAGCGGGGACGCGGCCGCGAGGGCGGCTTCCGCGCCGGCTTCGTCCCGGCCGGTCCGCTCCCGGATCCTGGCCACGGAAGCGGCCGTCATGTCCGTGCGCACGAAGGCCGGGCAGACGGCGTTCGCGGTGACGCCGGTGCCGGTGACCTCGGCGGCGGTGGCCCGCATCAGCCCGACTGCGGCGTGCTTCGACGCGGTGTAGCCGGCCGTGTAGCGGTAGCCGAGATGTGCCGCCGTCGAGGCGACCGTGACGATCCGGCCGGTGTCCCGTGCCCGCATCCCGGGCAGAACCGCCCGCGTGCAAAGGAAAGCGCCGGTCGCGTTGACCTCGATCTGGGTGCGCCACTGGTCGAGTGACGTCTTCGCCAGCGGAGCGCTCGACGAGACACCGGCGTTGTTCACCAGCACGTCCACCGGGCCGAGCGCTTCGAAGTACCGGGCGACGGCGTCCTCGTCGGTGACGTCGCAGTCGGCCCGGCCGGGTGCGTGCACCTGGTCGCCCGCGGCCTGGAACCGGGCGGCGACGGCCGCGCCGATCCCGCGTGTCCCGCCGGTGACGACGACGATCCTGCTCACTGCGCCTCCACCCGGCGCAGCGCGCGCCGATCGAGTTTTCCGTTGGCGGTGCGGGGGAGTTCGGTCACGAACACCACCTCGCGCGGATATTTGTGTTTCGCCAGCTGTGCCCGCGCGTGGTCCTTCAGTTCGTCGGCGGTCACGGAAGCGCCGTCGGCCAGTACGACGCACGCCCGCGGGACCACCAGCCCGTCGACGCTCACCCCCAGCACCGCACAGTCGACGACGGCGGGATGACCGATGAGGCAGTCTTCGATCTCGCTCGGCGCGACGAACACGCCGGACACCTTCAGCAGGTCGTCGGCGCGGCCGTGGTGGTGGAAGTACCCGTCGGTGTCGCGGCTGAACAGGTCCCCGGTGCGCAAGGTGTCGCCGTGGAAGGTCCGCGCGGTCTTCTCCGGATCGCCGTGGTACCCGCGGGCGATGGTCGGCCCGGTGACCTCCAGGGTGCCGATCTCGCCGTCCGGCAAGGCTTCACCGGTCTCGTCGATGATCCGCGCGGTGTAGCCCGGCACCTCACGGCCAAGACTGCCGACCCGCTGATCGCCGGGCCTGTTGGAGAGGTAGATGTGGTACGCCTCCGAGGAGCCGATGCCGTCGATCACCGGGACACCGAACAGGTTGTCCCACTTGCGATGCAGCTCCGAGGGCAGTGCCTCGCCCGCCGACGTCGCGAGCCGGAGGGAACTCATGTCCACAGTAGACGCCGCCGGATCGGCGATCATCGCGCTCATCATGGTCGGCACGTTCACCAGGATCGTCGGACGGTAGCGCTCGATCAGGGAGAACAGCAGGCTCGCGGTGCTGCGCTGCGGGAAGACGATCCCGGACGCGCCGACACCGAAAGGGAAGAGCGCGGTCAGATCGCGCGCGTAGCCGAAGAACAGCTTCGGCACGGCCAGCACGCGGTCGTCTTCGCGCAGGCCGAGCACGCCGAGCGCGTACCGCTCGAAGCTCTCCAGCGCACTCCGTGCCGGGTGCACGCAGGCCTTGGGGGAGCCGGTGCTGCCGGTGGTGAACTTCCAGATCGCGACGTCGTCCAGTGTGGTCGGCGCGGCTTCGAGCTCAGGAGCAGCAGAGGCGACCAGCGAGTCGAACGAATGCTCACCGGGTTCCAGGGCGAGATCGCCGACGACCAGCAGGTTCCGCGCCCCGGCCTCGCGCAGCGCCGGCAGCGTCGACGCGTCGGCGACGACCACCACGGCCTCGGTGTAGTTCAGGTAGTACGCGTAATCCTTGGGCTGCAAGAACGAATAGACCTCGGCGGTGACCGCGCCGATCTTCTGCGCCGCGTACCAGACGGCGACGAATTCGACGCTGTCGTTCAGCGCCAGCAGCACCCGCTGTCCACTTCGGACATCGAGGTCCCGCAACACGTTGCCTGCCCGGTTCACCAGCGCCGCCAGCTCCGCGTAGGTGACTTCCTCGTCGCCGCACAGCAACGCCGTCCGCTCACCGGGGAGCCGGTCGACGAAATGGGTCGCCAGGTTGAAGGTCATACCAGCTCCCGGATCGCCTCGACCAGGATGTCGGTGAGCACCGAGAAGGTCTCTTCGCCTTCCTCGGCGGTCGCCAAGGCGGGTTCCCCGCAGTAGGCGTCGGTCATCCCGGCCGAGACGAAATCCGTGGCATCGCCGCGCGCCAGATCGACGTGGACGGGCCGCAGCTCGCGTTGGATCGTGACGTCGACCAGGTCGGGCCGGTCCGCCAGCACCAGCGACGTCTCGTAGCGCCCGGCGTGGCATTCGCCGGAGCGGAACTCGTCGGTGAGCCGCGCCGCGTACCGGCGGCGGACCAGGTCGACGAAACCGATCCCGACGCCGTGCGCCGCTTCGACGGTCTTCACCACCCGCCGGAGCACCATTAGATGGGCAGGCTCGAAATGGTTGTTGACCAGCAGGACGCGGGGAAGGCCCTGCTCGATGAGCGCGCCACAGATCTCGGTCAGCAGCGCGTGCAAGGTCTCCTCGCCGATCGAGATGCCGCCCGCGAACCCCGCCGCGAAGCGGGTCACGCCGTAGGGCACCTCCGGGAGGATCAGCACGCGGATACCCGGATCACCGGCCAGCCGCGCCGCGGCGCGTTCACACATTCCTCGCGAGATCAGGGGGTCGGTGCTCAGCGGGGCGTGCGGTCCATGCGGTTCGACGGCGCCCACCGGGAGCAGCAGCACCGGAACGCGCTCGTGCGACGCGAGCGCCGCGACCTGACGTGAGCTCAAATCCGCGAAGTACGTCACCCGAATCAAGCTACACCGCAGCGGCCTGAGGTGTATAGAGTTGCGCCCATGCCCGCATCGTCCCCGCTCCACGGCGATCCAGCTCCCCAAGAGCTGGTGATGACGCTGCTCGGCACCTACGTGTCGCCACGGGAGAGCCGCCGTGTCTGGTCCGGTGGCCTCGTCAGCGTGCTGGCCGGGCTGGGCTTTTCCGACGGCGCGGCGCGGATCGCGCTGGCCAGGCTCGCCCGCCGCGATCTGCTCGCCCGGCACAAGGCGGGGCGGCTGGTCCACTACTCGCTGACCCGCCGCACGATCGCGCTGCTGGAAGACGGCGACCGCCGGATCTTCTCCCTCGGCAGACGCGAACGCGCGGTCGGGGAGTGGACCGTGCTGTGGCAGAGCATCCCGGAAACCCGTCGTCAGGCGCGGGAACGGCTGGTCCGCCGCCTGCGCTTCCTCGGCTTCGGCCCGGTGCAGGACGGCACCTGGATCGCCCCGCACGACCGCGAGGCCGAGGTGCTCGCCCTGCTGGCCGAACTCGACGTCTCCGAATACGCCGGGCTGATGCTCGGCAGACCGTCGCTCGCGCTCGACGTGCGGCGGTTCGCCGAACGTGCCTGGAACCTCGACGGCCTGGCGGCGCGTTACGCAGCGTTCGTCCGGGATTTCAGCGGATATTCAGGCGAGTTGCCTGACGCCGAGGCGTTCCGTGTCCGAACCTGGCTGACGCACACCTTCCGCGCCTTTCCCTCGCTCGATCCGGAACTCCCGGTCGAACTCGTACCGGCTCCGCCGAGCCGGGCCGCCGCGGTCGAACTCTTCCACGATCTCTACCAGGTTTTGGCTCCGGCGGCGCAACGCCATTTCGATGAGGTGACAGAAAAATGAACGACACTCAGGCGGCCTTGAGTTATACGTCCTACCTTTCGTTGGACGAATTGCTGGACGCCCAGCGTCCCCGGTCCGACGAGCACGATGAATTGCTCTTCATCGTCATCCACCAAGTGTATGAACTTTGGTTCAAACAAGTTCTCCACGAGGCGCTTTACCTGCAGGAGCAACTCGAGGCGGGTAACACCGCTCACGCCGTCCGCACACTGCGGCGGATTCTGACTATCTTCAAGGTGGTGGTCGCGCAGATCGATGTGCTCGAGACGATGACTCCGAGCCAGTTCACCAGTTTCCGTGCGCGACTCGACGCTTCGAGCGGGTTCCAGTCGGCTCAATTCCGTGTTCTGGAGGCCGTCCTCGGCCGCCGGGACGAGCGGGTGTTCGCGCATTACCCCGAAGGCGGTGAACAGCGCGCCCAGATCGCCGACGCGATGTCCCGGCCGTCGCTCTTCGATTCCTTCGTCACGTACCTCGCGGTGAAGGACTACGAAGTTCCGACCGGGCGCGACGTCACCAAGCCACTCGAACCCTCTCCGGCGCTCCAAGAGGTTCTGCTGCAGGTTTATCGCGATGACACCGGGCCGTCGGTCGTGGCGGAGCACCTGGTCGACCTGGACGAAGGGATGCAGGAGTGGCGGTATCGGCACGTGAAGATGGTCGAGCGCACCATCGGAGACAAGACCGGGACGGGGGGTTCGTCGGGAGCGCATTACCTGCGTACGACGCTTTTCCACCCTATGTTCCCGGACCTCTGGGCAGTGCGGAGCCGACTTTGACGACCCTCGACGAACTTCGCCGCGACCCCAACGCGCTCGCGGCGCACTACACGAAATTCGGGGTGGCGGACCGGATCCTGCTGACCGGGCATTCGCATCAGGCGTGGCCGGACGTCGCGGAGGAAGGTCTTCTCGAAGCCTTCGCCGACGCGGCCGAAGAGGTCGACACGAAGTGGGACCGCGCCTTCGCGAAGGCAGACGAGATGCGGGCCGGGTTCCGGGCGCTGCTCGGCGATCCGCACGGCGCCATCGCGCTCGGCGCCAGTACCCATGACCTGGTGATCCGCTTTCTGTCGGCGATGGACCTGCGCCGGCACCCCCGGATCATCACGACCGACGGTGAATTCCACACGCTGCGACGTCAACTGACCCGGCTGGCCGAGGAAGGCGTGGAGGTGGTCCGCGTCCCCGCGACGCCGGTCGACACGCTGGCCGAACGCGTCGCGGCCGAAGTCACCGAAGACACGGCCGCGGTGCTCGTCTCGGCCGTGCTGTTCGAGACCTCCCGGCTCGTGCCCGGACTGGCCCACCTCGCCGACGTCTGCCTCTCGAAGTCGGTGAACCTCGTCGTCGACGCCTACCACGCGCTCGGCGCCGTCCCGTTCGCGCTGCACGACCTCGGGCTCACCAACGCCTGGGTGCTCGGCGGCGGCTACAAGTACCTCCAGCTCGGCGAAGGCAACTGCTTCCTGCGGATGCCGGCGCACGCGCAGGAACTGCGCCCGGTCGTCACCGGCTGGTACGCCGAGTTCGGCACTCTCGCGGACGAGCGCCGACCCGGCCAGGTCGCCTACGCCAGTGGATCGGACAGGTTCGCCGGCGCGACCTACGACCCGACGAGCCACTACCGGGGCGCGCGCGTCTTCCGGTTCTTCGCCGAACAGGGGCTCACGCCGGAGTTCTTGCGTGAGGTTTCGCGGCACCAGGTCGGCTTCCTCGCCGAGGGCTTCGACAAGCTCGGCCTGCCCGACGACGTCATCACGCGGGACCGGGAGGCGCCGCTGGACCGCATCGGCGGCTTCCTGTCGCTGAAGTGCGCCGACGCCGGTGCGCTGCAGGCCGCCCTCGCCGACCGGGGCGTCCGGACCGACAGCCGCGGCGCGTATCTGAGGTTCGGGCCCGCGCCCTATCTGTCCGACGAGCAGCTGGACTCCGCGCTCCGCGTCCTCTACCAGGTCGTCCGGGGCTGACCTGTATCGAGAACGTCGCATCCCCGGCTTGGCGAACGCCCCGGGGAGATCTAGGTTTGCGATGTGGCACCGTCGCCGCCGGATGACCTTCGTGCGGGGACTGTGCCGATGATCCAGGATCTTCGCACGTGTGCCACAAGCAGCGTGCACTCCATGACAAGGAGTCACCACAGTGACCGAAGTGTTCGGCCAAGGCACCGGCCATGAACAGGTCGTCTTCTGCCAGGACCAGGCCACCGGCCTGAAGGCCATCATCGGGATCTACTCGACGGCGTTGGGGCCGTCGCTCGGCGGAACCCGGTTCTACCCCTACGAGTCCGAGGAAGCCGCGCTGGCGGACGTCCTCGCGCTGTCGAAGGGCATGGCCTACAAGAACGCGCTCGCCGGGCTCGACCTCGGCGGCGGCAAGGCCGTTATCATCGGCGACCCCCGGAAGCACAAGACCGAAGCGCTGCTGCGCGCCTTCGGCCGGTTCGTCCAGTCACTGGGCGGCCGCTACATCACCGCCTGCGACGTCGGCACCTACGTGCAGGACATGGACATCGTCGCCCGCGAATCGGAGTTCGTCACGGGCCGCTCGCCGGAGAACGGCGGCGCCGGCGACTCCTCGGTGCTCACCGCCTTCGGCACCTACCAGGGCATGCGTGCCTCCGCGGACGCCGTCTGGGGCGTTCCGGAACTCGCGGGCCGCAAGGTCGGCGTCGCCGGGGTCGGCAAGGTCGGGCACATCCTGGTCGGGCATCTGATCGAGGCGGGCGCGCAGGTGGTCATCACCGACGTCTCCCCGGCGGCGATCGAGCGCACCCGAGCGGCGTACCCCGGCGTCGAGGTGGTCGAAGACCTCGACGCGCTGATCCGCACCGAACTCGACGTCTTCGCGCCGTGCGCGCTGGGCGGCGTGCTCAACGACGAGACGGTCGGGCTGCTGCGCGGCAAGATCGTCTGCGGCGCGGCCAACAACCAGCTCGCGCATCCCGGCATCGGCAAGCAGCTCGACGACCGCGGCATCCTCTTCGCGCCGGACTACCTGGTCAACGCCGGTGGCGTGATCCAGGTCGACGACGAGCGGCACGGCTTCGACTTCGCGCGGGCGAAGCGCAAGACCACGGCCATCTTCGACACCACGAAGGCGGTGTTCGCGCTGGCCAAGGCCGATGGCGTCCCGCCGGCGACGGCGGCCGACCGGCTGGCCGAGCGCCGGATGGCGGAGGTCGGCGGACTGCGGTCGATCCTGACGGTGTAGGTCTCTCGTCCCGTAACGCCATGAAAGGTCCTTTCATGGCAGGGGGCGTCCTGCCGGACCAGCGAAGTAGTGAAGGCCTCCTTCATCACCCTGAGGGTAGGGAAGGAGGCCTTCACGGACTTTCGGCCAGTGCGGCCCGGACTCAGCCGCTCTTGCGACGGAAGGTGCGCTTGTTCGCGGCCGGACCGTGCGCGTGCAGGTTCTTCCCGCCCGCGTTCTCATGGGCCGAGCCGGTGCGGGCCTGCGCCTGCTTGCGCTCCAGTGCTTCGCGGAACTTGCGCTTGGTGTCGTCCTCTTCGCCATCCGCAGGGGACGGTGCCGGTTCAGTCATTGCTACCTCCGAGGTGACGACATGTGACGTTCCCAGCCTGTCAGGAACCACCACGGTTGGCGAGTCGATTTCGTCACCTGGCCGGTGCGGGCAGCGGGACGGGCCCGCCGAACTGGATCCGGTCCCGCAGCAGCGGCCGCCAGCAGTGGTCGCACAGCAGGATCGGCTTCAGCCGGTTACCGCAGTCCACGTGCTCCAGCGTGATGTCCGGCACCTGCCCCGGCACCTCGAAACCGCGTGACCACTCGGCGATGAAGGCCAGCGCGGGGAAGAACGCGAGCCCTTTCGCGGTCAGCCGGTAGTCGTGTGCGTCGGTGCGGGTCTTCGCGACGCCCGTCCGCAGGACGCCGACGTCCACGAGTTTGCTGAGCCGCCCCGACAGCACGCTCGGGCCGATCCCGAGTTCCCGTTCGAACTCCGAGAAGTGCCGCGCCCCGAGCAGCGCGCTCACCACGAGCCCGGTCGACCACCGGTCGCCGAGCAGTTCCATGGTGTCCGGGAAGAACATCAGCGGATCGCCTGCCAAGGACTCGGCGTCCTTACGGCGGAAGCGTTTCGTCGCCGTCGCTTCGACGACGCCGGTGTCGTCGAGCCGTCGCGCGCGGACGTCGCGGGCGTCGACGCGGCGTTCGCAGGCGGCGCAACCGAGCGGCGCCGAGGTGGCCAGTTCGCAGTCGAGGTGGATCAGCGTCGGCAGGACGGCACGCCGTCCCTCGACCCATTCCCGTTCCCAGGCCCAGATCGAGATCAGCAGCGGCCACAGCTCCAGGCCACGTTCGGTGAGCCGGTACTCGTGCCGGGTGCGCCGGGCGTCGCGGTAGGGCGTGCGGACGAGTACGTCGGCGTCGACCATCGCCCGCAGCCGCCCGGAGAGCGCGGTGGGGGAGATGCCGAGACGCAGCCTCAGTTCCTCGTAACGGCGGAAGCGCAGGAAGAGGCTCTGCAAGATCAGCAGGGTCCACTGGTCGCCGAGCAGTTCGAGCGCCCGGCGGAGCGGATCACCCGCCGGCCTGACGCGGGGCGCCGTCGCCTCTGTCACGTACGTCCTTCCGGAAGATGTCGCTGTCAGCGTACTACTGACTACAGCAATAGAAGCCTATTGACAGCTGGCTACAGAAATCATAGTGTCGCGGCAATCGGTCAACGCACCCGCAGGGGAGGGAAGCCGATGACGAGCACCTCCGAGGAACCGATCCTCGTGGCAGCCGCCACTGGGGAACCCGAGGTCAACCCGTACCTGATGGGCGTCTACGCCCCGGTCGGCGAAGAGATCGACGCGAGTGATCTCGAGGTCATCGGCAAGATTCCCGCGGACCTCAACGGCGTGTACCTGCGCAACGGGCCCAACCCCCGGTTCGAGCCGGAAGGCCGTTACCACTGGTTCGACGGCGACGGCATGATCCACGCGGTCCACCTGGAGAACGGCAAGGCCCGCTACCGCAACCGCTGGATCCGCACCAAGGCCTTCGAAGCCGAGTCGGAAGCGGGGAAGGCGTTGTGGAAGGGCGTCATGGAGTCGCCGAAGGGCAACCCGTTCGGCAACTCCCACGGCCTGAACGTCAAGGACAGCGCGAACACCGACCTGATCTTCCACCGAGGCCAGGTGCTCTCCACCTGGTACATGTGCGGCACGCCGTACGCGATCGACCCGCTCTCACTGGAGACCCTCGGCGCCGAGAACTTCCTCGGCACGCTGGTCGGCGACATGATGGCCCATCCGAAGGTCGACGAGCGCACCGGCGAGATGTTCTGGTTCGACTACGGGCCGCGGCCGCCGTACCTGCGCTACGGCGTGATCAGCGCGGACGGGCGGGTCGTGCGCACGACGGAGATCGAACTCCCCGGCCCGCGTCTGCCGCACGACATGGCGATCACCGAGAACTACGCCGTGCTGATGGATCTGCCGCTGATCCAGGATAGGGAAGCGGCCCGCAACGGACGGCACAAGCTGCTTTTCGACCGGTCGCTGCCGAGCCGTTTCGGAGTCATGCCTCGCTACGGCAACGGTAGCCAGATCCGTTGGTTCGAGGCCGGCCCGTGCTACATCTACCACGTCGTCAACGCCTGGGAGCAGGGCGAGGAGATCGTCCTCGACGTCTGTCGCGTCCAGCGTCCCGAGCCTGCGGCCGACGCGCGCACCCCGCTCGCCAAGATGCTGTCGTACCTGCGGCTGGACGCCTCGCCGCACCGCTACCGGTTCGACCTGCGGACCGGGCGGTGCGCCGAGGAGCAGCTCGACGACGACAACACCGAGTTTCCGTCCGTCGACTCGAGGGTGGTCGGCGGCCGGAATCGCTTCTCGTACGCGGTGCACATCTCGCCGGAGTCGACCCTCAAGTTCGACGGCCTCGTGCGCTACGACAATCGTGCCGGCACCAAGACCGAACATCGGTTCGGTGATGGCCGGTGGGGCAGTGAGGCGCCGTTCGCACCACGCGACGGCGCGGCCGCCGATTCCGCTGACGGCTATCTGGTGACGTTCGTCCAGGACGAGCGCGAGGGGCGCTCGGAGCTGGACATCTTCGACGCCGCCGATCTCGCTGCCGGACCCGTGGCCAGGGTCCTGCTGCCCCAGCGTGTCCCGCTCGGTTTTCACGCGACCTGGGTCCGGGCGGACCAGCTGGAACCTTCCCGTAGTTGAGTGATCCGGAAAGCCGTCGGCCGAGTCGCCCCATCGAGGGGGCGGGGCGACTCGGGCACGGCACCAAGGGCGGAACCAGGCCGATGACGGTCTTCGTTTTGGGTGGGGCACAGACCGATTTCGCGCGGAACTTCGCGAAAGAGGGCGCCGGGCTCTTCGAGATGTTCGCGGAGGTGGTGCCGGACGCCTTGGTGGACGCGCAAATCGAGGCGGGCGAGGTCGGGGTCGCCCACGTGGCCAATCTGGCCGCGGAGTTGTTCACCGGCCAGGCGCAGCTGGGCGGGCTGCTGGTGGCGGCCGTCCCGGATCTGGACGGGGTGGCGAGCGTCCGGCACGAGGCAGCGTGCGCCTCCGGAGGGACGGCGGTGCTCGCCGCGAGCGCCGACCTCGAATCCGGACGGTACGACGTCGCGCTGGTGACCGGGCTCGAACTCATGCGCAACGTCGACGCGCGCGCCGCGGCCGGGCACCTCGGCTCCGCGGCCTGGGTCGGCGCCGAGGCGGAATCGGCCGAATTCCCTTGGCCTGCCTTGTTCGCCGACGTCGCCGATGTCTACGACTGGCGGTACGGACTCGATCTCGCGCATCTCGGCCTGTTCGCGCGGAACGCGTTCGCGAACGCCGCGCTCAACCCGCTGGCGCAGGCGCGCGACTGGACCTTTCCCGACGGCTCGTTCGGGCAGGACGACGATCGGCTGAACCCGGTCGTGGAAGGCGTGCTGCGCAAGAGCGACTGCGGCCGCATCACCGACGGTGCGGCCGCGATCGTGCTGGCCTCGCCGGAGTTCGCCGCCGAGTGGGCGAAACGAACGGGCCACGACCTCGCGGAAGTCCCGCGCATCACCGGTTTCGGTCACCGGACGGCGCATTTGTCGTTGCGGGGCAAGCTGGATCGTGCCGAAGGGCAGGAATACCTGTTCCCGCACCTGCGCGGCGCCGTGCTCGACGCGTACCGGCGCGCGAAGGTGTCAGGCGCCGAGGAAATGGACGTCGTCGAACTGCACGACTGCTTCACGATCACCGCGCTGGTGGCGCTGGAACACCTCGGCGCGGCTCCGCCGGGAGCCGCGGGTCGGCTGCTCGAATCCGGCGCGATCGCTCGGGACGGCGTCCTCCCGGTGAACCCCGGCGGCGGTCTGCTCGGCCTCGGTCACCCGGTCGGCGCGACCGGGGTGCGGATGGTGCACGACGCCGCGCGCCAGGTGGCGGGAACCGCCGGGCCGCTTCAGGTCGAGGGCGCGCGGAACGTACTGGCCTTGAACATCGGCGGATCCTTCACGACTGTGGTCGCGATGGTCGTCGCCCGCTGAACCCACCGGCCGCGCCAAGCCGCTCTGGCGACCGCACCGAGCGCCGTCGCACCGGAAAGCGCGATCGCGGCGATGCCGGTCTCGGCGGTGAACTCGAGTTCGCCGAGCGTGCCGACGGTGAATCCGGAATGGACACTCCAGGCGATCACCGTCGTGCCGAACGCGGCGGCCGCCCTTGTCGCCACCGCGGTGCTCAGGACGACGAAACCCAGTGCCACCAAGGAGAAACCATGATTCTCCGCCGAACCCAGCAGCCCGGCCACCGACGCCGCGGCGACGACGGAGACACAACCGAACGGGAAACCGAAACACTCGGGATTCCTCATTCAGGACAGTGAACTCCTCGGCGTCTGGCGTGGCACCGGCGTGAACGGATTTCCTACGCGGCTGCCGGGAATCGTGACGAAATCCTGACGTCCTCAGGTCTTGCGTGCGCATCCGAGTCTCGGTCCGTGAAGGCCTCCTTCCCTACTTTGAGAGTCAGGGTCCCGGCAGAGTCGCGATCTTGCAGGTCAGTTGACTATTCCTGCACTGTCACGGGCCGCGCGCACCGGTGGCGGAGCTTGATCAACGGCAGATCAGGGACACTCAACGTCTCTGATCTTCCGTTGATCAAGGTCGAGCCGAGGTAGGGCGGGCCTGATTCTGGATGCCGCGGGGCTATAGGTGCGGTTTCGGAGGAATGGTGTGAGTGGCGGTTCGGGTGAGGGCCACTTGTGTCTTAGGTGCCTGCCATCGGGCGACACGCGTGATCCGGCGGAGGGCACGCGTGAGTGAACGGAGAACACGCGACGAAATCTGCCGCTTCCGCGTGTCATCCATCCGGTCACACGTGTCCTCCGTCTGATCACACGCGCCATCCATCCAGCCACGCGAAACCACCCACTCGGCCCCGGTCGTGAGTGGCGATTCGGGCTAGAACACGAAACGGCACTCACGACCCCCTCGCCAAACCCCGCAACACGCCCAAATCGGGCACATTTGTCTCGAAAAGTGTCCCTTATGGACAGTCCGGACCCGGGTGAGGCAAGGCCCCTTGCGTGGGCCCGCTCCCGCCGGGTCCACCACGACGCGTTCGTCATGTCCCGCTATAGAGGTGCAGCCGACCAGCACTTATGCGACTTTGCCGGGACCCTGGCCTTCAGGGTAGGGAAGGGGACCTTCACGTCAGCGAGGCGATCACGCCATGTTTGCCTTACCCCTCAATAGAACCCTACTTCGCACTCACGACCCGCTCGCGAAACCACGCATACCGCCCAAGTTGGACACTTACCCGTGCAAATAGGGTCCTTTGTGGACAGACCAGTCGCCGTCCCCGCTCCCGTCAGCCGGCCCGGACCCACGCCGGGGCACGCCACGACACATTCGCCTTGACCCCGCCCTAGTAATGGAGCCGAACAGCGATTATGCGACTTTGCCGGGACCCTGCCTTGAAGGTAGGGAAGGAGGCCTTCACGGAATCACGACCCGGCTTTGCGAGCGTGAGCGACGATCACTTCGGCGATCGCCGGCCACAGCTGCCGCGGCAATTCGTGCCCCATTCCGGGGAACAGCACCAATTCGGCGTCCGGGATCGCTTCCGCGGTCGCCTTCCCGCCGCTGACGTTGATCAGCGGGTCGCTCTCGCCGTGGATGACGAGTGCCGGGACGCGGACCTCGCGCAGCTTCTCCGTGCGGTCGCCCGAAGCGACGACGGCGGCGGCCTGCCGCAGTCCGCCCGCCGGGTGGTTCGCCCGGTCGTAGTTGCGCGCGGCCTTCATCCGCAGGAACTCCTCGTCGGAGGGATGGCCTGGCGAACCGACGAGTTTGAACCATTCGACGCCGTCCTCGATCGCCTGCGCACGGGTGGCGGCGGGCGGGCGGGTCAGCCCGGCGAGCGCGGCGGGCTCCGGATGCCCGACCGAGGGATCCCCGGTGGTCGACATGATCGACGTGAGGCTGAGCAGCCGTTCCGGGGAGTCGATCGCGAGTTGCTGCACGATCATCCCGCCCATCGACGCGCCGACGACGTGCGCGCGGTCGAATCCGAGCGCGTCGAACAGCCCGGCGACGTCGGACGCGAGATCCGAGAGCAGATAGGGGGCCGTGGTCAGGTCGCCCGCCGCGAGCGCGGCGAGGTCCGGCGCGGGAAGGTCGTCCAGATAGGTGGAGAGGCCGATGTCGCGGTTGTCGAACCGGACGACGTGGAATCCGCCCTCGGCGAGCAGTTCGCAGAAGCCGACCTCCCAGGTGACCATCTGGGCGCCGAGCCCCATCACCAGCACGAGCGGCGGATCCGCGGGGGAGCCGAAGGTGTCGTACTCGAGTTCGAGGCCGTTCACACGCGCGCGGGGCATGGCACGATCCTGCCCGGATGTCACCCGCCGTGCCACCGGCGGGCGGCGGATACGGTGTTCCGCATGCCGACTTTCCCTGAAGACGTGGGTTCCCGGCCCCGGTCACGCGCCGCTTCCGGGCGGCCGGCGGTCACCAGGGACCGGATCGTGGACGCCGCGCTGGAGCTTTCGGCGGAGTCAGGCCTGGAGAACTGGACGTTGCGGCAGCTCGCGGCCGCGGTCGACGCCTACCCCGCGGTGGTCTACCACCACGTCGGCGACCGGGACGCCGTCGTCGTCGCGGTACTGGACCGTGTGGTCGGCGAACTGACCTTGCCCGACAAGACCCTGCCGTGGCGGGCCTGGTTCGACGAATTCCTGCCGACCGTGCGGACGGTGCTGCGCCGCTATCCCGGGTCGGCGCGGCGGCTGGCCCTGTTCGGGCCGTCGGTCGCCGCCGCGGTGCCGACCATGGACACCGGCATCGGCCGTCTGCTCGCGGCGGGGTTCGGCGCCGAGGCGCCGTTCGCCTACAACCTGCTGCTCGCCACCGCCTGTCAGTTCGTCGCGATGGAGGACGACCGCGAGAGCGCGATGGCGCTGCAGCTCGACCGGTCCGAGGGCTACGCGGCGTATCGCGACCGGGAGGATCTGCCGGGGATGGCGGCGCTGGGCGAGTCGATCGCGGCGCTGGTCGCCGACCCCGATCTCGCGGCGGGCTACTACGGCCGTCTCTACGCCTACGCGGTCGAGCGCTGTCTCGACGGGCTGGAACACCGGCTCAGTCAGCTCCGGGCTCTCGAAAGTTTGACAGAGCCCTGACAGTAAATCGGCGTAATGTGGAGGAATACCGGTGCTCGTCACCGGTCCCGAAGCCCCTGGCACCAACCTCCCCCTCGAGGTGCCGGGGGCTTCTCCCCGTCAGCTCGATCAGCTCCGTGGTGCGGCGCGCTGGATCTCGGGGAAGACTTCGCCGACCAGGGTGACCAGCGACTTGCTGAGCAGCGTGTGCACCTGCTCGCGGCTGAGCGCGCCGCGGACGAGCCATTCCCGGCCGGCCGCCTTGACCATTCCGCCGAACGCGCGGACCAGCGCGTTCAGCTCCTGCCCGTGCCTGCTTTCGCGGGACAGGCCGACCGCTTCGAGCACCCGGTCCGCCGATTCGCGATCGGCCTCTTCGAGGATCCGCTCGACTTCGAGGTCCCGGCCGATGCCCTCCGGCGCGATCGCGGCCAGCCACATCTTCTCCTGCCTGGTGACCATGTCCAGGAACCAGTCGATGGCGACGTCGGCGCGTAGTTCGAGCGGGCCTTCCGGCAGGATCTCGATCGCGAGCCGCGGCACGGTCAGTGCCCGCCGGATGATCTCCAGGTACAGCTCGCGTTTGGTGCCGAAGTAGTGGTTGATCAGACCCCTCGCCACCCCCGCCTCGGCCGCGATGTCCGAAGTGGACACTTCGGAGTAGGGCCGATCACCGAAAAGCCGGGCCGCGCAGACGAAGATCTGTTCCTTGCGTTCGTCCGGTTCCAGTCTCCGCCATCTCGGCGCCGGCTCCGTGGTCATACGTCATATCTTCCCACGATCGATTCAGCCTGGCCGGTCGGTCGCCGGATTCCCGGCACCATGACTGACGCCGACCTGGTGCTCATTCAGCGCGAATAACGGGCGCGCCGACCCTCTGACCTGTGACATTGGAAAGCAAAGTGTCAGTTAATCCGGCGTGTACCGTCTGTTGGCCCGTTGGTCTTTACCGTCTTCTTTCAGGTGGCATGCCGTGCGCGCTGTCGGGGCGCGTTTGCCTCCTACCGGCCCGGCCTGGCGAGTAACCCCCCCTAGCTCGCCAGGCCCGGGCCTTCTTCACGCGGTGCGGGGCGTTCGGCGGGCAGGAGCAGCGTGAACGTCGTCGGCGACGGGCTGGTCAGCCGCAGCCGCCCGCCTTCCGCCTCGGCGAGGCTCCGCGCCAGCCGCAGCCCGATCCCGTTGCCTTCCCGCTCCTCGGTTTCTTCCCTGGTCACGAACGGATCGTTCCCGTCCGGGATGGCGCCCTCGTCGCTCACGTCGATGGCCAGCGCGTCCCCGGCGTCGCGGGCGAGGACGGTGACCGTGCCGGTGCCGTGCGTCGCCGCGTTGTCCAGCAGCACGGCGAGCACCTGCCGCACGGCCGCGTCCGCCGCCCGCGCCGGCAGTGCCTCGCGGCCGCTGATCCGGAGCGCCCTGCCGCGTCCGGCGAGCAGGCCGTGCCAGGTCTGCCGGACCTCTTCGAACAGTTTGCCCAGATCGAGCAGCGCGCGGGGAGCCCTGGTCTGTTTGGCCAGTGCCAGCAGGTCGTCGATGGTGCGTTCCAGCCGGTCGGCCGACGCGATGCCGTCGCGGATCGTCGCGTAGGGGTCGCGATCGGGACTTTCCAGCGCCGCCTCCAGTTGCAGGCGCAGCCCGGTCAGCGGGGTCCGCAGCTGATGAGAGGCGTCCGAGGAGAACGTCCGCTCCCGCTCCAGCGTCTCGCCGATCCGCATCGAGGTGACGTCGAGTGCTTCGGCGACCTGATCGATCTCGCGGACCCCGGTACGGTCGGCGCGTACGGTGAAGTCGCCTTCGCCGAGACGTTCGGCGGTGACGGCCAGCTCCTCCAGTGGCCGGGCCAGCCGGGCGGAGATCCGGAGCCCGATCAGCCAGCTGGCCCCGATCGCGATACCGCCGAGTCCGGCCATCTTCAGCCAGGTCACCCGGATCATCTGGTCCAGTTCGGACCGGGGATGGGCGGCGCGGATCACCCCGACCAGCGCCGAGCCGCTGTGCGCGGGGACGGCCAGGACCACTTCGTCGCCGCGTATTCCGTGCACCATGTCGGTGCGGTGCGCGCCGCGGACGAACTCGTCGGCGGTCGCCGGGCCGTTCCCGGCGAGGAGCCTGCCGGTCGGGCTGTAGACCGCGATCTCGATGCCCTGGATCCGGTCCTCGTCTTCCGCTTCCGCTTCGTGCTCGGGTTCGACGGGTTTGAGCTCCGGGATCCGGCCGTTGGCGAGGTCGCCGGTCACTTCGAGGGCGACGGTGTCGGCGGCGCGTTCGAGATCGTGCGTGGACATGCTCTCGTGGAATTCGGCGACCGCGAGGGCCAGCGGCACTCCGAACAGGGTGATCGCCAGCACCGCGGCCAGCACGGTGAGGGTCACGATCCGGCGGCGCACGGACAGAGTGTGGCCGACGCTCGCGAGGATCACCCGCCGGATGCGATATTTTGCCGTCCGTTGACCTGAGATCAAGGCGATGTTGACCCCTCGCGCCTTACCTTGGGGCCATGCGCCGACGTGCCGCCGTCATGGCAGGCCCGGGGCCCGGATCCGTCCCCCTCGTCCGGTTCGCCGTCCCGGGCGATTGTGTGGCAGTGCTGCCCGCCGGAGGAGGCGAAGCGCCCGTCGGTGGCCGCGGCGTCGGTGTGCTGCTCAGGCGCGGGAACCTCTTCGGCCACCTCACCGTCGAGCAGAACGTCGTGCTGGCCGGCAGGCTCGTCGCCCGGCATGCTCCGGAGAACGCCGCCGTCCTGCTCGAACTGGCCGGAATGGCCGGACGAGGTGACGCCTACCCTGGCGCGCTGTCGGCGCTGGAAGGCGCGCGAGCCGGAGTGGCCGTCGCCTTGGCGGGCGGGCCCGAAGTCCTCTTCGCCGACGAACCGGCGGGCGAACTCGACAGGCTTGCCGCGCTCGAACTCATGGACCTGCTGTGCGCCGTCGCGCGGCGCGGGACGGCCGTCGTCGTGGCGACCCGCGATCCCGACATCGCGGCGGCCGCGCACCGGATCGTGAGAGTGGCGTGACGACACCGCTGGTCCGCACCGACGAGCTGGCGCACACCTATGGCACCGGGCTGACCGCGGTGGTGGCCGTGCACGGCGTCAGCTGCGTGATCGGCGCGGAGACCCGCGCCGTGGTGACCGGCCGGGCGGGATCCGGGAAGACCACGCTGCTGCATCTGCTCGCCGGGATGAAGAAACCGACGGCCGGCACGATCGAGTGGCCGTCGTTCGAGCCGGTCCCGCCGGGTCCCGACCTGATCGGGCTGGTCCTGCAGGACGGCGGCCTGCTCCGCGATCTCGACGTCCGGCTCAACGTCGCTTTGCCGCTGGTCCTCGCGGGCCGCACCGGCACCGCGGTCCGCGACGCCGTCGACGGTGCCCTCGACCTGGTCGGCCTGGCCGGATTCGCCAAGAAGGCGCCCCGTGACCTGACCGGCGAGCAGATCCGGCTGGCGATGCTCGCCAGGGCACTCGCGCCCGCGCCGAAACTGATCCTCGCCGACGACCCGGCAGGCTGGCTGGACCGGCAGGCTCGGGAGCGGCTGCTGGGCAGGCTCGTGCGCGCGGCGGACCGGCTGGCGGCCGGACTGCTGGTGGCCACGGCCGAGCCCGCCCCGGCCGGGCTGTTCGGCGAGTCCTGGACGATGGTCGACGGGAAGCTGGTGCGTGACCTGTGATCGCCGCGATGGCGTTGTGGGTCGGCGGGATCGCGCGAGTGCGTCCCGCCAGGCTCGGCGTGTCCGCGGCCGGGGTCGCGATCGTGATCACGTTGCTCGCGGTGCACGGCTGGACCGGGGCTCCGGTCTGGATGCCCGCGACGGTGCTCGTGGTGCTGCTGGCCACCCCTTCGGAGCGTTCACTGCGCTCGGATCAGGACCTGCTGCGCGCCCGTGGCGCGACCGGCGGACAGGTACTCGCACTCGCGTCGGCGGAAGCCGTGGCCGCCGGGCTGGCCGGTGGCGTGGCCGGGCTGGTGCTGTCACTGGCGTGCGGTCTCCATACCGGATCCGGGACGACGCTTGTCTGGGAAATCGTTCTCCTGCTGCTCGCCGGGCCGCTCGTCGCGGCACTCGCCATCCTGCCCCCGGCGCTTCGTGAGTGGTATTTCGTCCCCGCCGACGACGGACCGCCCTGGTGGGCGCCCTACGGGCTCGACGTCCTTCTGCTCGCGCTCGCGTTCTTCTGGCCGCTGCTCGGCTGGGCAGGCGGCACGATGCTGCTGTGGCGGCTGGTGGAGCTGGGACTGCGCAAGGGAAAGCGGGCGATCGGCGGGGCGCTCAGGCCGCTCGTCTCGGGACTCGCGGGCGTGCTCGCCTTGTCCATTTCGTGGCGCAGCGCGTTGCTGGCGCGATCGGTGGTGCTGGTCGCCCTGGCGGTGGCGTTCGCGATCTCCACCATCTTCACCAAGGACGGCTGCAAAGCGGCCACTGTGGACATGGTGGCGTCACTCGTGCTCGCGGCCGCCGCGGCGGGGCCGTCGTTCGGGCTGGCGCTCAACGAACGGCGTCGCGACCTGCTGATCGTGAGCACGCTCGGCGGGAAACGCCGTCAGGTGGCCGCCTTCATCGCGGGCGACGCGCTGATCGTCGGCGGCGGAGGACTGATCGCCGGGCATCTGCTCGGCGTGCTGTTCGTCCTCTTCGCACAAGTGGAGGAGGCGCCTTCGCCCCACGGCTATTTCGGGTTGCTGGCTGCGGTGGTGATCGCGTCGTGCGTGGCCGCGTCGGCGCGGATCGCACAACTCGCCGCCCGCGACGAGGTCTCCGACCTCCGCGACTACTGACGCCTTCGCCGCTCAGCTTTCGAAGGGCTGTTCGAGCCGGTAGCCGTGGCCGCGCAGCGTCGAAATCCGCGGCGCCTGCTCGGGGGTGGGCGCCGATTCGGTCAGCTTCCGCCGAAGCGCGGCGATGTGGACGTCGAGGGTCTTCGTGGACCCGTACCAGTGCGCGTCCCACACCTCCGACATCAGGGTGTCCCGGCTGACCGCGACCCCCGGCTGTTCGGCCAGCCGGGCGAGCAGATCGAACTCCTTGGCCCGCAACGGGATCTCCCGTCCCCCGACGCTGACCCGCCGTCCGGCGGTGTCCACCCGCAGATGACCGACGGCGATCGCGGGCCTGCTCTCCGGCGGCGCCGTCCCGCGCCGCAGATGCGCCCGGACCCTGGCGAGCAGTTCGCCGAGGCGGATGGGTTTGGTGAGGTAGTCGTCGGCGCCGGCCTCCAGGCCGACGACGACGTCCATCTCCTCCTGCCGGGCGGTGAGGATCACCAGGACGGCGCCGGGGAGTTCGGCGCGCAGCCGTCGGCAGACCTCCACCCCGTCCAGATCCGGCAGACCCAGATCGAGCAGGACGAAGTCGATGTCCCCGGCCGCCGCGGCCGCGAGCGCGGTACGTCCGTCACGCTGCCAGGAAACCTCGTAACCGTGCAGGCGCAGGGTCGATTCGAGGACGCCGCCGATCGCGTCGTCGTCTTCCACCACCAGCAGCTTCGGCATGCGTCGGAGCTTAACCGTTGAACACTGTTCTTTTCGGGTAAGACGTTATGAAGGCCACCCGTTCTGTAACAGGGCGCTAACGGTTCCGTCGATATGTCCATAAAGGACAGAGTGCGGCCGCGGCGAGGCACAGCCAGGCGAACACGTCCCCGATCGTGCTGTACACGGTGTGTGTTCGCGGCTGTACCGGTAGATCCGCGACTAGGGTCTGCTGGTCGGTGCGGAAATAGTCCGCCTTCCCGAGCACTCGTCCTTGGCTGTCCACAGCCGTGGAGATTCCGTGGGTGGACTGACGAAACACCGGGAAACCGTTTTCCACCGCGCGGAACGTCACCTTTTCCGCGTGCAGGGACGCGAAGCCCTCCCAGTCGTTCGCGGGGACGAGCAGCAACGCCGTATCCTTGTCGGCGGCCTGACGCGCCAAGCCGGGGAAGTCCGCGTCGTAGCAGATGACCGTCGCGAGTCGTCCGTACGGCGAAGCCGCGGTCGGCACGACACCGGGGCCGGGCGTCATCGGCTCCATCGGCGTCGGATGCGTCTTGTCGTAGGTCCACAGCACTTCGCCGGAGGGGCCGACGAGCACCGCCACGTTCCGGATGTAGGGAGCCTGCGCCGTGTAGAGCGCGTAGGCGAGTGCGACGTGGATACCCGCACGCTTCGCTTCGGCGCCGACCTGGTCCAGCAGCGCGGCCTGATCACGTTCCAGTACGCGGGCATGGGTTTCCGGCCAGACCACGATCTTCGCGCCCGCCGACGCCTGCTGCCGCGTCCTGCCGACGAGATCTTCGGTGACCGGGGCGAAAGCGGCGCCGACGGCGGCGGGGTCGGCCGCGCTCACTTCCTGGGCACGCCAATACTTCACGCCGATCCGCTCCAGCGCGTCGGAACTCGTTCTGTCGGCCTCCGCGGCCGGGCTGATCCCCGCGATCCGCACCGTATGGGTCGTGGGAGCGTCGAACAGCAACCGCGCGCCGCCCGCGGCGAACACCAGGCCGAGCAGGCAGACGTGGACGAGGACCGTGCGCTTCACGCGCGGCCACCCTTCCACCCAACCGGTGTTCACCACCGAGGCGAACCACGCGAGGACGAAGGTCAGGCCGTACACGCCGGTCACGGACGCGACCTGGAGCAGCGGCAGATTCCCGGACTGGGTGCTGCCGAGCGCGCCGAAGTCCCCGAACCCGGTGATCAGCGTGAAGAGGTATTCGCCTGCCACGAGGGTCGCCGGGAACACCAAGGTCCGCAGCGCTCCGGCGCGTTCGGCGAACAGGCGGTCGGCCACGAACGCCGCCGTCTGCAGCAGGACGAGCAGGGTGAAGGCGAGCAGCGCCGACAGGACGAACAGCAGTCCGGTGACACCGAGCCAGAAGACCTGCCCGATCAGCAGGGACAGTCCGACCATCAGGACCGCGCGCCGGAGGGGCGCCCGACGGGCGTAGTTGAGCAAGAAGATCGGGAACACCCAGGCGGCGAGGGGAACGTTCCAGTCGGTGTGGACGGCGAGCAGGAGCAACGCGGTGCCCAGCCACCAGAGCAGCCTCTGATTCATACCGCGAACGTTAGGAAATCACGGCTGCCCGGACATCGCACCAAGGGAAGGCGCGGCCCTTACTTTCGTCAGGTACGGGGGAAGGAGGAGGCGGTGAGGGCTGGGTCAAGTTGGTCGTGAGTGGGGATTCGGGTTATTGAGGGGTAAGTCAAACGTGTCGTGTCGCGGGCTGTGGTCGCTGCTGCCTACGCGTTTCCCTGGTGGTGAAGGCTTCCTTGCC
>NZ_JBVKAE010000031.1:15970-112852 GCF_055598845.1 Amycolatopsis sp. NPDC039088 | reverse complement strand
GGTGAACCCGAGACTGGCCGAGATCGCGGGCTCCCTGACGCCGGGGGCCGCGCTCGACCTCGGTTGCGGCGGCGGGGGAGACGCGTTGTGGCTGGTGAGGCGGGGATGGCGGGTGACCGCGGTCGACATCTCCGGATCGGCGGTGCGCTCGCTCCACGAGCGCGGTGAGCCGATCACGGCGCTCCGCGTCGATCTCGCCGAAGACTTCCCAGGCGGCACCTTCGATCTGGTGTCCGCGCAGTACCTCCACACCCCGTTCGAACTCGACCGCGCCCGCGTGCTGCGGACCGCCGCCCAGGCGCTCAACCCGGGCGGACGGCTGGTCGTCGTCGATCACGGCTCCACCGCGCCGTGGTCGTGGAACCAGGACCCGGACCTCCGGTTCCCGGCTCCGCGGGAAGTGGCCGCGGACCTGGCCCTCGATCCCGCGGAATGGCGGATCGAACGGGCCGATGTCTTGGAGCGTCAGGCGACCGGTCCGGCGGGCCGGACCGCGACCGTCGTCGACCACGTCCTGGTGCTCCGGCGGATTCCGGAGCCCCCGCGATGAGCGCCCGGCGTAAACGCGACGCCGGGCCGCCGTCGACAGGACCCGGTGAGAAGGACGTACTCGTCGGCTTCCTCGACTACCTGCGCGCCGCCGTCGCGGCGAAGGCCGATGGGGTGCCGGAAACCGTGGCACGGGTCCCCGGGGTGCCGTCGGGCACGAACCTGCTCGGCCTGGTCGGCCATCTGACCGCGGTGGAACGGCATTGGCTGCTCGGCGAGAAGGTCACCGACTGGAAGGCGACCTTCCACCCGGCCCCGGACGCGACGACCGCGACGATTCTCGCCGCCTACCGGGAAACCATCGCCGAAACGAACGACGAGATCGCGTCCTGGGACGGCCTCGCCGAAGCCGGCCTACGTTCGGCGTCGCGGCGATGGACGCTGACTCACCTGATCGAGGAGACCGCGCGGCACGCGGGACACGCCGACATCCTGCGCGAGCTGATCGACGGCTCCACCGGACGCTGACCACCGAAAGGAGAACCATCCCATGCTTCACCGAAGCTTCCGGCGAACCGCGGCCGCGTTCGCCGCCGCCCTGGTCCTGATGACGGCGGCGTGCGGGACGGCGGGCGATCCCGCGCCCGCCTACGAGGACGTCACTCGCGGCGACGCGAGTTTCGCCCAGCGGTTCCGTCATGAATTCGCGGACGTCGACGGGGTGAAAATGCACTACGTCACCGGCGGCCGGGGCGCGCCGCTCGTCCTGCTGCACGGCTGGCCGCAGACCTGGTACGGCTGGCACCGCGTCATGCCCGCGCTGGCCGACCACTTCACGGTGTACGCCCTCGACCTTCCCGGCCTCGGCGACAGCACCGGCGCGCCACCCAGCTACGACAAGGCGACCCTCGCCCGCTACGTGCACGGCCTCGTCGCCGGACGGCTCGGCCTGCGCGACACCAGGATCGTCGGCCACGACCTCGGTGCCGCGGTCGCCTTCCAGTACGCCGCGCAGTTCCCCGGCGATCTCACCCGCCTCGCCTACCTCGACCTGCCGCTGCCGGGACCCGCGCTCGACGCGACGGCCTACCGGAACCTGAGCTGGCACATCGCCTTCCACTCGCAGAAAACGGTTCCGGAGGCCATCGTCGGCGACGACGTCCGCGAGTACCTTTCCCTGTTCTATCCCCAGGTCGCCTACTCCGGGACGGCCTTCGGCGGCCCCGGTGCGCCGCCGCCGTTCGGCGACGCCGAGATCGGCGAGTACGCTCGCACCTACAGCAGGCCCGAGGTACTGCACGGCGGATTCGAGCTCTACCGCACGCTCGGCCAGGACGCGGCCACGAACACCGGCGCGAAACCCATCACGACGCCGACTCTGCTTATGACCGCCGAAGGACTGCTCGAACCCCAGAGGGCCACGCTCGCTCCCCGCGTCGCCAACCTCGCCCGCGCGGTCGAGGTACCGCGGGCGGGACATTGGCTGGCCGAGGAGAACCCCGAGTTCGTCACAGCGGAATTGGTCGACTTCCTCAAGAAGTGACCCGACGCTCGTGAGCGGTAATGACGGTTATTATAGAACCGTCATTACCACTCACGAGGCGACCTGGCAGTCACGACGCGGCACGGTGTACCTCAGGAACGGGTCAGCGTGACCCCGTAGGTGTTCGCCGCGTCCACGACGGGCTGGTAGTACGAGTACGAACCGGTCACGTTGGAGCCCTCGTTGTAGCCGCAGTCGTGTCCGTCGTTCGGGCCGCCGGAGGTCATGCCCTGCGCGGTGTTGCCCGCGATGTAGGCGCCGCCGCTGTCGCCGCCTTCGGTGCACACGGTCGACTTCGCCAGCCCGCTGGTGGCGACGCTTTCCCCGCTGGGTCCATCAGCACGCCGAGGACTCGGTCGTCTTGGCCTTGGACAACGAGGCGATGATCGCCGGACGGCCGAACCCGAAGGAGCGGTCGACGGCGACCACCGGACAGTCGTCGGCGGCGGCAGGACGGAGATCACGTCCGCGCAGGTCCAGCGTACAACGCCAGATGACTATGCTCCACAGGGCGACAGCAACCAGAACGGAGAACCACTCAGCAAGCGAACACGCTGGGTAGTTAAAACGCTTCAATCTGATGATAAGCCGGGAGCCGGGAGCCCTGAGGCACGTTCCAGTGTGAACGTGCCGTTCTCGTGGTCGCCCGGACGCTGACCTCCGCCTATCGGCTGCTCGACACGTGGATGCTGTTCCGGAACGACTTTCGTGTCAGGTTGTTGTTCGCCGTCAACGACACTTCGGCTTTCAGCGACGGCGTCGAGGAGGTGCTCAGGCAGGCCGGAGTCCGACTGGTCGGCTGGCACGCGGTGCGCGAGCCCGAGATCGCTTACGACCTCGTGCTGTCCGCGAGCGAGAACATCGACTTCGAAGACGTGTCGAAGCATGTCGTGGTTCTCCCGCACGGTCTGGGATTCAACAAGTTCGTGCCCGACAGCAACAACGGCGGCACGAGGTTGGCCGGGCTGCCCCCGGAGGGGGTGCTGCGTGCGGGCAAGGCGACGGTGGTGCTTTCACACCCCGAGCAACAACGTCAGCTGGCGGAGGCCAGCCCTGCCAGCCAAGGACGAACCGAGGTCGTCGGTGATACGACGCTGGCCCGGCTCCTGGCCAGCCGCGGCTTGAGGGAGCGCTATCGCGAGGCGTTTGGCACCGGCGGACGCACCATGATCGTGCTGACCTCGACCTGGCGGCCGGATTCCTTGCTGGGCCGGTGGCGATCCCTGCCCGCGCGGTTGCTGGCGGAACTCCCGGCAGACCTCTACCAGGTCTGCGTCGCACTGCATCCGAACATCTGGTCGTTCTACGGACGCGCGCAAGTGTCGTGGTGGTTCTCGTCCGCTGTGGAGGCTGGTCTGGTCCTGCTCCCGGCGGAATCGGGGTGGCAGGCCGCGCTGGTGGCCGCGGACCAGGTGATCACCGATCACGGATCGCTGGGGTTGTTCGCCGCGGCGATGGACAAGCCGATCCTCCACTCTGGGCTTTCCGCCGAAACCGTCACCGGCACACCGCCCGATCAGTTGCTACGCGACGCCCCGGAACTCGATCCGGACGCGCCGCTGCGCGAACAACTCGATCGCTGCCGTCGCGAGTATCGCCCGGGCAGGTTCGACCACATCACGCGACATGTGTTCGCCCACACGTCGGAGGCAGAAACCAACCTCCGGAACCTGATCTACCGGAAACTCGATCTCCTGCCACCCCCGGACGCACTGTCACCGCGCCACTTCTCCCTGCCTGAACCCGGTCTTCGCCCGGTCACCTCCTACGTCGTGGAGACGGTCCCCCTCGTGGACGACACGCTATGTCTCACCCGATTTCCCGCGGCCCTCTTCGTGGATCGCGATGGCCGGGAGACCCATGTGGTCGCCGACGAGACCGAGCCCGACTTGAAGATCCTCGAGCGGGCCGCGGTGATCGTGCGCACCAGTGTGCTCGACGAGACGACGGCCCGGCAGTGGACGACCTCGGCCCTGACGGCGCATCCGGGCGCCAGAGTCGCGATCACCGCCACCAGCCGCGGAGCTCTCGCCGCGGTCCGTGGCACCAGGTTCGTCAGGATCGGCCTGGCCGCCGGCCGCCGGCTCCTGCCTTTCGAGGCGCCCGCCGTCTACTGCTGCTGGCTGGCCGGCGGCCTCCGTGATCGTCGTGTTCTCGTTCAAGCCGGCCCGGTGTCGGCGCGAATCACTCTGACGGTTCAGGATCCCCAAGGCGACCGAGCCGGTCCTTGAATTCCTGGGCACGCCCGCTGCCCAGGAATTCGTGGAGATCGACCAGCGCTTGCAGGCATACGCGCGACAGGCCGGGATCGTCCGCGATGGTGGGAAGAAGACTCTCCCGCGCCGCCGCTTCGTAATACGGATGGCCGTCGCGGTGAAGAATCCTGATCGCCTCGTCGAAAAGCACCCGTGCTTCGTCAGCTCGGCCCAGCCCACGCTGGACACTCCCGAGTTCGGTGAGGCACCGGCCGAGCATCCTGGCGTCCCCGACCTCGCGGAGCTGCTCCAGTGCCTCGCGCAGGATGTCGTCCGCCTGCCCGAGACGACCCCTGAGACGGTGTGAGCACCCGAGAAAGAACGACGTGAAGGCAACGCCTCTCGTGTCGTCTTCTCGGGCGAACATCGCGATCGACCGCTGGTAGGCGGCGACAGCGTTCTCCTGGTCGGCATGGTCACGGAATCTTCCGAGCATCTCCCAGACCGACGCCAGCAGCCGCGGGTCATCGGCTCCTTCGGCGAGCGGCAACGCCCGGTCGACCAGTTCCTCACGGGCCCTGTCGAGTTTGCCCAGGTCGGTCCACGCGCGACTCACAAAGCTCCGCAACCGGGTCTCGGCGCGGACGTGACCGATGATCCGTGCCGACGTCGCGCCGATCTCGCTCGGCTGAGTCCAGTCCACCAGGTAGCGCCGAGTCACATACAGCGCGGAAAGCGCTTCGGCCAGCCTCCAGGATTCGTCGTGCATGCCGAGCTCCGCCGCGGCCCGTTGCACCGCCAGCAGGTTTACCCGTTCACGTTCGAACCAGGCCAAGGCCTCGACCTTTGGTTCCGCACCGGCGAAAGGAGATTTCCACTTCGCGGTCACGGTATCCGGGTCGACCCGGTAGCGGCCGGCCCCCAGCAGGGCAAGATCAGCGAACGCGGCCGTGCGAAGCAGGTAGGCGACCACTCGCCGCACGGCGGCTTCGCACTCCTCCGCCCCGACCACCTTGTACGCCAGCTGCCGAGCATGCCGCCGCACCATCGCGTGCAACGACAACCTGCCGGCAGCGTCCTCGTTCAGCAAGCCGGCTTCGATCAGCTCGTCCGCCGCGGAGCTCAGCGTTTCCCTGCGGACATCAGTGAGCAGCGACAGCGTCTCTTGATCCAGATCACGGCCGGCGAACAGGCCGAGCAGACGATAGGCCCGGGCCGGTAGCGGCTCGAGCGCCTCGTACGCCACCGTGAACACGGCCGAGACCTTGTCCTTGCCGCCGACCGCGAAACCCGCGCGGCGGGACTCGATCTGCCCGACCAGGTCCGCCACGCGAAGACCCGGGCGGGCCAGCAACCGCGACGCGGCCACCTTCAACGCCACCGGCAGGCCCGAGCACAACCGGACCAGACGGTCGACAGCTTCCGGCTCGACCCTCCACCCGCGCCCCGGCCAAGGTGGCCAGCATATGTGCTCCGCTGGCCTCATCGAGTGGTTCGAGCCGGATCGCCTCGGCACCCTCGACCAGCAACTCAGTCATCTGAGCACTGCTCGTCACCACGACCGCACTCTTCGCCCCATTGGGCAGGAAGGGAAACACCTGCGATGCGTCGGTAACGTCCTCGAGGACGATCAGGACCGCCTTCGTCGCCGTGATGCTCCGCAACAGGTTAGCTCGCCCGGTGAGCGTCGAAGGCAGAACATCCTTCGCGACCCCCAACGCGAGCAGGCACGAACCGAGCGAATCCGTGACCGAAGGAGTGGCCCCGCCGATCGCCGTGAACTCGACATGGAGATCACCACCGGGGAACATCCGCGCGTCACGCGTCCGCTGGACACTCTGCCGGATGAACGCGGTCTTGCCCACCCCCGGCAAGCCATGGCACACACCCAGCCTGACCACTCCGGACGAACGCGAATTCCAGAACCGGTCCATCACGGCCAGGTCCGTCTCCCGATTCACGAACTCACGTGGTCCCAATGGAACCTCCTGCGGCACGACCATGCAGCCCTCCCCGCTCGACAGCCGACCGACAACCAGGCCCCGACCCTATCGCGATCAGCGAGCAGAAGGCGGCATGCGAGGCCAAGGTGCTCACCAGTAGGCGGGACCCGATGCGGTCCAGGTTCGACGCCGGTGTGGTACCTCCCGTGCCCACTGACGGGTTACTCGACGTAGCCCACCGGTTGCTTGGGGATCTCCTGCACCGGCCCTTTCACTCGGCCGCGTCGGGGGCGCGACCGGAATTCGGCCGCCGTCCGGTGGTGTCAGCGAGCAAGTCATCCCTTCAAAAAAGCCTGCAGTTCATCCCGCGCGGCGATATCAGGGAATTGATCGGTCCTGAAAGGACTTATTGTCGATCGGCCAGGGCGACGATGTGCCCGCGCCCGATGTCAGCTACGACCGCCGGTTCCACCACAGCGTCCCGTGCAACCTGACCGAGACCCACTTTCCACCAGTCATCGTCCTTTGCTGAGGATGTCGTCTCAGCCGGGGAGGGCATCATGCGATTTCGCCGGTTCGGCACAGCGTGCCCAGTATTCGGCGCATCACCGACGCGGCGGTCACCATACTGGCGACGACACAGGCCGCCGTCGACAGCCGCAGAAGCGCTGGACAGTGGACATGATCGGCATCTCGAGGTGTTTCCAGGTCGCGGACCACGCGCAGGCGGGTGGCCCTCCCGAAGCCGTAACGTCACCCGCCGCGATCACGTACCCAGGCGACGATGCCGTCTGACCAGGATCCGACTGGTCAGACGGCGCCAGGTCCGAGGATGCGGTCGTATGTACCTTCACACGCCGCCGGATCAGAACGGTCACGACGGTGATCGCGACTGCCGCCGCGGCGAAGGGGTCGAGCAGCCACCACGGCCAGGTGGGCGGGGTGTGCCCGGTGACGACGACCGAGGGCCCGCCGGGTATACCAGTGAGATCAGCGGAGGTCAGTACCACGTCCTCGGATCGAGCAGGTCGTTGTGGGTGCGGAAGTCCGCCAGGCTGGTGTAGCCACGTCCGGTCCTGTCGACGGCTCTGCCGAAACCAGGTGCGAGGTACAGCGTGAGGAGTTCGAGGGTGCCCCGCTCGCGTTTGACAAACAGTGACCGCGCGAACGGCGCGTCGCCATCGGCCCCGAGATCGCGTTACTTCGAGATGTCGGGCGACCGCGGCAACTTAGCGGGCCTCGACGGAACTGGAAGCGTCCAATCAGGACACTCGGTCCCGCCGAGGCCGCATACTACGCACCCTGTCGGCCGCGCCTGCGTTTCCTGGTGAGCCGACGGTTCCCCGCACCGCGGCGCGGAAGACCGGCGAGTGGGTCACAGGACGCAGCGGGTGCCTTCGGGCGGTGTCTTCAGATCGACCAGGTAGGCAAGGACGGCGTCGTTGACGCAGGCGTTTTCACCGAGCAGTGAGACGCCGTGCTGCGCGCCGTCCACGGTCAGCAGGCTGCCGCCGAGTGCTTCGGCCAGGTCGACCCCGGCCTGGTACGGAGTGGCCACGTCCCCGGTGGTCGACACGGTCAGCGTCGGCGGCAGACCGGCGACGTCGCCGGTGAGCCAGGGGCCGGTCCTGGACGGCGGCTTCGGCCATGCCTCGCACGTGTTGTGGTTCTGTTCCACCGGCCTGCCGTCGTCCATGAACGGCGCCGCTTCGCGGATCCGGCGGAGCATCTCGGTCTGCTCGGCCGGGGTGCGGCGGGGCCAGTCCATGCACCGGATCGCGAGGAAGCTGTCGATCAAACCGTTGTAGCGGCCGTCCGGTCCGCGGCCCGTCATCTGGTCACGCAGCGCGAGCAGGATGTCGCCCCGGCCCTCGGCCAATTCGGTGAGCCCGTCGATGAGTTTGGGAAGCAGAGCCTCGGCGCGCATCCCGGTCAGCGCAGCGGTAATGGCGTCGTTGTAGCCAAGGCCGCGGCCGCCGGTGGTCGGCGCGGGCCGGTCGACCAGTGGCCGCGTCAACGCCTGGAACTTTTCGATCGCGCGAGCCGGATCGGTCCCCAGCGGGCAATCCGGGGTCTTCGCGCATTCCTCGGCCAGCCGGTCGAAACCTTCCTGGCCTGCTGCGGCCTGCCCGATGGTCATCTCGACCGGGGTCTGCCCAGGGGCGACCGCACCGTCGAGGACCAGCGCACGCACCTTCTCCGGGAACTCCTCCGCGTAGACCCCGCCCAGCTCGGTCCCGTAGCTGTAGCCGAGGAAGGTCAGCTTCTCGTCACCGAGGGCGGCCCGCAGCACGTCCATGTCCCGCGCGGTCTCCCGGGTGCCGATGCTGGTGAGTACGTCCTCTCCACCCGCGCTCTCCGCGCACCGCTGCATGATCTTCTGGGCGTGCTCCTCGCTGGCGCTGCCGTGATGGTCCAGCGCGTTGTCGAAGCCCGCGGCACGACCGTCGTCGTCGGCATCGGTGAAGCAGTCCAACTGGGGCGACGAGGCGCCGACGCCGCGGGGGTCGAACCCGATGATGTCGAACCGCTGCCCGAGCGACCCCTCCGTCCACAGTGGCTTCGAGGCCATGGAGGCGACGAAGTTCATCCCCGAGCCGCCGGGACCGCCCGGGTTGACCAGCAGCGACCCGATCTTCTCGCCACTGGCCGGGATCCGCAGCATGGCGACCTCACCGCGAGCCCCGCCTGGGTTGTCGTAGTCCAAGGGAACCTGCACCCGCGCGCAGTCCAGGAGCTTGTTCGCGAACAGCTTCTCGTCGACAGGCGTCGTCGCGAAAGGAGCGCACGGTTCGAACTTCACCTGCTGGTTGTGGAATTCGGTCAGGTCCGGTGGTGGCGCGCCGGGTGAGGGTGGTGTGGTGCAGGCGCCCGCGAGGGCCAGCGACGCGGCTCCCACGACGAGCAGTCTTGAGCGCGTACGGAACACAGGAACTCCTTGGTTGAGATGCATTCGCCGCATCGACGCTAGGACCGCCGGTCGCGCCGGCGGATCCGTCGCCGGGCTCGGACCGCCCAACCGAAGTCGGAGCCGCACCTCCGTCTTTGGTGGGAGGTGGCGGGGCGGTGGCTTGTCTAGGCTCGGCACCGTGAACGACACAGCGGACAGCCGGCAGCGGGTCGCCGACGGCGGGCTGTTCGTGCTCGCGGTGTTGGCAGTGCTGACGCTGGTGGTCCTCCGGCTGGAGATCGCGCCGACGACACCCGGCTGGATCATGATCGCCGACATCGCCGCCGGGGCACTCGGCTGTCTCGCGCTCTGGTGGCGACGCCGTTACCCGACGGTGCTGGCCACCGTTCTGGTGGTACTGACCACCTTCTCCGAGACCGTCTCACCCGCGGCGCTGGTCCTGCTGTTCACCGTGGCCATCCACCGCTCGACGCGGACCGTCGTACTGCTCGCCGTGGGCAGCGTGCTCACCCACGCGGTCTACCAGGTGTTGCGGCCCGAACCCCTGCTGTCGACGTGGGTGTTCGTCTCGTGGATCCTGCTGGTGCACGTCGTGGTCGTCGCGTGGGGTCTGCTGAGGCGCGGCCGTCGCCAGCTCATCGCGTCGCTGCGCGAGCGGGCCGTGGCCGCCGAGGTCGAAGCTCAGCTGCGCACCGAGCACGCCAGGCTCGAGGCCCGTGAGGCGCTGGCCAGGGAGATGCACGACGTGCTCGGCCATCGGCTGTCCCTGCTCGCCATCAACGCGGGCGCCCTGGCTTACCACCGCACCGCCACGGCCGAGGACGCCCGGCGAGCCGCGGAACTGATCCGGGAGAGCGCTCACCGCGCGCTCAAGGACCTGCGCGAGGTCATCTCGGTGCTGCGCGCCCCGGACGGTGACGTGCCGCTTCCCGGCGTCACGGACATCGCCGAACTCGTCGAGGAAACCGCCCTCACCGGCACCGACGTGCGGCTGCGCGACGAGCCCGGCGTGTGCATCGGCGCCCACGCGGTCCCGGCAGGTTTGGGCCGCACCCTGTACCGATTCGTGCAAGAGGGCCTGACCAACGCGCGCAAGCACGCCCCGGCCGCCCCGATCGCCGTCACGATCACCGCCGACCCCGGCGCGCACCTGAGCGCGGAGGTCGTCAACGAGGCACCACCCGGGCATCCCGCCGCAGCGCCGCCCGGCTCCGGAGCGGGCCTGCGCGGCCTGGCCGAACGGGTCACGCTCGTCGGCGGCGACCTTCAGCACGGCCCCACCCGCACCGGCGGCTGGCGGCTGGGAGTCCGGCTACCGTGGCCGACGTGACCACTATCGACGTGCTCATCGCCGACGACGACCCGGTCGTACGCTTCGGGCTGACCATGATGCTGGGTGGCGCCACCGATCTGAGGGTGGTCGCCGAGGCGACCGACGGCGCGGAAGCGATCGAACTGGCCGCCCGCCACTCCCCCGACGTCGTCCTGATGGACATCCGCATGCCCGGCACCGACGGCATCACCGCCACCGAGACCCTCCTCGCCCGCGACGACGCGCCCAAGGTGGTCGTGCTCACCACCTTCGACTCCGACGCCCACGTCCTGCGCGCCCTGCGCGCGGGCGCGGCAGGGTTCCTGCTCAAGGACACCCCGCCGGAGGAACTCGTCGTCGCCATCCGCCAGGCCGCCGAGGGACGGCCCGTGCTCTCGCCCGAGGTCACCCGCCGCCTCATCGACCGCGTCGCGAGCGCCGGCCCCGGACGCGACGCCCGCGCCGAAGCCGCGCGCAAACGCCTGGACTCACTCGCCCCGCGAGAACGCACAGTGGCCATCGACGTCGGTGCCGGACGCTCCAACGCCGACATCGCCACCCGCCACCACCTTGGCCTGGCCACCGTCAAGACCCACGTCTCGGCCATCCTCACCAAACTGGACCTCGACAACCGCGTCCAAATCGCCCTGCTCGTCCACGACGCCGACCTCGCCCCCCAAGCCTGAGCCGACCCGCCCAAGCAGTACGGAAACCGGTCATCGCCTCACAGGTTGTCCGAATAGAAGTCGGCGAGCCGATCGACGGCGGCGTCGACGTACTCGGGCTCGTCGTACAGCTCGTAATGGCCGGCGCCCTCGATCACCATGAGATCGACCGGGTCGGGTGCCAGTTTCCAGAGCTGCGTGCCGGACTCGTAGGAGCCGGTGTTGCCGATGCGTCCCGCGAGGATGACCTGCAGCGGCTGGGTCATGAGCTGATCGACCAGGTGGTACGCGTCGTAGCCCAGGAGCAGCGAGTCGCCACGGGAAAGTCGGCGGTTCGTCGAGTGCTCGTTCCTGCCCCGCTCTGTGCGGTAGAAGGTGATCGCCTGGGTTGTGTCGACATCGGTCAGCCCGGCCGCGGCGGCGTCCTCCAAGGTGTCGGGCAGCCAGTTCACGCGGCTCAGCTCACCGGCGCGGGTCTCCTCGATACGCGCACCGGCCAAGGCGTCGAGCGCGGCCGCCGGGCCCTCCGGCTGAAAGCCGCGGAACGACGCGCCGATGTTGACCGGGACGACCGTGCCGATCGCCTTGACGCGGTGGTCCGTGCGAGCGGTGTGCACCGCGTAGCCGCCGCCGGCACAGATGCCGAGGACGCCGATACGCTCCGGGGCGATGCCGGGGATCGTGCTGAGCGCGTCGATCGCGTAGGAAATGTCCTCACCGCGACGGTACGGATCCTCGAGGTCGCGAGGCTCACCGCCGCTCTGCCCCTGATGGGCGGGGTCGAACACCAGCGCCGCGATGCCCCGAGCGGCGAGACGGGACGCGTAGTTCGCGCCGATCTGCTCCTTCACGCTGCTGCCAGGCGTGGAGAGCACCACGGCACGCAGCGGCGCAGCGTCGCCGAGGTCGCCGGGCAGGTGAAGGTCGGCCGCGAGCTCGATCGGCCCGCGCGGGATCGTGACGTGTTGAAGCACCTGATGGCACCTTCCGCGTATGGTTTGTTCGATAGTCGATCAGTCCGAAGTGCTTGTTAGTACGTTATTAAACTAGTTTAGAACTGTACCATCCGGATGAAGGGGCTCACGTGTCGGCTGACGCCGCCCAGCTGTGGACGCTGAACCACCGCCTGCTGACCGTCGTGATGGACGCCTGCAGCGCCGAACTGGCCGAACTCGGACTCGAGACGAAGGAGTTCTTCGTGCTCGCCGAGGTGGCCGCGTCGCCGTACCCGGCCGAGCTGGCGGCGACGCTGATGATTCCCAAGGCGAGCGTGACGGTCTACGTGCGCAGCCTCGTCGCGAAAGGGTTCATACGACGCGAGATCGACGACGCGGACCTGCGGCGGCATCGGCTGGTACTCACCGCCGAGGGCGAGGCGGCGCGCGACCGTGCGCTCGCGGCGCTCGCGACGGAGTTCGACCGCAGGCTGGCGAGGATCGCGCCTCGCGATCGCACCGAGCTGCGGCGGATCCTCTTGGCCCTGCTCGAGCCTGCGCACTATCGATGACGGCCGAGGCGGTGTCTCGTGCGCTTGAGCAGAGGTGGGGCCCAGGATCGCGACCTAGGCCCCACCTCTGTCGATCACAGGCAGAACACGTCGCGCTTCGGCAGCTTCCCGGACATCAGGAAGTCCGTGGTGGTGTTCAGCGCGCAGGCGTTGCCGCCGAGGACGTACGCGCCGTGACCGCTGCCTTCGACGGTCACCAGCCGCGACCGGTCACCGAACTTGCCGTCGATCAGCTGACCGCCCCGCAGCGGTGTTGAAGGATCCCGCCGGTTCTGTACGACCAGCACGTTCTCCGGCCCCTTGTCGTTGACCGCCACCGGAGGTTCGGCCGGTGCGTAAGACCAGAACGCGCACGGCGTGATGTTCGCGCCGGCGGCGCCGTAGAGGGGGTACCGCTCGCGGTCTTCGGCCACGCCACGCTGATAGGTACGCACGTCCGAGGGCCAGGCGACGTCGTTGCACGTCACCGCGAGGAACACCGACCACGGGTTGTCCGTCGGCGACGGTGCCGCCGCGGGTGACAGGCGCTTCGCTTCCGTGGCGAGGCGTTGCGCCGCTACCTTGTCGCCGTCACGGACCGACTGCCACTCCTGCGCCGCCTGCCCGTACCTCGTCTGCGCGTACAACGCCGCGAACGTGGCCAGCCGGAACGACCGCCCGTCGAGGCCGTTCACCGGCGTCTTGTCGAGCTTCTCCGCGAGCGCGAAGTACGTCCCGCGCACCTCTGCGGCTGTACGGCCGAGACCATACGACTCATGCCGTGCCGCCACCCACTTCGCGAAGTCCGGGAAGGTCTCCTCGGCACCGAGCCCGAACCTGCGCAGCCCTTCGCGATTGAGATGGGTGTCGCCGGCATTGCTGTCAAGCACGACCCGGTCGGACGTCTCCGGGAACATCGACGCGTACGCCGCACCGAGCGCCGAGCCGTACGAATAGCCCAGGAAGCTGGCCTTGTCCTCACCGAGCGCGGCCCGGATCCGGTCCAGGTCCCTCGCCATGTTCGCCGTCGAGATATGCTGCAGCCTGCCGTCCTTGTCGTTCGCGGCACACTGCGCGGCCACCGCTTTCGCGACCTTCGCCTGCTCGGCGACCGCCGCGTCGTCCACCGCGTACGGCGGGATGTTCCCCAGGTACTCCTGCTCTGCCGTGAACCCGCAGCTCACCGGAGTCGAATGCCCGACCCCGCGAGTGTCCATCCCGATCAGGTCGTAGCCGTCCAGGACACTCGCGGGCAGGCCGCGCGAGGCCAGGTCCACGGGAACGGACAGGCCTGCCCCACCAGGACCGCCCGGGTTCAGCATGAGCACGCCCCGCCGCGACGCGGGTTTCGTGCTGGCCAGCCGGGAGATCATGATCTCGATCCGCTCGCCTCCCGGCGTCCGGTAGTCCAAGGGCACCGGCACGGTGGCGCACCGCAGCACGATGCCCGCCGGCACCGGCACGTCCTCGGGGCACGGTGCCCATGTCAGCCCTTTCGAGGGTTCGCCCGCCCAGGCGGGCGCCGCGAACACCGACCCGGCGAGACCGAGGATCACCGCCAGGGCGGCACCTCGGCCCATCTCACGTTTCCGTCTCATCTCTCCCCGATCTTGGTGTGGTCACCGACGGTCGTATTCCAAACCGTGTCGTCGGGGCATGGTCAAGTGACGGCCGTCCGCATGGATCACCCGTGCGGGGCGCCGCTTGACTGTGCCCCTGGGGCACGGTGTCCAATGCGGAAGGTGGCCTGGAGTACACGTGAGCTGGCGGAGCTGGCCGGCACGACGCTGAAAACCGTCCGCTACTACCACCGGATCGGCTTGCTCGACGAGCCGGAACGGGCGCACAACGGGTACAAACGGTACGGCGTCGAGCATTTGATCCGGTTGTTGCGGATCCGGCGGCTGGCCGACCTGGGCGTGCCGCTGGCGGAGATCCCGGCGATGGCGGTCTCGGACGAGCACGCGGAGCAGACGCTGCGCGCGCTGGACGAGGAACTGCGGGCGAGTATCGAACGGCAGCAGCGGATGCGCGACGAGCTGGCGATGATCCTGGGCCGCCGCAGCCTGCTGGACCTGCCTCCTGGCTACGACGGGAACGTCGAAGGCATGCCGGAGGAGGAACGATCGTTGATGATGATCTTTTCGACCGTGCTCGACCCGGCGACGATGACCTCACTGCACGAAATGCAACCGGAGTCCCGCTCGGCCGTGCAGACGGAGTTCGACGTGCTGCCGGAGGACGCCGACGACGCGACGCGGCAACGTATCGCCGAGGGGCTCGCACCGCTCGCCCGTGACCAGTACGCGGCAAATCCCGCTTTGCTGGACGCGACGACTTGGGAAGCCCTCACGAAACCGGTCGTCCTTCACGGGGTGGCCGATCTGTACAACCCCGCCCAGGTGGACGTCCTGCAGCGGATGAACGCCCTTCTCGAATTCACCCCACCGGGGACGACGCACTGAGCCTTTTCATCCTGGGGGTTCAGAGGGTTGATCAACGTTCCGGACCGGGGCAACCTCGCAAGTAGTCGACTACTTGCGCCGGTCTTCACCGTGAACCGGAACGCTCGACGTGCCGGCGGCCCCGACACGAGCGATCGCAGAGATCTGCGGGCGTGGCACGCGATGTACCTCAGGTCGCCCGGAGGCAGAAGGGGTGTCCGGCCGGGCTGGCGTAGACCCGTCCGCCCTTCTGCGATGCGGGGTTGACGTCGTCAGTGGGCCGTAGCCGCCGCGCGCCTGCCTCAAGCACCAGCCGGTCCGCGGCCGCGAGGTCGTCCGTCGTCAGGTCGAGGTGCATCTGTTGCGGGATGCCCGACGGCCAGTTCGGGGGGATATGCCCCGGAGCCGACTGGATCACGAACACCGGGAATCCGTCGGTTCGGAGGAAGTGGTGGGTTTCGGTCTTCGCGATCGAGCCGCCCAGGAGCCGGTGCCAGAACGCACTCTCGGGTCCCAGTTCGGCAACGTCGATGATCACGGCGCTGAGATTGATGTCCATGCTTGTTTTCTGCCCTCTCCCGGTGTTTGTCCCGGGGTCATACCGCCGGGATGATGCCGCCGTCGACCCGGAACTCGGCTCCCGTGAGCCACTTCGCGCGGCCGGACGCGAGGAACGCGATCATCTCCGCCACGTCCTCGGGGTCGCCGGGCCGGCCCATCGGCACGTTCAGGTGATCCACGATCTGCTGCTGTATTTCGTCCACGCCAACGCCTTGCTGGTCGGCGATGCGCTGGAGGTGCTCGACGGCGCCCTCGGTGGCCACGAAGCCCGGCAGGACGCACACCACCCGCACCCCGTGCTCGCCCACCTCGGTCGCCAGCTCGCGGCTGTAGGTGTTGAGCGCCGCCTTCGCCGCTGCGTAGGACGCTTCGGTGCGCTGCGGCAGGCGGCTCGCGATCGATGAGACGTGCACGACCACGCCAGCCCCTCGCTCGACCATCCCCGGCACCAGGGCCCGGTCGAGCCGGACGGCACTGAGCAGGTTCATCTCCAGGTCCGCCAGCCACGACTCGTCGGACCGTTTCAGCGTCGGCATCGGGGCGCTCGCGGCGCCCGCGTTGTTGACCAGGACATCCACGCCGCCCACGCTGTCGATGACTCGGCGGCCGAGCTCCGCTGCTCCTTCGTCCGTCGCAAGGTCCGCGGGGATGAAAGTGACCGGCAGATCCTCCGGGGGCGCGCTGCGCGAGGCTGTCAGCACCGTCGCGCCAGCCGCGGCGAAGCGCCGGGCAGTCGCCTCGCCCAGGCCGCGGCTGCCACCGGTGACCAGCACGCGGAGGCCGCTGAGCCCCTCGTCCGGAATCGTCATGAGAGTGTCCCTCCAGTAAAGTGAACCCGACTCCGGAAACTATACTTAACCTGAACCTGACTCACCTTATGGAGGTACTGTTGCCGTCGTCACGTCCGCTGCGCGTCGATGCGCGGCGCAACCGCGAGGCGCTCCTGGCCGCGGCACGGCAAGCGTTCCTCACCGGCGAGGCCGACGCGCACGTCGAAGAGATCGCTCGGCGAGCCGGGGTCGCGGTCGGCACGCTCTACCGGCACTTCGAGACACGCGAAGCCCTCGTCGAGGAGGTCTACCGTCAGGAGGTCGACCAGCTATGCGCCGCGCCCGCGGAACTCCTCGACCGGCACGCCCCGGACGAGGCCCTCCGGCGCTTCCTGCTGCTACTTGTGGAGCACGCGGCCGTGGGCAAGGGAATGGCCGTCACTCTGGAGAGCATCATGGCGACGGACTCACCGGTCTTCGATGACGCCCGAACGCAGATGGCGCAGGCCCTCGATCGGCTGCTCAAAGCGGGCACAGCATCTGGCACCCTCCGCGGCGACGTCGGCGGACACACACTGCTGCGCGCGCTGGGAGGCATCTGCGGAATGCACACCACGCAGGGCTGGCAGGACGAAGCCGTGCGCATCACCGCGCTCCTCCTCGACGGCCTGCGCTTCGGCGCGCAGAACACAGGCGGAGCTACAGCGAGTCCTGGTCGTGAGTGGTAGTGACGGTTGGAACCGTTCTTCAGTCTCATGAGAGTTGTCGTGCTGTGGGTCTCATCTGATGTGTCGCTTGATCGCGCTATGACTTTGTGTCGTGGCGAGGAAGCAGGCGAAGATGAGGCTCATGGACGCGACCCTGATCGTGGATCCGGAGATCGAGAATGTGGCCGAGTGGTGCCGGGTGAATGGCGTGAATCCGCGCACGTTCTACCGGCACCGCGCCCGGATTCGGGCCGAGGGCGAGTGGCGGCCCCGGTCGCGGCGGCCGAAGACGAGCCCGAATGCCACGCCGGAGGAGGTCGTGGCGACGATCCTGCGGTTGCGGGAGGAGCTGGCTCCGGACAACGGTGCGGACAACATTCGGGCGGAGCTGGAAACACTCGCGAACAGCCCCGGCTGGCCGGGCGGGACCCCGGTGCCGGCGCGGGCCACGATCAACCGGATCCTGGACCGCAACGGCCTGCTGGAGAAGAACCCGAAGAAGCGTCCACGCGCGTCGTGGCGCCGGTTCGCTTATGCCCGGCCGCGGGATTGCTATCAGATCGACGGCACCGAGCACACCCTGGCCGATGGCAGCGTGGTGGTGGCCATCGACGTGCTCGACGATTGCTCGCGGGTCTGGATGGCCAGCCATGTCGCGCCCGCGGAGACCCCTGCCGCCGCCCTGGCCGCGATCAGCGACGCCATCACCGACTGGGGTGCACCGGGGTTGATCCTGGCCGACAACGGTACCGCCTGGGCCCACCCGCACCGCTCCCGCGACAAGACCCTGACCAGCGTTTTCTCCCGAACCGTGGCCGCCGCCCACGGCAGCCGGGTGATCCATTCCAGCCCATATCACCCGCAGACCTGCGGCAAGGTCGAACGCCTGCACGGCACCGCCTGCGCCGCGAGAGCCGCCGCAAGGACGCCCGCGAACAGCTACGCACCGCGCACGAATCGTTGGCGGACATGGGCATGGAGGCATTCGCATTGCGCGCCGCCAACGAGTTGCGGGCGACCGGTGAGGTGGCACGGAAAAAGACCGCTGACACATCCGAGGCGCTCACCGCTCAAGAAACACTCATCGCACGGCTCGTCGCGACCGGAGCGACCTCGAAAGAAGTAGCGGCACGGCTGTTCCTCAGCCCCGCACCGTCGACGCGCACCTGCGCAACATCTTCCGCAAGCTCGGCATCTCCTCCCGACGCCAGCTCAGGGAGCCGGAGGGCATCCCGGTCGCCTGACCAGAGGTGTGGCCGCACAGCCGGTTCCCGGTGCGCGACATCCCGACGAGCGGACGTCCCCTGTCTCTCGTAAGCGCTGTGCACGCCCCGCAGGAGGTTGATTTTCGAAGAACACCCGGAGCGAAGTTCATCCGTCTCACGGACGGTAAAGGTGCCTCCGACGAGGTGATCACATCCTCGTCGTGCATGGTGATACCGACGCGATTGCCGGGCCGGGTGTCGTCGGGGTGTTCTTGCCGCCTGGGGTGGGCTGTCCGCTACGCCGACGTCCTCACCGACTGGATCAAGACACTGACACTGGAGTAAGCGACAACCAGACCACGGGGGCCTGCTTGCCTACTTCAGTCGTCCGCGTCGCGGACCACAAGAGCGATCTGCACCCGGTTCTCGACCGCCAGCTTGGCGAAAAGGTTGCCGGTGTGTGCTTTCACCGTCGCGACGCTGATATGCAGTCGTTCGGCGATCTCCGGGTTGCCCAGCCCGTCGGCGATGGCCCGCGCGGTGTCGAGCTCGCGTCTGGTCAAAGTGGACAGTTTCGCGCGCGCGGACTCACGGCGAGTGCTGGACGACCGTGGCCCGGTGGCGGCGGCGATCACCCGTGCCGTGGCCGCCGGGGACAGCACGGGATTGCCCTCGCCGACCACGCGCACCGCGTCGATGATGCGCGCCGGCGGGGTGTCCTTGAATACGAAGCCGAGCGCCCCGGTTTCCAGGGCGCCGAGCACCAGGTCGTCGGAGTCGAACGTGGTCAGCATGAGCACCTTGGGCGGTGACGGGCGGGCGAGCAGTTCGCGGGTGGCGCTGAGCCCGTCGCGGCCGGGCATGCGTACGTCCATCAGCACCACGTCCGGCCGCTGCTGTTCCACCACGGTGAGTGCGGCGTCCCCGTCGGACGCTTCCGCGACCACGGTCAGGTCCGGCTCACCGTCGAGGACCAGTCGCAGGGCCATCCGCACCAACTGGTCGTCGTCGACGATGACCACCCGCGTCGGCTCGCGCTCACTGTCCACTCAGGCTCCCCTGCCGTGATTCCGATTCGGCCAGGGTAGTCGCGCGGTGAGCTGGTAGCCGCCGCCGGGCACCGGGCGGTGGTCCAGGGTGCCGCCGGCGAGGGCGACGCGTTCGCTGAGGCCGAGCAGCCCGAATCCGGAGACCGGTGGCCGGGCGCCGGTCGTGGTGGCGGGTGCGTTCCGGACGCCGACGCGCAGTTCGTCCCCGGCGGTTCCCTCCAGGATTACCCGCACCTGTGCCCCGGGGGCGTGCTTGGCGGCGTTGGTCAGTCCTTCTTGGACGATGCGATAGCAGGTCCGCCCTATGAGATCGGACGGTTCGCCCACCACGGTGTCGATGAGCGTGACGTCCAGCCCGGAACCGCGGGAGCCGGCGATCAGGTCGGGCACTCGGTCGAGCGAGGGCTGCGGTGGTTCCGGGCGGTCCGGATCGCCCCGGAGCACACCGAGCACGTCCCGCAGTTCCTCCAGTGCCTGCTGGGATCCGTCGACGATCCCGCGGATCAGCACGCGGGTGTCCTCGGCGGCGAGGTCGCCGCGGTGGTCCAGCACCCCGGCCTGCATGGCGATCAGGGAAATACGGTGCGCGAGCACGTCGTGCATCTCGCGGGCGATCCGGTTCCGCTCCTGTGCGCGGGCCTGCGCGGCTCGTGCCCGCTGTTCCTGTTCCGCGCTTTCGGCGCGCTCCAGCAGGGACCGCGCTTCGACGCGCCGGGCACCGACGGCCGCGCCGATGGCCGCCGCGGTACCCGCGCTCAGCACGGGGACAACGAGCTGGAGCCACACCGAAACCGGTGGGGCGTCGAGCGGGTAGATGCCCGACAGCACCAGCGAAGCAGTCATGAAGGCCAGCATCACCACGCCGATCTCGACCGGGCGGCGGCGGGTCGAGATCGAGCACAAGGCCAGCAGCGCCGCGCCGGCGGCCAGCGTCGACACGCTCGAGGCGACCGTGATCGCCATGGCCACGGCGAACGGGAACCGCCGCCGCCACAGCAGCAGCGCCAGGCAGGCGAGGGCCGTCAGCGGATCGCCGGTGACCAGCCAGGAGCATGTGTTCACCGCGCATCCGGATGGCACCAGCGCGGCGGTGGAGAACCAGAAGGGGAGGCCCAGCAGCGCGGCCACCACCAGCCGCCACGCTTGGCCCCACCACCTCCATGACCGTGGTGCTGAATCCGTGCTCACCCGGTCATTGTCGCCAAATCCCGGGTCCGGCGCAGGAGCCCCAGGGCCCGTCCACCCCTCGACCGGAGTCGCACCACCGCACTCGACCCCGGGCCAATGCGGTCCAGCCGCGGGACCGATGTGCTCGCGGTGCCGAGTGGACAGACTTCTTCCCAGTCGGAGCACACACCCGCGAGCTTCGACACTGGAGGACAGGAAATGCGCAGAATCTTGCCGATCGCCCTCGCCGCGACCGCCCTGCTGGCCACCGCCGTTCCCGCCGGCTCGGCACCGGCGCGAACTTTGCCGTGGGGCGCGTGCCCGGAGGGCGTGGCCGCACCACGGCTCGAGTGCTCGACCCTCGACGTCCCGCTGGATTACCGCCACCCCGGTGGCGAGCGGATCACCATCGCGATCTCCCGGCTGGCCAGCGAAAACCCGGCCAAGCGTCGCGGAGTGCTGCTGACCAATCCCGGTGGCCCCGGCGGTGACGGACTCAGCTACCCCGCCACGCTCGCCGGTTCCGGGCTTCCCAAGGACGTGCTGGACTCCTACGACCTCATCGGGTTCGACCCACGCGGTGTCGGCCGCAGCACGCCGGTGACCTGCCAGACGACCCCGGAGCAACAGGCACGAGGTGCTTTCGCCCCGTACGCGCACACCCCGGCCGACGTCACCCGCGAAGCCGGCTACGCCCGCACCATCGCCCGGCAGTGCGCCACCTCGCCGACGGGGAAAATGTTGCCGCACACCACGACCGCGAACACCGCGCGCGACATGGATCGCATCCGGCAGGCGCTGGGCGAACCGAAGGTCTCCTTCCTCGGCGCCTCCTACGGCACCTACCTCGGTGCCGTGTACGCGACGATGTTCCCCGACCGCGGCGACCGGATCGTGCTCGACAGCAACATGGGCACCGGCGGTTACGACGTCACGACCATGCGCGGGCTTGCCCGCGGCATGGAGGACCGGTTTCCGGACTTCGCCGCCTACGCCGCCGCACACCCCGAATACGGACTGGGCATCACCCCGGAACAGGTGACCGCCAAGTACTTCGACCTGGCCAAGAGGGTGGACGCCGAGCCGGTCCAAGGCGTGAACGGAATGATCTTCCGCGGGCTCACCTTCCAATACCTCTACATCGACGCCGCCTTCCCCGCGCTGGCCAAGAGCTGGCAGGCGATCGAGGCGAACCAGCCGGTGACCATGCCGCCGGTGACCGACGTCGACAACTTCATGTCCGCCCGGCTGTACGTGATCTGCGGTGATTCGCGCTGGCCGGATTCGATCCGGGACTACCAGCGCGCGGTCTCCGTCGACCGGGTGAAGTACCCGATGCTGGGCGCGGTCACGGCCAACATCGGACCGTGCGCGTTCTGGCCGGACGAGCGCACCGAGCCGCCGGTGCGCATCGGGGGCCGGGGCCCGTCGAACGTGCTGCTGCTGCAGAACGAGCGCGACCCGGCCACGCCGTTGGCCGGAGCCCAGGACCTGCGCCGGGCGTTCGGGCAGCGGGCCACGATGGTGACCGCAGATCAGGGCGGGCACGGGCTCTACCCGTGGAGCGGCAACCAGTGCGCCAACGGCGCGGCGACGGAGTTCCTGACCACCGGGCAACGCCCCGCGCAGGACCTCGCCTGCGCGGCGGAGCCGGCCCGGTGAGCGCGCGCCTGGTCGTGTTCGACGACATGCGCGGTCGCCGGGCTGCCCGGCGGGTCAAGTCCGGCGACGGGCACGCGCTGCCGCGGTTCCGGTGGTGGCAGCTGTTCGGCCGCGCCCTGTTCTACCTCCGGCTGGCCGACGGCGAGGGCGGGCACACGGTCTACGCCGTCGACGTCCGGCACAACCGGACCGACTCCGCCGGATACGCCAACGCCGATCTGTACGTCGACGGCGGGCATCAGGCCCGGTCCCGGCTCCCCGCCGCCTTCCCCGTCCCGGGCGGCAAGATCGAGGTGAAGAAGAGCGCCTTCGGACTTAAGCGGTGTCACTACGTCACCGCTGACGGCGCCGAGCGGCGGCTCCAGCCGGACCGCGTTTCGGCCGAAGGGCGCCGCGCCCACCTAGACCACGCCCACCCCGGGCTCAGCCGCGGGATCAGCGTCCTCTCCACGATCGTGCTGCTCATCTCCTTGGCCGTCCTGGTCATGCAGCTGCTGGAGAAGCTGACCCAGTCGGCGCCGATCGCGGCACATATCGGGACCTTCACCTCGCCGGTGGACTTGCCGGGGTGGCTCAACATCGCTGTCGGTGCCGCCGCCGCGCTGGCCAGCACGGAACGGGCGCTGCGGCTGCGGTACAACTGGCTGCTCGATGGCGGGGTGGGGTGACCTTGCTCCCCCTCGTCGTCCTGGCCGGCTTCAGAACCCAGAACGTCCTGCCGTGGGACGGACGCGAGGCCGAGAAGCCCACGCCGTCCAGCGAGGTGGTGATCGAGCCGACGACCTCAATGACCTCGACGCCGAGGGGGATTTCTACGCCGACGCCCCGGAGGACGCGTGACTTCACGCTCCGGCCCCGAGCAGGCCGAGGAGCATCGCCCGGATGGCCGAGCGGCGGCCCCGCCGTCTTCTCCCCCACTACCTGAACCGTTCTCGCCGGCCGCGAAGTCGAACAACGCATCCAACGATTCCTGGAGACCCCCGGACATCGAGACCTGGAGCACGCGGCCAAGCACCTCGGGATCAGAAAGGCCACGCTCGCAGATCAAGTCCGACAACTCGAAAACGCCACCGCCATAACACTTCTCGAAGCGAACGTTGACGCTGCTCGCACCTCTCGCCCACGCCAGCGGGTGAGAAACTCGCACACGATGCACGGAACGTACTCACTCTTCTCGGCCAGAACGACAGAAGTAAGAGCGCCATCGCTGACGCGCTTCCGCACCACCGGCCAGCGAAGCATGACGAGCAGTGTCGGTAAAGTTACTGCCCACCTTTTTGAACATATTCAATAACTCCGGTTTCATCGATAATCGAATCGATCTCGCCAATGAGCGCGTCGAATTCGTGTTCCTTGTCCTTGCGAGAAGTCGCGTCAGCCGCACTCGTCGGCCCCGGCTCCGGCCGGGGTCCGTCGTCGTCTCGTTGGTGGTGTGCTTGGTGCTGTGACATGAACACTCCTCCGCTGTTATTGCCGCGACTGAGAACCGTTGTTCGGGCCGTTGAGCGCCAGCGGCAGCTCGCCCGCATTTACGAGGGATTCAACAATGTTCGAGAGCCAGGTCTGCAGCTTGGCCGGCGCATCGGCACCGACACGTGAGGCCGAAGTGTTCGGCGAGCCAGCAAGCCGTGCCGCGACGGCGATACGAAGTTCTTGCAGAGTCCAGACCCATGTCATTCGGCTGATGTCGCCACAAACTTCGATGACGCCACCGCGCGCGGGCAAAGCATCGAGCAACACCATGATCGACTGCCGCGTCCGACCGAGTCGAAGATCAAGCTTGTCTTCTGTGTTGTTCGCAAACACAGCTGCAATAACAGGGTCGTCATAACACCCCGACAACCCTCTTTCGACGCGATATCGGTAATCGGTAAGGTGTTTGCGTAACCAGTGTATCTGTCGAGGACTGAATATCCCGATGATGCTGTCACCGCAGCGATCCCAACTGATCATCCGGCTTCGGGCTCCTTACAGTGAACTGAGTCCGCGACGACGTTCGCCCAAACAAGGCGAGCAGGATCCACCTTGCCAGCGACATCGGCGGATTAACACGCAGCCTGCTCAGGTCTGCCCGAATAGGTCGAGAAACCTGGTCGGTCAGCCTCAGCGAGGCATCGTCATGACAAAGTCAGAAGGACTCTGAGCGGTCGGGGCGACGCCGCAGCCTGCGCAATGCCCAGCAATCAGAAGCGGACGATATGCCTTCGACCACAGCCAAGAGACCACTTGCCGATCTCGCAGGCAAGACAAGGTCGACATGTCACGCGCCGTGAGACCCTGCAGTCACTCACTGAGAGTGCTGTTGATCTACCTATCCTGAGTCGTTGGTTCGGGTGTTGTCCGACGAGGAACGGAGTGTCCTCAGTGGATAGTCGCATCGGCTGAAGACGGCGCAGGCATTGGCGGCACGGTCGCGGATCGCGCCTTCCACGCACCGCAACACATCTCCTCTGCGCACCCCCGGTCCTGAACAGGGTATTCGGGCCAGGGTAGAAGCACGTCGACCCGCAGTCCGCCGTCCTCCCCCGGGTACGGCGGTCACCCGGCCGTGGTGTGCGATCGTGCTGTTGATACTCGGAGCGGCCCTCGCGTGGCCGATTCCGCACGTCGCGATCGCCGCCACCGTTTCGACTTGGCTGACCATCAGCACCCATCCCGACGGGAAGACCCTGCTGCCACCATGGGGATTCGCGGCGCCGGCGGTGGTCTCCGCCGGCGTCGGCCTCTGACCGCGTGGCGGACGCCCGCTCACGGCACAGCTGCGCCTGACACCGGCGGCCTCTCCGCCGATGGCTCATTGGACAAGGCCGAACCGTCGCGGTGTGGGCTCACTCGCGGGATGAGGTCCTGGCGGGGGTACTAGCCGACGGTATCGAGGAATCGGTTGTGGCGTAGGCGGAGTGCGCGTTCGATGCTGGCCAGCGTGGCACCGATGGTGATCAAGGTGTTGAGCCACGCGGGAAGGGAGATGGGCGAGACGAAGGTCCCGAAGCGCGCCGCGACAGGCGGCAGTTTGAAGGCGACCTCGATGAGCTGCGGGATGAGCAGGAGTACCGAGATCACGAGCAGGGTGACCGACGTGACACTGAGTGCGCGGCTCAGCGCGGGGTGCTCGAGGGCGAGCTGAGCACGGCGTCCTTCGGCCGAGGAGCGATCCGGAATCAGCGGGTACTCCCCGCCCTCCGCTGCGACGTAGTGGCAGCGCTTCAGCCCGAACGGGGATTCCGCGACCTCGATAGTGCCGCCTGGGATGGGAAAGATGGCGGGGAGCCTGGATTCGGCCTGATGACGGCCGTCGAGGTAGAGGTCGGCGACGCCCTTGCCGTCGTTCGACCAGAACCGACGGCGATGAGGTACGTCAACGACGTACACCGCCCGCTGCCCGTCGTGCCCGAGTGCGAGTGAGTACAGCGATCGCGCGAAGGGCTGCCACCAGCGGAATGGCTTCAGTTCCCGCCCGGTACCGGGCTTCACCCGCTTTGCCGCGCGACGTCGGCTCCACTCGTTCATAAGAGCGTCTCCTCTCCTCCGCCGACATCGCCGGCGGAGATCGATTCAGTGAGGGTCAGGACAGGACGGTCGTCGCACTGAGCATGGTGCACCGCCCGGCATCGTGCGATTTATCAGCCGCTGGTGTTCGGCGATCACGATGCGAGCACCAGCGGCACAAGGAAGTAGATCTCGATGGCCTCGTACATCGCACCGATGACGAAGAGTGCGAGTGCCGGGAGCCAGTGCCAGCCAAGTCGGCTCAGACCGCGTACGTATCCAAGGGGACCGCGAGTGACGGGAGGGTGATGAGCAACAACGCGGTCGGGAACACCTTGACGAGGAAGATGACCGTGCCGAACACCCAGCCGTCGCCGACGATCGCGTTGGCGAGCGCCCCCGAAGGTCAGCGCGGATTATCTGGAACGACTTGTGGGAGAGAGGCACGGGTCCACGTCCATTTCGTTAGTCGGGCAACCGCATGCCGGCCGTTTCGACCACAGTTTCTAGTACACTGTACTAATGCGGCAAGCGGCGACAGTATCACAGTGTATTAGAGGCGGTGTCGGTGGAACAGGAGCCGAGTGTCGGCAGCCGGGACAGGATCCTTCAGGCGGCCGTGGCGATGTTCGGAGAGAATCCGGGTGCACGGCTCAGCGTGCGGGCAGTCGCGGCGCGGGCCAGGGTGAGCACCGGCTCGCTCAGGCATCACTTCCCGACGCAGCGCGCATTGCAGGACGCCGTACTCACCGGCATCTACGACATGGTCACCTCGAGCGACAGGATCCACGACCGATCAGCACCGGCGCGGGACCGGCTGATCGATTGCCTGCGGAAAGTGCTCGCTCTTGCCGGCGTGGGCGAACAGGCACGGGCAGGTTGGGGCGAGATCTTCAAGACATATATCGAGCCTGAACCGACCGACGAGAACCGCGCAGCGTATCTCACTGTCGAGCGGGGAGCGCAACACCGCGTCGAGCACTGGCTCACCGTCCTGAGCAACGAAGGCGCGCTCGCCGAGGGCGACAACAGCCGGCGTGCCAGATTCCTCGTGACCGTCCTCAACGGACTCTCCATCGCGAGAGCCTTACCCTCCGAAGAATCGATCCTGGCCACCGAAACCGAGACGCTGCACGCAGCCGTCGACCACGTCCTCAATTCCCGATTCTGACGGCCGGGCACAGAGCCGCCTTTGCGGAAAGGTGAAGCCGTACCTCGCAAGTAGTCGACTACTTGCGAGGTACGGCCGGAGGTGGCGGCAGCGACCGAGTGTCAGCGAAGAGCCGCGGCGGCTTGAGCGACCAGCCAGCTTTCCGCTTGCTCGTAGGTCCAGCCATTGTCATCGTGCAAGGTGAAGTAACCGGAGTATCCGAAGTAGAACCAGAGGATGTCGCTCGCCTGCGCGACCGTCGTTCCCTCGCGCAGACCGCCGACGTCGCGGAGCCGGGTGGCGACGGTTTCGATGGCATCGCGGTAGCGCGTCGTGGCCACGCGCAGGTTCTCGGCGACCTCGGGGTTGTGTGGCGCGGTCGACAGCACCAGCCGCATGATGTCGCCGTATGTCTCACGCATGGACCTGACCACGGCGGCGGTATGCCGCAGTATCTCGTCCGGGTCGGTGAGGGTCTCGATCCGAGAGAGGGTCTGCGCCACGATCGGCGCTTGGCTCCACAAGTCGACCAGCGTCCGGATCAGGCCCTGTTTGCCGCCGGCCACCGCATACACCGTGGCCGGTGCGACGCGGGCCTCCGCCGCGATGTCGTCGATCTTCGTCGCGAAGAATCCGTTACGGGCGAAGAGCAGACGCGCCGCGTCGGTGATGGCGGTGCGGGTGGCTGCGGCGTACTCGGCGCGGCGGCCTCTCGAAAGCTCGGTCATGGCAATCGCAGCATAGCCCGGGGTCCCTTCGTCAGAGTTTCACTCTGATGAGTATATCGGTACTCTGACGACGTGAGTGACATGCTGACATCCGGAACGGAATACGAAGCAGCCCTGTCGATCTGGAACGGTGCGGTGACCAGCCGTCCGCTTGCCGTCCTTCGATGTGTGGACACGGCTGATGTCCAGGCCGGGGTTCGGACCGCCCGGGAGAAGGGTCTCCCGTTGTCGGTCCGCGGCGGCGGGCACGACTGGGCCGGTCGCGCGCTGGCCGACGGCGGACTGACTCTCGACCTGAATCCGATGCGACAGGTGAGCGTCGACCCGGCCACCGCGGTCGCCACCGTGGCGGGCGGCGCCACCGCGGCCGACGTGGCCGCGGCCGCGCAGCGGGCCGGACTGGTCGCGGTGACCGGGACGGCCGGTTCGGTCGGTATGGCCGGCTTGACGCTCGGCGGTGGTTACGGGCCGCTGAGCGGCCGGTTCGGTCTCGCCGCCGACAACCTGCTGTCGGCCGACGTAGTGCTCGCCGACGGCACGCTGATCACCGCCGACGACGAGCACGAGCCCGAGTTGCTCTGGGCGCTGCGCGGTGGTGGAGGCAATTTCGGCGTGGTCACCACGATGCGGATCCAGCTGCACGCGGTCCCGGCGATCCTGGCCGGGATGATCATGTATCGGTTCGACGCCCTTCCGGAATTGGAGGAGTCGCTGCTGCGCGGGCCGGACGAGCTGACCGTGCAAGCCGGCTTCATCACCACCCCGACCGGTGAGCCGGCGCTCTTCGCCGCACCGACCTGGTGCGGCGATCCCGAGGCGGGAACCCAGGTGCTGCAGCGGCTCACCGCGCTCGGCGAGCCGCTGGCGGCGCAGGTCGGGCCGACCACGATGGTCGATCAGCTCGCACAGATCGACGCGATGTTCCCGGCCGGTCGCCACGTGGAGATCGCGACGCGGACAGTCACCGGACTCGACCGTACCGTTCAGGAGACCTTGCTCGAGACCGCGAGCGCCAAGACCTCGCCGCTGTCCGCGATCTCGCTGCACAGCCTTCATGGGGCGGCCGCTCGCGTGCCTGCCGACGCCACCGCTTTCCGCAACCGGACGCCGCACCTGATGGTCGAGACCATCGCGGTCTGGGAGCCAGGGGACGCCGGTGAAGAGCGACACCGGGTCTGGGTACGGGGAACCGACCGCCTTCCGGGCGGTTATCCCAATCTGCTCGGGCCGGAGGACACAGAGCGCACCGCCGCCGTCTTCGGGCCGAATGCCGAGCGACTGCTGGCCGCCAAACAAAGGTACGACCCTGAACTCGTGTTCCACGCCCCAGGCAGGCTCTGACGGCCGATATCCGCGCCACCCACCGTTGACGGAGGAGTGAAGTGACCTGGAGTACCCGCGAGATCGCTCAACTCGCCGGCACCACACTGCGAGCGGTACGCCACTACCACGACATCGGGCTGGTGGCGGAACCACAGCGGCGTGCCAACGGCTACAAGCAGTACGGGGTGGCTCACCTTGTCCGGATCCTGCGCATCAAGCGCCTGACGGACCTCGGGTTCTCGCTGTCCCAGATCGCGACCATGGATGACACCGACCACCAGCCCGCGGAGGCCCTGCGCACCCTCGACGCCGAACTCGCGGCCACCATCGAACGTCTCCAACGCGCTCGCGTCGAACTCGGCGTCATCCTGCAGCAACCGACGCCGGCCGAACTGCCACCCGGCTTCGTGGACTCCGACGTCGTGGCGAGGATGTCGGACGCCGACCGCTCATTCATCGTCGTGCTGACCCGGGTCCTCGGAGCAGAGACCCTGGGAGCCTGGGCGGACATGCTGCGTGAGCCCATCACCGACCCGGTAGCCGGACGGTTCGACACGCTTTCCGCGGACGCCGATGAGCAGACCCGCGCCACTGTGGCCCGGGACCTGGTCCCGTACGTACGCAAGATGTACGCGAAGCATCCTGAAGTGAAGATCACGAACGCCGGCACCCGGCACAGTGCGAGCTACGTCAAGCAGGCCGTCGGCAAGGCCATGACGGAGCTCTACAACAGCGCGCAGCTGGACGTTCTCCGGCGCACCAGCCAACTGCTGTCCGGCCCGCACGACGATCCAGCTCAGTAATCCGGGCTGTGGTCGCGAAGCGCTGCAGGACCTCGACCTGCACGGGGTGGTTTCCTCGAGGGCGCGGAACGTCTGTTCCGCGCCCCTCGCCCGAACTCCGGATCGGGCACGGTCGACGTCAGCCCCGCCGGCAGGTCTGGTCACCGGCCGGCATGGAGCCGTCGACCAGGTAGGAAGTGGTGAGGTTCAGCGCGCAGGCGTTACCACCGGTCACGTAGACACCATGCCACTCCCGTCGACGGTGACCAGCCGGGAGCGCTTCTCAGCACGTTGCGCGGCCCCTTGTCGTTGATCGCGACGGGCGGCTCGGACGGCTCGTGCTTCCAGAAGGCGCACGGGGTGATGTTGGCGCTGGCCGCGCCGAACAGCGGGTACCGCTCGCGGTCCTGCGCGACGCTCCGCCGGTAGGTGTCCACGTCCTCGGGCCACTCGATGTCGTTGCAGGTCACCGCCAGGAACACGGTGAGGGCGTTGTCTCCAGGGTTGGGTGCCGCTGCCGTCCCCGCGGTCGCGGCTGCCGGCGTCTTGCCGGGGTTCAGCAACGACTGCCAGAGCTGGGCGCGGGCGCCGTACTGGATCTCGTTGAAGAGGAGGCCGAGGGTGAGCTGCCGGAAGATGGGACCGGTGATCCCGTCGGGCGACGGTGTCCGGTCGAGCCGTTCAGCGATGCGAAAGTAGGTCTCGCGCACCTGCTCCGGCGTGCGGCCCAGCCCGTAGGAGTCGTGCCGCGCCGCCACCCACTTCGCGAAGTCGGGGAACGTCTGCTCCATGCCGAGCCCGTACCGGCGCAGTCCGTCCCGGTCGAGGTGGGTGTCGCCGATGTTGCTGTTCAGCACGATCCGGTCGGTGCTGTCCGGGAACAACGAGACGTACGCCGCGCCCAACGCCGTGCCGTAGGACGCCCCGTAGAAGCTGGCCTTCTTCTCATCCGAACCTGTGCCCTCGGGGCACAGTCAAGTGGACGCCGGGGAGCGCCGCGAGCTGTCGACAAGATCACACCGATAGGGGTTGAGTGTGCCGCTACGGCCGAGTGTCTCCTCGAAGGCGCACCTAGCCCACGATCGATCCCGGAGACTTCCATGGCCTTGTACGACTCCGGCCCGCCAGTGGACCGGTCCAGCTCACCGGTAACTCGGCGGCGCACCACCGGTCGCGTCGGTGCCGCTGTCGGGGCGACGGCGGTACTCGCGTTGACGGCCGCCTGCACGAGCACCCCGACCTCGGCGGGTTCTGAGTCGCAGCCGTCTCCTGCCGGATTGACGGCGTACTACGGGCAGAAGCTGAAGTTCGGCTCGTGTGAGGGCTTCGGCTCCACACCGGGGGAGAAGAAGCTCTACGCCGCGCCTTTCGAGTGTGCTCGGCTGAATGTGCCGCTGGACTACCAGGATCCGAAGGGAAAGACCATTCAGGTCGCCGTGCTCCGGCTTCCCGCCCAGGGGGACCCCGGTCAACGCATCGGCTCGCTGGTGCTCAACCCCGGCGGCCCGGGCGGTTCGGGCATGACCCAGGCGACGACGTTCAGTACCGCGTTCGCGAAGAGCCCGCTGCCGCAACGGTTCGACGTGGTGGGGTTCGATCCGCGCGGGGTCGGGTCGTCGACGCCCGCGATCAACTGTTTCACCGACCAGGAACGCGATCGCGGCGAGGACCAGACCACACTGCTGGCCTCGTCGGGCAAGTGGAGCGAGGACGACACCCGGCGCCTGGCGGAGCGATGCGCGAAGGGCTCGGGCGGGAAGGAGATCCTGGCCGCGGTCGGCACCCGTAACACCGCCCGGGACATGGACATCCTGCGCTCGGCTCTGGGCGACGAGAAGCTGACCTACGCGGGGCAGAGCTACGGCACGCGGCTCGGCGCGGTCTACGCCGAGATGTTCCCCAAGAATGTGCGCGCACTGGTACTGGACGGCGTGGTGGACCCCACCCTGGAGAACCCGCCGCGGCGGCTCACCCAGCAGGCCGGCTTCCAGCAGAACTTCGAAAAGCTGGCAGCCGCTTGCGCCACCGACAAGGACTGTCCACTGGGGACCGACCCGGCCCAGGCCACGGAAGCCTTCCAGAAGCTGGTCCAGCCGCTGATCGACAAGCCGGTCCCCGCCGGCAACGGGCGCACGCTGAACTTCAACCAGGCCACCGGAGGCGTCACCGCCGGCCTGTATTACCCCGAGGTCTGGCCGGTGCTCATCAAGGGCCTCGCCCAGCTCAAGCAGGGCGACGGGACGAAGATCATGGAGGTCGGCGACCTGTTCGGCGGCCGGGACGCCTCAGGCGTGTGGACCAACTTCTCCGAGGCGAACCTCGCTGTCAACTGCAACGACGAGGTGCGCCGCACGCCCGAGGAAGAAGCCCGGCTGCGCGCCGACATCGTCCGGACCAGCCCGTACCTGGCGACCGGCGAGAAGGTCGAAGGAGGCAGCCGGGACGCGTGCGAATCCTGGCCTGGTGAGCCCAGCCTCGGCATTCCCTACGCGCAGGACGTCAAAGGGCTGCCCGACACCTTGATCATCTCCATCACCGGCGACCCGTCCACCCCTTACGCGGCAGGCAAGGTCCTGGCCGACGAGATCGGCGGCACCGTGCTCACCGTCGAAGGTGCACGGCACACCGTCGCGCAAGAGGGGATCAACCCCTGCGTCAACGCGGCCTTCGCCACCTACCTCATCGACCTGAAAGTCCCCAAGGAAGACCAGCACTGTCGACTCTGACCAGGACCGCTGATCATCGATCTGAGCACAACGACAGGAAGGACCGCATGCGCCACTCTGAAGCACACCCGATCCTGCGCCCGCTGGGGGCGTTCGAGCGCATCATCGACCTCTACATCAGTCGCAACCCAGTGCAGTTCTCGCTCATCATCGAACTCAGGTCGCCTGTCTCGGCACAGCAGCTGGAGCGCGCGCTCGCGCAGCTGCAGCAAACGCATCCGCTGCTCGCCGTCGGCATCGACCGCACCGGCGATCGCCCGGCATTCCGCCGGTCGACCGGGCTCATTCCGGTCCGAGCGGCCCGCACGGGCGACTGGCGGGAAGCGGCGGCGGAGGAGCAGACGCGTCCCATCGACGCCAACGGGAGTCCTCTGGCGCGCGCGACGTTCTTGAGCGACGGTCCTGGTGACCGTGGAACCGTCGTCCTTTTGACGTTCTCCCACCAGATCGCCGACGGACGCGGCGCACTCCGCGCAGCACAAGACCTCCTCGCGATCCTCGACGGGCAGACGCTCCCGGCTCGGCCGGCGCCTATCGACCAGGAGAGTCTGCTCGAGCGCCTACCCCAGGCAGAGCAGCCGGTCGAGCACGCCCCAGGCACTGCGACGGACCCGCCTGTCGCCACGATCCGCCCGTTCGACACCACGGCACCGAGCATCGAGGTCGCCGAACTCGACCCTGCGACGACCGAACACCTTCGCTCAACCGCTCGTGCCCACGCTTCAACCGTCCAAGGCGCACTCTGTGCCGCCGCCGCACAAGCACTCACCGCGCTCACCGGCGCCGACAGCATCCGCATCAATGTGCCCATCGACCTCCGCTCGGTACTCGGTCTCGGTGATGACGTCGTGAACCGCTTCACGGCGACGACTGTCGTCATGCGGGCACCCGCGCACAGCACGCTTTGGTCCCTCGCCCAGGACGCGACGGCGCAACTGCGCACGGCACGCGACGGTGCCCGCGACGCGGCACTCATGCTGGCCTCGCTCAATCCCGCCGACGCCGTGGAGGCAGAGGCGGCGATGCTCGCCGCCACCACCGCCGACCTGGAGATCACCAACCTGGGGACCTACGAGCCGAACACGCCGTCCGCGGCCGCGATCTGGGGGCCGACGATGACGACACAGGTCCGGAACGAACGGATCCTCGGCGTCGTCACGCACGCCGGGTCGCTACGAATCGTCCTGACGACGCACGGCGACACAAAGGGTCTACCCGCCGACATCGCTAGCCGCCTGACACGACTGCGAGGTTGAGGAGGGGATAGTCTCGCGGCCCTGAGTGATCACGTGCCGTCCCAGGGCCGCAAGGGAAAGCGTGCACGTCGCGAAGTAGAACGTGGGCGTACCACAGGCATCACGCACGAGGGCCCACCTGACCGACGTCCGGCGCGTGCAACTTCAGGCCGACCCCATAGACGGTATGCAAAAAGCGTGGCTTCCCCGCCATCTCTCCCAGCTTTTCACGGAGCCGGGAGGTATAGGTGTTCACACTGAATTTCCCGTACGCGTGGCCGCCCCATAACGCCTTTTGGAGATCAAGCCGACCGAAGACGTGACCGGGCCGGCGAGCAAGCATGAGCAAGAGGTCGAATTCGCGTCCGGAAAGTTCAAGCGGACAGTCGTCCAAGGTCACAGTTCTCGCCACAGGACTGATCCGCAAAGATCCGACAACGATATCGGGCCCGGCGGCAACCCTTGCCGCCACCGGAAGACCGTTCCGGTGGCGGCGGACCATCGCTTTGACCCTGGCCAGAAACTCCACTCCGCTGACGGTCGGAGGCAGACACTCATCGGCGCCTGCTTGAAAAATTGCCACGACATCTGCCTCGTTCTGGTGAACGGTGAGCACCAGGATCGGCACCGACCGAGCCGAGAGCAGTTCCTCTATCACCGCGATAGTGCTGGTAAGACTGGAAACCTCCATACTCAAAATCACGGCGGCATGCTCACTGCCGCGAACAGCCGACTTCGCGTCGTTCAGCGATCTGACACGATCGATCCGGTAGACCGATTTGATCAGTATCGCCAGTCGATTTTCCGCGCTCGAACCATCAGCCAAGACTAGAATGCGATCCATACTACGATTATGGGCAAAAACCCGTCCATGCCCCACAATTATCGGCAACTCGATCTTCATGAGGCCGAATTTATGCCCCAAGACACATCTCAGAGTACCTTTTTGCACATTGATTCGAAGCCTTGACATCTTTTCGCCGACCTCGAAAAGTTCGCACAGCTGACCGTTTCCTTCCCGCCGCGTCCGAGGACCGGCCCGGCGGACACGAAGGTGGCTTTCAAGCGTTTCCGGTGCCGTCGGCAAAGTCGGCATCTTGCAGGTCGGGCAACTATTCGTCATGACGCAGGCTGACGATGAAGGAATTAGGACGTTGAGTATCCCAATTCCTTCATGGACGCGGGGTCAAGGCACCTTCGTCCCCAAAGGCACCTTCGTGTCGCTCCGGACTGAATCCGATTACTCTCGAGATGGCCGCGGTCGGCAACCTGGTGCGTCACCGCTGCTGATGCGCCGGGGCCGACAGTGTCTTGTTCGGAGGTTCGGCGAATTTCAGTCCAGCGGATCACGATTCGATCCAGTTGTGCATGAGCGCGACATCCAGGATCTTTTCCCTGATCACCACAATATCTTTGGCGGCGAGATCTGGTACGGCGGCGAGCAACACTTCGGTCACCTCATGGCCGAGCTCGTCTCGCTTCACCATATAGCACGCCTCGCCCGGCGGCGCGGCCACTTGTGCGGAAACGCCGGACTTCGCTTCGTCGACCCGGATGGGGTCCGCGAGGCGCACGCAGGACGCTTTGAGTCCACGGTCTCCTTCGTCCACCTGGAACTCCACTCGCACGCCGGGGGCGAGCAGCGCTTTGTCCATTTCAAGATCATTGACGTGAACGAAGACGTCTTCGAGGCCCTGATCCGGAGTGATAAATCCGTAGCCGCGCAACTCGTCGTACCGAATCAATCTTCCAGCGGTGATCCCATTCACGACCATAAAAAACCACCAACCCACCCAAGTCGATACTTCATGCCAGCATACCTTCGGCAAGCGCAATCCGCGCTGGCCGGATTGTTTCACGGACTCCCCGGATGACTCACACGTCGCGTCATGCGAGGTACTTTCAGCCAGCCGGAATCATCCGAACGGTCATGGACTGTTCGTGAAGACGTTCGACATGGAACGAGATCGAAGAGAGCAAGGGCGACGAACCACAAGAGGTGTCGTGCGGTACGGAGTGGGCGTGGCCCGAACGTGCAAGGCTGCGCTGTCGGGTTCTTCAGTGAGATCTCGGGCTGACGGTGTCCCGTATGGACCGATGTCGCCACCGAAAGGGCAGTGCCCCCAGCATAAGTGCGACGACATCGCGAGTCCGCGCTACGCTCGCCGCGTCGGCGTGCAGCCGTGTCGACTGGTCGCCGGAAAGGAACGTGCGTGGTGTCGTATGGCGTCGGTATCGACCTCGGAACGTCGTTCACCGCGGCCGCGGTCGCGACCGCGGCCGGGCTGCGGATGGTACCGCTGTCCCCGGACATCGTCGTGCCGTCCATCGCCGCGCCGGGGCCGGGCGGCACTCTGGTCACCGGGTCGGCCGCCGTGGCACACGCCGGCGCGGTCCGTGGCTTCAAACGGCGCCTCGGTGACCCCACCAATCTCAAGCTCGGCGATACCTCTCATACCGCCGCAGCCCTGATGGCCGCGCAACTCCGCGACGTGCTCACCCACGTCACCACCACCCAGGGCGCTCCGCCGGACACCATCGCCCTCACCTGTCCCGCCATCTGGGGCCCGTACCGCCGCGAACGCTTCGCCGAGGTCCCCCGCCTCGCCGGCCTCGACGACTACACCCTCATCACCGAGCCCGAGGCCGCCGCGACGCACTACACCAACGAGCGCCGGCTCGGCAACGGCGAGATCATCGCCGTCTACGACCTCGGCGGCGGCACCTTCGACTCCACGATCCTCCGCGTCACCCCGCAAGGCATGGAGATCGTCGGCACACCGGAGGGCATCGAGCACGCGGGCGGCATCGACTTCGATTACAGCCTGTTGGCGCACATCGATGACAAACTCGACGGCGCCATCAGCGCCCTCGATCTCGAAGCGCCCGCCGACGCCGCAGCCCTCACCGGCATCCGGCACCTCGTCACCGGCGCCAAGGAACAACTCTCGATCGAGCCCGACGTCACTCTCACCATCCCGCTCCCCTCCGGCGAGCAACAGATCCAGGTTTCCCGCCTCGACCTCAACGCGATCATCGAGCCCACCGTCGGGCTCACCACCGCGGCTCTCCACCGCGCCATCGGCAGCGCAGGCCTGACCGCCAACGACGTCTCAGCTGTCCTGCTCGCGGGCGGGTCCAGCCGCATCCCGTTCATCCACCAGACCCTCGCACAGCATTTCGACAAGCCCATCAGGGCATCGCTCCACCCCAAGCACACCGTCGCACTCGGCGCCGCTGCTGCCGTCACCACACTCGCGCCTCGCCCTGCGGCGCGGCCGCGGGCACAGACAGCGTCGGCCGCACTCCCGAACCACCGGTACGCCCAGGAGCAACGACCGGTCGCGCCGCCGCCGGACTCCGCTCCCCGCCCGTCGCTGGTAGCCGCTCAGCCCAATGCACCGCTGTACGCCCCCTCCACTTCCCCAACGCCGCTTCCGACGGCGTCCACGGAGTGGAATTCCGAACGCACGGCATGGTTGGTCGCGGGCACGGCGACGGTCGTCGCGATTGTGGCGATCGTGGCGCTCGTCGTGGTCCTCACAACGAGTTAATGGGCGCGCGAACAGGGCCGGTGGATGGCGTCGGTCGCTTCGATGGTGACCGGTGTCGTCTTCGCCCCCTGAGGTCAGATCGCGCCGGTTCGCAACGCGAAGGCGACAGCATGAGCCCGGGTGGCGAGGCCATGTCGTTTCATCAGGCTGTAGAGAACGCTTTTCACGGTGCTGGGCGAGTAGGCGAGTTGCCGGCCGATCTCCGCGGTGCTGTGCCCGTCGGCCAGGAGACGGAGCACGTCGCGTTCCTTGGCGGACAGCCCGGACAGAGTGAACCCATGGGGCTCAAGAATGTCCCGCCTTATCCGGTCGAGGTGGGACAGCAACCGTCCTTGGACCAGGGGTGGCAGGCACGCCGCGCCCTCACTCACCGCGAGGACCGCCCGTACCATGTCCTCACCGTTGACGCTGCGTCGCGGCAACATCGCGGCCATGCCGCACTCGATCGCCGAAATCGGCACCACGGAGTCGAACTGATCGGTGATGATCACACATCGCGGTGGCGACTCCGACGACGCCCGCACCTTACGCAGCGACGCGAAAACCCGGCTGTCGACGCGCTCTTCGACAACCACGATCACCTCGGCCCGATGGACCTCGCCCTCGGGCAGTACCTCGACCCGCCCGTCATCGGCGAGCATGTTGGACGCCCCACCGGCAGTCAGCGGATCCGACGCCCACACCACCACTTTCACCACGGTGGGCTCACCGCGCTGCTCGGGCCGCGAACCGGACTCTGCTGTCGACATCGCTTATCTCCGCTCGCCACGGCGCTCGGCACCCTCCGGGCCCACCGCGGCGACGCCGCTGGACGCCAACCTGTGGCCCGAGTTCCCGAAACCGGGAGCGGCGCTACAACGCTCCACGCCTTCACACCCCCGATACGGCTGGTCACCCGTTCCGAGTTCACCGGATCGCCTGGAGCGCCGCTGCTTCACCTGATCTTCATCCGGCGGGATGGTCATGGCACCCGGGCTGGCAACCGACTTCGCCGCTCGTGGTCCGCTTCGCGCTTGTCGCCTTCTCATTTCGCGGGGGTGCGCGCGGGGCCGGTTTTCCGGGTCATCCACCAGACGACGGCGGTGATGAGGACCAGCATGGCGCTCGGAATGAGGTTGGCGATGGAGCCTGCTATCGCCCCACGGTTGCTGAGTTCACCGCCGAGATCGACGTGCAGCGTCGTACCGAGCACGAGGGCCGTGACGTTGTAGACGACGTGGAGGACGACGGCGATCTCGAGTCCACCGGTGCGCCACGTGATGATCGCCAGTGATCCGAACAGCACGAGGTACGAGGTAAGGATGTAGGGATCGAGCGAGCCGTGGATGAGTGAGAACAGGATGGTCGGGAAGATGATGCCGATCGCGGCGCCGAAGCGTGCACCGCGGGTCCATCCGCCGACGATACGGAACATGAAGCCACGGAACCCGTACTCTTCACCGGCCGCCGCCAAGGGTGTCAACAACATCCCGATCACGAAGAACGCCACGAGGTCGGCTGTCGTCCACGGAACCCGGTCACTGGGCGTCAGGAAGAAGCCGATGGAGATGACGACCAGCAGCCCAGGGCCGAAGGCGAGTAGCGATCGACCGAAGACGCCGTACCGGAAGCGTCCGGTCACGGAGTGCAGGGAGCCGAAAGGGACTCCGTAGAGCACGCGTTGCAACAACATGCAGTAGGGAATCAGCACGCCGAGGGACAGTGCGCCGGCGGCTTGCACGAGTGGGGTGAAGCCGGTGCGCCCGAGAATCTGTGTGTCGATGGCGGCCGCGCCGAGCAGGAACAATCGCGCGAAGCCTACGAAGCCGGCGAAAAGCAGGAAGATCGCGAGGATGCCGCGGAGGATTCTGCGCTTTTCGCCCGCGTACACGCGGTGGTATTCGACGGCAGGGGGAACGCGGGGCGTCGGTACCGATTCGTCGAGCTGGAGGAGCCAGTTCGAGGTGGTGTTCGACATGGTTGTTTCCTTTCGTGAGCCTGGCCGGCGAGGTGGTCGATCCAACTCGATCGACAGCGGCAGGGAAGCGCCGCTGCTGGTCACCGGCTCCGAGCCCCGACTAGTACAGTGTGACAGCCAACGATGAGGTAAGCTATCACACTGTGACAGCCAGTTGTCACGAGGAGGGCGGACATGAGTAGTCGACCGGCGGAGCCAGGAACGCGCGACAAGATTCTGATCGCCGCGGCGACGATGCTCGGTGAGAATCCGACCGCGCGGTTGAGTGTTCGTGCGGTCGCCGCACGCGCTCAGGTGAGCACGGGTTCGCTACGGCACTTCTTTCCCACACAGCGTGCCCTCATCGACACCGTCATCGCCGGGATCTACGACGTCGACATTCCCGACGATCCGATCAACGATCACACACTGACGCCGGCCGAGCGCCTTATCGCGTGCTTGCGACTGATCCTCGCGCAAGTGGGTGTCGGCGATCGTGCTCGAGAGCAATGGCGCGCCCTGTACGAGGCGTACGTGGCATCGACCCCGTCCGACGATGAGGCGGCCACCTACCATGCGCTCGAGCGCATGAGCCGCCATCGCATCGAGCGATGGCTGGACACGCTCATCAAGGAAGGCGCGATTCCCGCGGGCGAGATCGAGCAGCGGGCGCGATTCCTCGCGACCGTGATGACCGGCCTCATGACGGAACGCGCTCTGCCGGCCGAGGCGGTGCGGATCGAGACCGAAACGGAAACGCTCCGCCTCGCCGTCCACGCCGTCACGTCTGCATTCGGCCAGACCCCAGGCCCTGCCGCAGCACCCTGACCATCGTTCCGAAAACGATCGTCGAGAGAGCGCCCGTCCGCATGCCATACCGGGTCGCGAGTGGTGATGATGGATATAGAGGGCTAAGGCGAACTTGGCGTGTTCGGGCGGGATGGTGGCTTGGGTGACGTGGCGCCGTACTCGCGTGCTTGGAGCCGGATCTCGCGTGCTTGGAGGCGTAACACCCGAGTGCGGGAGCCTGGCACGCGAGTCCCGTCTCTGAGGACTGCAGCCAAGTAGCGAAGGCCCCTTCGCTACCTTCAGCGTCAATGCGAGGGACTTAAGGGGTGGCACCCGCCGTTCCCGATCGTCCACAAGGGACGCAAGTCAGGTAGAAATGTCTGTTTAGCTACTGTTTGACCGTATCCTTAGGTCCGTGAAGGCCTCCTTACCTACCTTCAAGGTAGGTAAGGAGGCCTTCACGGACTTCCCACACCTCGTCGGCGGCCGACTGTCGCTCGCATCGGGCCGTTACGACCGGGAAAGCTTCCCGAGCTGGGCAAGCGCACCAGAAACAAGCCAAGCCGCTGCCCTTAAGTCCCTGGCATTGACCTTCAGCGTAAGCAAGGGGACCTTCACGGCAACGAGCCGATCCACGCCATATTTGCCTTACCTCTGAATAGAACCGCCATTACCACTCACGACCGCGTTCAGGTGTCCGTACGCTCCGCCAACGCCGGTTCCCACGGGACCACCCGCAGTTCGGTCGGATCCTGGCCACTGTTCGCGTAGAGCGCGGCGACCTCGTCGTCGTCCAGCATCAGCGTTTCGCGCATGAAGTCGCCGGTCAGCCGCACGGCCGCGGGACCGGCGGCGTTGAAGAGTACATCCACCTCGTCGACGAGCAGTTCGACCAGCTCATCGAGGTCGATCCGCCGCCAGTCCGGCGCGGTGAGCTGCTTGCGGTGCGGCTCACCGGTCGCCACGACGACGCACAGGATGTCGTCGGGAGACTTCGTGATCAACGGCCTGCCGTCCCCGTTCATCGCGATATCGAAAAGCGTCTCGCGCGCCAGTAGCTGGATCTGCTCGATTCCCGCGCGACCCAGCAAAACCAGCCGCAGCACCGCGTCGAACGGATCGGACGGCGAATTCTCGTCGGTCGGCACGTAGTCCGGGTTCGCCCGGAACTTGCCGATCCTGCCCTCGTCCTCGACGGGCCACAGACCCACGACCGCCTCGAGCGGAGGGGCCTCGTTCTCGGACTTCGGGCTCCACTGTGGATCCATCAGCAGGAACCAGTTCTCCAGCGGGCCTTCAGTCTCCGTGTCCTCGGTTGTCGTGCTCGTGGTGGCCATCATGATGCCTTTCTCGTGCCGCCTCGTGGGGTGTGCGCAGGGAACACGCGTACTTCGAACGCGTCGACGTCGGCGAGTGGGGCCTGGCCTTTCACGGTGGGGTCGAACACCTCGACCACTTCGCCCCTGTTGGCGGCCCACAGCAGGTGACCGACCGTCTCCCGGCCCTGAATGTCGTTGCGGCGCAACCAGAGCAGCGCGAACGAGTCGACGGGCAGCGCCGCGGCCCAGTGCGCGTATGGTCGATCTTCGCTCAGTTCATCGATCTGCTCGGTCAGCGAGCCGAACCATTCCGGCGGGCCCGGTTCGGTCTCGGGTGGCGCGGGCAGACCGGTGACACCGCGATCCCACTGCTCCAACCAGGTCCAGGGATCTCGGTTCGGCAGCCGGAATGGGGCCCCACCAGGCGCCTTCGGCACCAGCAGCGCGGCATCGAGCATCTGGTGCCGCCAGTCGCCAGTCTCCCGAAACCTCGTCGTGGTACAGGGAAACAACCAGCCACGCCAGGTCTCGTCGTCCAGGGTCGGCGCGACGAGCTCGACCTGTCCTCCGTACACAGCGTCGAGCCAGCCACGTGCCTTCGCCACCGCGGCCGGGAAGTCGGCGGCGACCGCCTGCCCGGACTCCTCGTCGTACCGGGCGTACAGCAGGTGCCCGGTCAGTGCCCTGCCGTCGAGCCGCCGCCGCAACCACACCACGCCGCGAGTGCCCGCGCCGCCCTCGAGCACCTGCCACCAGGAGTCGCACACCGCCACCTCGGCGGAGGGAAAGTGCTGGGACAGCATCCGGTCCCACCATCCCGGTTCCTCGTCGGCGGACTGCCACGGACCCGCCGAAGCCGGCCGGCCGTCGAGCGCGGCGTCCATGGCGACGACGCAGTTGCATGCGTTGTCCCACCACCGCCACGGTTCGCTGTCACCGGGCGCGAAGTCCAGGTTGACGTTCTCGTCCAGCGGTTCGGCGTTGGCGACGGGGAACGGCTCCCGGCCATCCCGCGGCACGCAGATCGTGGCCGCCAGCATCGGTTCACGGACCTTCGCGTAGCCGCCGTAGGTGCGATCCAGCCAGGCCCGCGCTCGCCCGGCGAGGTCAGTCATGATCCTTCCTCACGTGTACGAGTATCCGTTGCCCGGCGGTGTCCCGTGGCCGACATTGCCCGATCGAATAGGAAGTCCCTACGCTCGTGCCCCATCCCGCCGACGCCGCGGCTCACGATCCGCTCGGCTCGCCGGGGTCCGTCGCATCGTCCTCGGCACTCGGCTGCCGGACCAGGAGCCCGATCGCATCGGCCGCCCGTACAGCCAGGCGCTCATAGCCGCTGAGGACGCCGCCGCTCAGGATCGGCCCCATCCGTCCTGCGCGAAACAGTTCGTACGCCACCACCGCTTGCGCGTTCGCAGCGGCCTCACCGAGCGACCCCACGGAGCTACCGAGACGCTGGTCGAGAAGCTGTCCGGCACGATCGAGCAGCGCGTTCCTGACGTTGGGCGGTAATCCGGACAGGTCGCTGGCCGCGTCGCGCCCCGACTCGATCACGGCATCGATGCTCGGCAAGTCAGTGAAGGGGACCGCGAGGTACGACGCCGTGTCGTACAGCCGCCGCAAGGCGGCCTGTGCCCGGTCGGGCCGCTCACCGACGTGGCCGGCGGCCACGTCGGCCAGTTCGAATTCCAGCCCCGTCTCCCTGGCCTTCTGCGCGAGCCGGGCCACGTTCGCGAACGGATCCGCCAGCAGCCGGTCGAGATAAGCCTGGTGCGCCAACGCACTCAGCAACACCTGGCTACCGGGAAGGCGTGCCGCCAGCTGCTCGCGGTTGAGGCCCATTGGCGGATCGAGCCAGCGCAGCACCCGCAACCGGAACTCCTCCGCCGTCGCACTGGACAGCTTCTTCAGCTCGTCGGCGTGCTTCGCCACCTTGGTGCGGCCCTGCTCGCCCTGCCATTCGACGTCACTCGTGGTCTCGTGTGCACGCGAATCCTCTCGGGCCTGGTACATGGGTTGGCCCGCGAAGGCCGAGTATGACGGAGGGGGGCTGCCTCGGTCGACGGCCGGATCGACGTCGCCCACCCGCTCCGGGTTGTCGAGCGTGTACCAGCCCAGGAGATCCTCGAGCCCCGCGACGCTCGCGTGCGCGCCCACTTCGGTCATGCCGAGGCCCTGTCGCAGCTCCGTCACGGTCTCATTGAGGCCGCCGACTCCGAACCGGAGATCGTGGGCGATGAGCGTGAGCGCGTTGTCGTAGAGCTGGCGGGCGAGGTGACTCGTCAACCAGCCGGCCGAGCCCGCCGGTTGCAGCTCCTGCGGCACCTCGCTCGGCTCCGGCAAATCCAGCAGGTCGCGGGCCTCCTTCTCGAGCGGCCCCCATGGCAGCCGATCCCGGACCCCGGCCAGGAAAGCGGCGCTCCTCGTCGAGACGATCTGCTCCATCGTCGCGTACAGCTGGCCGATCTGCTTATCCGACTGCCGCTCTACCGAGGCCGCCCGACTCCAGAGATCCCGAATGGACTGCTCGAACTCCGGGTCGTGAGCCTGTCCCCGCAACGCGGCACCCATCAACTGTGCCAGGTCCACCAACCGCGCCCTGGCGTCCGGACCGGGCTCCGTCCGGCGCCAGGCTAGCGAATCCCGGACGAGATCAAGCAGTCCGGGATCGTGCAGTTCCAGCAGCGCCTCCAGTTCCCGGTACCCGTCGGCGAGGTGCGCGTTCAGTTCCTCTTCCCCGTTCGCCTCTCGCGCCATCACGTTCCCCCACAGAGCCCTCATGGCCAGCACCAGTTCGTCCTTCGCTTCGAGGGTGAGCGTCCGCCGCGCACTCAAGAGCCGCCAAGCGGCACCGGTCAGCTGAATGAGATCCAACATTTCCCTACTGGGCTCGTCAGTGTGAACCGTCAACACTTTGGTCGCGGCTTCCCGGTTCTGCTCCGCGAGAACCGGCTCCAGAGCATCGCGGTTCTCGGCCGCCAGCGTCGCCTCGTGGGTAGCGCGCGCCTCGCGCCCGCGCATGTTCTCGCCCACGGAGGTGGGCAGTGGAGGAGTCAGGTGGGCGGCTGCCCGGTGGAACCTGTCCCTCCAGTGCTCGTGGAACCACCGCAGCGCGACGGCCAGCCGGTAGGGGTCGGCCGCGTCGGCGTACCGGCGATAAGCCTGGTCCTCGGACGCCCGGAAGCCGATCCCGTCGGGCGCCGGAAGCTGGCCGTGCGGGGTCCAGTTGACCAGGAGGTCCGCGTGGGTACGGATGTTCTCGGTGTCACTCCACACGCTCCACATTCGGTGGGGGTCGAGCAGATCAGGCGTCCGGATGGCGTTGGGCTCCATGACACTGATCAGTCCGGCGGCCAGGACAGTCACGAGATCTTCGCGCAGCTTCTCCCGCTGCTTGCCGGAAAGTGACCGGCCGCCGGGCAGGCGGGGATCCGGCGCGGACTCGCCGAGCATGACATTGGCCAGAGTGCGCGCGGAGGCCACGAGGCGCGAAGAGGCCACGAGGTTCGCGGATGCCTCGATGTCCGAGGTGGTGTCGGAGTCCGAGGTGGCGTCGGAGTCCGAGGTGGCCTCAATGTCCGAGGTGGCCTCAATGTCCGAGGTGGCCTCAATGTCAGCCGAGGCATCGGGGTTCGCCGAGGCCTCGAGGGTCGCAGTGGCGACGAGTTTGGTGTAGCTCTCGGTGATCTTGTCGGAGTACGTCTTTTTGAAATGCGTGCGCCGCTGGTCCAGCTCGTCGTAATGCCGCAACTCCCGGAAGCGGTCGAGCATCGTGGTGCCCAGCTCCTCGGTGCGGATGCTGAGCATGTTGGCCGTGTACGAAGCCTTCGCCCTCTCCCTCGCCCTCTCCAGCGTCAGCTGCTCGCCGGGAGCGAGCTGCCCAAGCTGCTGACGCATCCGCTGGGCGGCGGACTTGGCCAGATACGCGTTGGTGAGCAACTCCCTCATCCGCCGCCACAACGGGCGCAGCTCCACCGAAGCCAGACCGAGCCCTGAACGGGAGTCCGGCAGCACCCCCATCTTGCCGATCGCTTCCCGTTGGGCACTGTCCCTTTCGGCCTCCGTGGGGTTCTCCGGCAAGTGAGCCCCGAACAACGCTTCGTGAGTGCTCAGATAGGCACGGAAGTCGGCGACCTTGCCCTCGAGACCATTCGCCGAGGAAGCCCACAGCCGGTCGAGCGCGGAGTCGAACGGCACGTCGGCGTGCACGCGCGCGACGCCGTCGGAGTTGGCCAATCGCTGGAACTCCCGGCGCGCCTCCGCGGTTTCGTACCACGCGTCCTCGCGGCCGCGGGCGTGGAAAACACCAGGTTTCACGTCCGGCAGCGCATGAGCCAACATCTCGACCAGCTGCTGGTATTCGCGGGCACGCTCGTCGGCGGCTGCCCGCGCCGCCGCCGGCGCCAGATCACCGGGTTCCCGCAACGGCCCCAGCATCAGCTCGGCGGTCCGCAGCTGTCGCCTACTGATCACGTCGTCGCCGGAGGACATCGCGACAAGTTCGTCCAAGTCGTCCGAGTCATCCGAGTCATCCGAGTCGTCCGAACCTTCCGAACCGTCCGAATCCTCCGAACCGTCGGCCTCCGAAATGGCCTGGTCACCATCTTCAGAGGCGGTGTCACCATCGGCCGAGGCAGGGGCGGCAACGGCGTCTTCGGCTTCGATCTCGGGGTCCGGATCCGTCGAGACCCGGTTCCACCGTGCCCAGGCGACGTACTCCGGCTGGTCGAACCGTCGGCGCAGAGCCTCGAACTCCTCCCGCATCCGGGCCGCCGTGCCAACGACGATCTTGTGCTGCGCGTGTTCGGCGAACCGGTGTCCCACGACCGTCGCCATCAGGTTCAACCTGCTCTGGGCGCTAGGGGAGGACAGACTCTCCTTCTTGTCCGCGGACAAGAAGGAGAGGTACCGATTTCCGATGTCCTGCCACCGGCGCAGGGTGGCCCCGTCCGCTTCGGACATCGCACTCAGGGCGTCCCCCACCTCGCGTTGCCTGAGTTTCACGGACCGGGATCCGAGCACCTCGTTCCGCTGCGCGTACCCGAGGATGGTCACGACCGCGGCCGCACGGCCTGCCCATTCGAGCAACATCGGCTCGCGCACGGCACCCACGGCGGTTTTGAACCAGTCCACCATGTCACCGATGAGATCGGACTTTTCGAGCACCCCGGCGAGCTGGATCCTCAACCCGCTCGAGCGCTCCGCGAGTTTCTTCGCCTCGTCCTCCAACCGGTCCAGCGCGTCACCGGCCTTGTCGTGCACGCCCAGCAACGCCTGTCCGAGGTCGTTCGCGAGCACCTGAGCGCGAGCCTCGGCCTGCACACGTGCACCGTCCCAGGCGAGCAGCCGCGCCGACAGCACGCTCACCATCCGCCTGCGGATCAGCAGGGCGTTCTTCGTCAGCCCCTCTTCCGGGATGCCGAGCAGGCGGGTCGCCTCGTCGCGCCAGAGGTCGAGCTGGTCGTGCGCGCGAGCGAAGTCCTCGGCATATCGCTTCTCGAAGGCCGCGATCTCGCCCGGCCGGTCGAGATCGGCGTACAGGCGCGCGAACACCTTGCGGAACTCGTCGGCCATGGTCTGCGCGGACCCTTCCGCGCGCTGCCCGTGCCGTTCCTCCGAGGCCCGCACCGCGACCAGGGCGGCCATGTCCCGCAGCACCCGCGTCTGCTGACGTGCCACCTCGAATGCCTCGGTGTACTTGAGCTCGAAGAGCGGCAGCTCACCCGCGTCGCGCGGTTCCTCGAAGTCGGCACGCAGGGTCTGCGCCAGCTTGATCGCCGAGCCCCGCTCCGCGAGTTTCCATTCCTCCTTGACAACCTGTGCCGTGACCAAGTTCGCGATGTCGTCGAGCACCGGGCCGGCGGAGCCGTCGTGCTCCGCCACGGCGAGGTTGGCCCGGATCGGGTCCTCCGGCACGAAGGGGAGGAACATGTCGTCGTTCGGCAGCCGGAGCAGCTGTCTGGCCTCCTCGAGCCAGGCATCGGGATCGAACTCCTCGCCGGAGATCCTTTCGGCCAGCGGGTCCGGCCGGCGGCCCCACCACGGGTGGTGCTCGAAGAACGCCTCCAACGTTTCCTGGGTGATCTCAGCTGACACGAAACGCGCGTGGAAGTCCGAAAGGTCCCGTCGCATGTTGCGCGTAGCCGCACTCACATTCACGCGGAGGCCGTCGCCGTCCTCGATCCGGTAGGCGTTGCCGCCGAGATCCGCCGTGAGTACGTTGATCAGCTGATTCTTCAGCACGGCCGCCAGCGCGGCCGCCTGCTTCGGCTGGCCGGGTTCCGCCCGGTCGAGTTCCACCCGGTCGAGCAGAGTCATTGCCTCGACAAGGGCGCTTAGCGCCGCTCGCCCGGACAACCGCGGGATCTTCGCGATGGCCGCCTCGACAGTTCCCTGCCAGGTAGTGACGAACTTCGCGGCGGCGAGCAGGTCCTCCCGGCCCGGCGGCACTCTCTCGAGGATCTCCCTGCCAACGGCCAGCCTGACGTCCCGGATCGCTTTCCGTAGGCCGTTGTTCGGTAGGGCGTCGAGCGCTTTGTCCAGCACGGTCGCGAGCGGCTTGAACACCCGGAGTCGGTCCGCGCGACTCATGCCGGGCAGCTGTTCACCGACGTCCGCATCGGACTTCGCGTCGACCATGTCCACATCGGCAGCGGAATCGGTATCGGAATCGGGGTCCAGCCGGACCGAACGGCCACTCGGCTCGATCCCAGCCTGCCCGTCCTCGGGCGCCACTTCCGATCCCTCCAGCCGGAGCAACCGCCCACCGTTCTCGTACACCACCGCACCGGACTCGTACACCACAACCTTGGAGTCCGGCCCCATCACGCGGCCCTGGAAACCCTGCCCCCGCAACAACGACTCCAACGCGCCCAGCCGAGCAGACACATCGCAGCCCAGGAGCACCACGTTCTTCGCCTGCCGCCAGTCCTTTCCGTCCGGCCCCTTCGGCAGACTTGCCGACGCCAGCACCTGCACCAGCCCCGACACGTCCACCCGCAACGGCAGGCCACCAGACTTCCGCGGAATCGCGACCCCATCAGCGTCGTGCTTACCCACCACCGTGAACGCGTCCCGACGCCCAGCGCCCGACCTGAACGCGGCCTTGATGGTCTCGACGTCCTTGCCGCTTCCGAAGAACACCCCCGCCGAGGAATTGTCGCCATGCACCAGCGGAGTGATTTCCAGATCGGCCACATCCACCCGCCCGACCACGGATTCCAGCGAAGCGACACCGCGATCCACAAAGGACGTTTCTGCCGCCGGCTCGGGCAGTTCCGGGATCGTCGGCAGGTCGACGAGTCCCTGCCGGATCGCCGCGGCCCCGAAGGCGTTGTCCGGATGCACCAGATACGTGGACGGCCGCATGTCGTCGAGAAGCGAGTTCACGAACTTCAGCACGTCCGCCAGCGGGACGCCACGCCCGACGTAGTGGGTCCGTCCTCGCGGCGCGCCCGGCGGCGGTTCCGGCATGGCCGGTGGTTCCTCGCCCGCCACGTACTGCGTGCTGCCGTTCTTGTGGGGGGCGACGCGACTGCTCAGCGTCGTCTCGCCCTCCTGCGGAAGCTTGTTGTTGAGCTTCATTACGTCACCGAGGCTCAACAGCCCCTTGGCGAGCGCCGTCTTCTCCCAGACCTGGATGTGCGTGTCCGCGTACGTCCGGACCTTCGTGACCGCGTCGTACTCCGCGAGGGCTTCAGCAAGAGTTCGTTCGTCCTCGGCGACCTTCGCTTCCGCGTCGTCAAGGCGTTGTTCGGCCTCCGCGAATCGCGTGGCCCTGACTTCGAGCTCGAGGGCTTCCAGGGGGACACCGAGCCGATCCGGCTGGGTCAGCACGGTGCCGGCGGCCTCGGTGAGCTGGTCGCTCGCCTCGTCTCGTGACCGGGTGGACTCATCCCGCCGCCGGGTCGCCTCTTCCAGCTTCGCGCGGGCGGTGTCCAGCTCGCCGAGCGCGCGCTGGTGCGCTTCGTCTGCGGCGTCCCTGCTGCGGAGTACCTCCGGGGCCGGCACGGTTTCGGCCGCCAGGCCGGCTTCAGTGTTGATCTCCCCGACGGTCCTGGGCACGCGCGGGGCCCCGCCACGGAGCTTCTCGGTCATGGTCTGCGCCACATACAACGGTCGCTCAGTACCGAGGACCCGCCCCAGTTCCGCCGCGAACTCAGTGAGCCGTTTCTCGTTCCAACCGGTGTTCGCCCACTGCGCAGCCACCAGTCGCGACACAGAGTTGTACGGATGCTCCCGCCCCACCGGCGCATCCACATCCACCCGCGCCGGATCGACATCCGGGTCGAAGAGATTGGTCTTGAACACAATCCGCTGCGCGGTCTGCAAAGCATTATGGTCCGGCTTCGGCGCCGCCTCCGATGCGGCGAACACGGCCTCCGGGCTCGTCAATAATTCCTCGGAGCCCGATGGGCGTTCGACACCAGGAGATTTGAACAAATCCGGATCCCGCAACGGCATCCCCAGCCTATGTGCGATCGCCTTGACCGTCCACAACAACACGGTGACAGGCCGGTCCAGATCGTCCCGCAGCAGACCGACCGCATCGAGCACAGCAGCCTTGTAATGGGCAGGGCGCACCGACAACGAACCGACATCATCAGCAACAAGCCCCAGCACGTCTTCCGGCGGAAGCGACCGCACCACATCGGCCACGATGCTGTCGAGCATCTCCGCCGCCGTCACCGGCAAACCACCGAGCAACCTCGTCGCGGCAGAATACTCGTCATCCAGCGTCAGACGCCTCGCCACGTTCCTCGCCACCTCATCACCGCCACGAGCCACTGCACCGTAAGCGGCAACCGTCAACACGGCCTCGATCTGCCCCTCGGCCAGACCCCCCAGCACTTCCTTAGTCCCCGGCTCGATCTCATTAGCCTCGTTCCGGAACGCGTCATCAACCGCGGTCCGCGCCGACGCCACAGCATTTACGGCCCCAGCAACCTCACTAAGAACGCGCGAACCGAAGTCGCGCAACTCCCCCGCCGCCTCCTCCACCGACGAAAGACTCCACCTCCACCTCGGCGGAGCCAACTCCTCATCAAACTGATACCCGGCCCCATCCTCCCCCGCACCGGAATCACCGTCCTGGACGGAGTCCGAATCCGACTGACCTCGCAAGTCGGCCACGATCGCATCCACCAGCGTTCCCACCGGCACTCGCGTTCCAGCCGGGGCCGGAGAACCCAATAGGAAGTTCACTACACGGCGTTCGTCCACGCCATCCAGCCAGCCCAAATCCGGGGCACCCATCTCGCGCAACACCACGTCGTGTCGCATCTTGTGCGCAAACGCGACAACGTACGCGACATCGTCGTACTGCGATTGGCTCAACCTCGCCAGGAACTCCGCGGACTCGGGGCGAATTCCAGGGAAACCCACAGACCACTCATCCGGAATCCAGAAATTACGACGCAGACGCAGTTCCGTGGCCACGCTCTCCAGGGTCTGGAAATCCCACACCGGCGCAAACGGCTCCAACGAACGCAGGCGAGCCTTGGCCAGGTCGAGATCATGACCCGCGTCCGCCACCACCCGATCCAGCACCGTCAACACGTCCGGCGCACCCAACTCGCGCACGAACGTCTGCACCTGCTCGACGGTGACTGCCTCCGGATTGACGCCGAAACGCTGAGCAACCTCCGAACGAAGCACACCCAGCACCGGCAACCCAAACCCCCAGAACCCCCAGTGCCCCTCCAACTTCTCCAGCGCACGCCCCAACCGCAACACCGCCGGATACCCGGGCATGGTCAACGCCGCCCACGCCGGAGTACCCGCCGGATGCAGGTGAACCTTGAACCTGTAGCCAGCCCCACGCGCGCGCTTCCTCAGCGCCCTCTGAATCTCGCGGGCCCGCTCCTTCGTCGGCAGCTGGCCATCGGCGTCATCATTCGAGGGGCGCGCGTAGTTGATCACGACCTTGTCCACATCGGCGAAGGTCACCGGCCCCAGAATCTGCCGCTCGATATAGGGGAGTTCCGGAAGAGGACCGTCAACCAGATCCTCGGCCAGATCCGGATCATGGTCCAGGTTCGTCGCGAAGGCAGCGAACCACCGCAGCCGTTCTGAACCGGTACGCGCCAACACCGACTCCACCCCGCCGGGGCCGGTGACGCCCGAGGCGCCGATCTCCTCGTCCACGAAATTGTGGCTATCGGCCGGGGTGAAGGTCGCCCGGCCCCCCACCTTGTGCTTCAAGAAGACAGCCACGGCTCCGTAGCCGCCGGGATTGGAACCGCCGAGTTCGTAACGTGGGTCGACCTGCGCGGCGTAGAGCGGCAAGAGACCACGCCGTTTTGGCTTGAACTCGCTGCCCGAGATCCACCAGTCACTGGTCTGGGGTTCTCCCACCGTTCGGCCGACCTGCGGATGCCCCAGCCGCTCTTCGGTCGTGAGCCTGGACTCTGGAGAGTTCACGAGCTCGCCAGACATCCAGACGTTGTCCAGCTTTCCCGTCGCGAGGAAACGGTCCACCGGCGTGCCCTTGTCCAACACCAGATCCCGGTCCTGAAGCCACCAGGGGATGGCAAGCCAGCGGTTGATGACCGGGACCGTGATCTCGTCGACATAGGCGACCATTCTGTCAACGACCTCGTCGAGGTCCTCATCGGACAGTCGGCTGTATCCGGCACCCGGAAACTCCTCCCGTAGCCGCGAAACCAACCTGGCCCGGTGACTCGCGCGATCCTGCCGCCAGGCTCGCTCGGCCGCCACCAGCAGGCCCGCGTGCTCGGGTTCCACCGCATGCCAATCGGTTCGGCCACTGAGCGTTTCGAAGATGTCCAGATCCTCTTGTGCCCGGGAATCCGGACCAGCCTTCTCCACCTCAGCCTTGAGGGAGGCACGAGCGTCATCGTGAGCGCCGCCCTGGAGAAGCTTGACCAGCTCGAGATCCGCCGCGGAAGGCACCATGTCCTGGGTCGCGACATCCCTGCTCAGGGGATTACTGTCAGCATCCCGGTGCGGAAGCCGAACCGGCATCCGTTTGGCCGCCACCCCGTCCACGCCCCCGGACGGCGCTGCCCGCAAATCCGCGTCGGAGATGTCTTCACTCGACCTGCTGTTCCGAGCTTGACCTGCCATGGTTCGCACCACATAGGCCGGGCGTTCGGTGCCCATGATCCGGCCCAACTCCGCTGCGAACCGCTCCTGCCGAGCCTCCCGCTCCTGCGGAGTCTCACCGCGCTGCATGGCAACCAGTAACAACATCGAGTTGTACGGATGCGCCGGCCCCACCGGGTCGTCGTCCTTCACCTCCGTCACGGTAGGAAGGAAGGATTCGAAATAGTTGGTCCTGGTCACGATCTGATGTGCGGCCCGCAAGGCGTCAATGTCTGGCCGTTCACTCTCCGGGACCGCCAGCGCTGCGGCGTAAACGTTCTTCGCACTCTTCAACCGCCCGAGACCCGGCCCACCTTCAGCGACCGGCGGATCGAACCCACCCGCATTCCTCAGCTGCATCCGCAACCCGCGCGCGATCGCCTTCACCGTCTCCAAAACCAGGGCAAGCGAACGCTCCGGACCACGCAACAATTGGCCAACCGCGTAAAGGGCCGCCTCACGTTGAACGGGGCGATTCCTCAGCGACCTGTCGACACTGACAACCGACAGCAGCTCCTCCGGTGAAAAGCCCGGCACCACACCGGCCACGATGCCGTCGACCAACGCCCCCGCCGTGGGCGGCGGACCACCGAGAAGTTCCACCAGACCGGGCACCGCGTCGCTCAACCGGAGCTTCTCCAGCACCGTCAGTACCGGCCGCGCCACCGAGTCATCCCGGCGAACGGCCAACGCGTACGCCGCGACCGTCAGCACCGCCTCGCCCTGCCTCCAATTCAGGGCCGCCAGCACTTCCTTGGTCTCCGGCGCGATCTCGTTCCGGAACTTACGATCGATCTCTTCCCTCGCCGCCCCCAGAACGGCCTCGTTCTCGGCGGTCCAGGTGGAGGGGGACGAACCAATCTGGTCCAACGCCGTTGCCACGGTCTCCACGGTCGAAATACGCCACGGCAACGGCGTCGAACCCAGCGGGCCCAGAAGCGACCCGGCACGGTCCGGCGCGAGTCCCGCGTCTGCCAGCCGTTCGAGCGCCCGTTGGTAGACCTCCTCGGGACCGGCCGGGGATTCCGGCCGCTCCGGTCCCGAGGCACCGGATGGTCCGGCGTCACCCTCCGGATCGGTTCCCGGCGCACGGGAAACCTGCTGCCGCCCCCCGCGCGTCGTCACCTGCCCGGCACCCTCCGGCGCCACGGCGGGGGCGGCCGCAGCGCGTCCGGGTGCGAGCGCGGCGAACGCCTTGTCCAGTTCGGCGACCGCTTCGGACGTCCGTTCCTCCCCTACCTTGGCCACCGCCTCCCCTACCTTGGCCACCGCCTCCTCGCCGAGGTCCTGCGCCGGAAGCCACACGTCGATCGTCGCCGTCGGCTCGGTGCTGGTAGACGACTGCTGGGAGACGACGTGGACGAGGATGTCCTCGGGCTTGAGCTTGAAGCCGAGCCCGTTCAAACGCTCGATCTCTTCGCCGATCTCCTTCCGGAACAGCTCGTCCACATTGGCCGCTCGCTCCTTGCCCGTGCTCAGCGCCTGCTCCGTGCCGCCAAGGAGACGGCCGACACCGACGATCGTCACCTTGCCCACGTCGAGGTTGTTCCGAAGGCGCCACGCGAAGGCGCGCGCGACCTGCCGCGCGACAACCCGAACGTCCTCCAGGTCGCTGTCCGACAGTGTCTTCTCACCACGGTTGAACGGGATCGTCAACGGTGCGATCCGACTCGCCGCGAGGTCCGACAGCGGCACCAGCGCCTGCGGCTCCGTGCCCTTCGGCTGGGCCTGGACGAACTCCCCATCGCCGACGACCCAGCGCACCGCGTCGGCGAACCCCACATTGACTTCGTCGGTGGCCGCGAACAACTCTGCCCCGCCGGTGACCTGGTGCCACGTGGTCGAGAACCCCACGGCCGGCGCCGCGGCATTCGGGCTCGGCTTACCCACCCGACACTGCCCCACCACGCCGGCGCCCTTGTGCGGGGAGGACTCTAGGAACAACGCCGTACCGAGGATGATCGGGCCACTGTCCAGTCCGGTCGGCTCAACGAAGTCGCCGAAATGCAGTGGCCGGTCGGTTTTCAGTCCGAGCGAGAACCCGTGTTCGGACCCGTGCCCGTCGAAGAACCACGGCGGGACGGCGTGTCCGGCCCACGGCGACAGGACCGGCCCGATTCGCTCGACCATCGCCCCAGTGGCGTCCCGCGTGGTGTACTTGCGGAGGTAGTACTGCTGCCGCACGGCGGAATCGAAATGCGCCGCCAGGAACATATCCTGCATGTCGGTCGGCGTGAGGGGAAAGAACTGCCCGTAACGGCCGAGGGCGGCGTTGGCCATGGCGAAGGTGATGATGTCGCCTGACTCTGGGGACAGCGGCGGCAGGGACGTGAATCCCTTGCCAGACACGGTGATCCCGCCGCCCGAAGTCGGCTCGACACTGCCATCCGAAAAGTACATCGACCGCGAGTAGCCACCCCGCAGCATCGACTGCGCGAACTCACCCTGTTCCGTGGTCCCCCCGCCGAAGCCCAGGTGGACGAGGCGCTTCGCGTCCTTTCCGCCACTGCCCATGATGGACCGCAGATCCGGATGGGCGCGCAGGATCACGCCCAGCTCGTCCGGGCTGAGCGGCAGCGACGTTCCGTCCGTCCGCTTAGCCGGGTAACCACCACCCGAGCCCTTACCGGTGAAGACGAATCCGGGCAGGTGGTCGCCCCACGGAGAGGGCACGGTTCGCTCTTTCTTGCCGTCGCTCAGCAAGTAGGTCTTGAGCTTGTCCGGCGACGCCTCCCTGGCCCACTTCGCCGCCTCCAGGAGGTGGTGGGCGTCACCTATATAGCGGACGAACAACGCGACGGCATCGCCGTCTTTGTTGTACAACACGCTCACGTCCACGTCGCCGGCTCGTAGCTCCGAGACGCGCCTGAGGGTCACCTCGCTGCCGAGTTCGATCTGGTCCGATTCGAGGTTGGCCATGCCGTCCGGCGCGTAGACGTCCTGGAAGAAATCCTCGGCCCGCAACGCTCCAGCGAAATCGAACCCAAGACCACCGAAGTTCACCCTGGTACCACCGTCACGGGCCACCAGCACCACCGGCCGGCCCGCCTTCAGCTCCGGCCGGAACTTCCGATCGGCAAGCATCATCCGCCCGAGCTGCCTCCCGTCCACTTCGAGCACAGCGCCGGACCCGATCCCGATCCGAGCGTAGGTCCCGTCCGGAGAATCCACCGAAACAACCAGCGGCTGCTGCTTTACCTCCTCCGGTAGCTTCAGACCCGCGGTGCCGTTGTCCACCGCGGCGGCGAAATCGGTCGCTACCGATGTCTCCGCCGCAGGATCCCGGAACCCACCAGCCACCGGGAACGCGAACACCGAACCTGACGACACGTGCGCGACGTCCGCGAGCGACGGCGGTGGGCCTTCCTCGATCACCGAGCCTTGGGGAACGGCCATGATGCCGTCCTTCATGAACTCGTACGGGCCGGTGTAGTCCCAGGTCAGCCACGGCCCGGCCAGGGCACGCAGCCTTTCCAGCATCCTCGCGTTGGCTCCACTCGTCTGGTTCATCGGGAAGGTCGCGTCGTAGGAGAACACGAGCAACGGCGGGCGGACGGGGCCATCCGTCAACCGCTGGAACGCCATCGACCTGAATGCCAGATCAGTCGTCCGCTCCGGGGAGAGCGACCACGTGCTGCCATCGGACAACGGGACGTGAAGCTGACCGGACTCCCCCTCGGTCAGGAGCCAGACGGGGCGCCTCCGGCCCCCGTCCGTCGCCGAAGCCCACTTTTGGACGGACTGGTCGGAGTACTCAACGCCAGCAGCGTCGCTGTAATGCTCGAAGAGGGCACGCGTGCTGTAGTCGGAGAGCAGGCCAAGCCTTCCCTTCGCTTGGGTGGCAAGGAGCCGCTCGGAGGCGAAGCCCATGCCGGCCTCCCGGCCCTCCACGTCCCGGAAGCTCAACCAGGACACGTCATCCGGCCGGATCTCCGACACCAGCTCGAACGTCCCCGAATCCGCCGGTACGGCATAACCATCGTCATCAAGCTCCAGCGGAGTCGTCGCCGCGGTCACCGACCGGTACTCCCCTGTGCCCCGAAGCTCCGCCGCGAACGCCTTCCCCGCCTCCAACGACGCGTCCGGGTCCGTAAGATCCGCGCCCACCAGCCGCACCGGCACTGTCCGGTCAATCCGCTGGAACAATGGCGAATTCCGGACATGCCTGGCCAGCGTAGCCGCGTCGATCAGCGTGCCGTTGACCAGGAACTTGCCCTCCTGGAAGAAGGCGTAGACATAAAACGACTTTGGCTGATCGTTGTCCGGCGGCATGGCCGCGTGCAGAAAATCCCAGTAGCCCCTGTCCAAATCCGAACCCGAGTCGAAGCTGATCCCGCCCGCGTTGGCTTCACTCTCGGCATGCACCGAACCCGGAGGCTGGACCGGAACGGACACGTCGACGGTAACCCCAACCACGGGTTCGACGGTAACCCCAACCACGGGTGCCGATACGACCTCAATCTCCGGCAGCGCCTTCGAAGGATCGTCGCCAACCAGCTTGTGCAGGAGCTGAGCGGCGATGACATCCGAATGCCGACCGGCGACCTCGACCCGCGGCACGGGCAACCCGGCGGCCCGCTGCGACTGGACCGACGAGTCCAGCGCATCCGCCAGTTCCTTCAGCTGGGCCGGATCGCTCAGTAGCGTCCCGGAGTCGTCGACGTGGAACGTGTGTGTGCGATCGAGGATCGAGTCCGCCGCGAGATACGACAAAGGCGGCGCGCCGGTCGGGGACGGAATCGACGACGAGCCACTGGTACTCGGTCGCGAGGAGTGGCTGCCCCAGCCGGTCGGCCCGGGGCTGATACCCAGTCCGGGACCGAAGCCGAGACCAAGCCCGAGTCCACTGCCTGGCCCGGGATTCGAAGCGAGCGAGGCGGAGCTGCCGTCGCTCGGCGACGACGTGACCGGGAACCCCTGACCGGGCGCGGACCTGAACGTCGCGTAACTGACCGCACCTCGGGCGGTCGTTCGAGCAACCACATCCGTCGGCCTTACCGTTGCCGGAGCAATCGGCTGATCTCCGCGGACCACATACTCCAGCGGTACCGGATCACCCACCGTTCCCGAAGAACCACCCAACCGGGCGCCGTCCGTCGGCGGCGGCGTCACAGCAAAACGATCCCACCCTTCCATCCCGACGACGGGGGAATCCGGTACCTCGGAGCCGTCCGGCCACGCCACCCCGGCGGGGGAATCCGGTACGCCGGGGCTGTCCTGCCACATCGGCACGCCGTCCCCACTCGACGGCGTCCGCAGCTCGTCCGCAACCGCGGCGCTCGACGGCCTTGGAACCTCCTCCGGTGGCGGCGTCGCGTCATATATGTTGCCGCCCGCGTCAGAGACCCCTTGGTTGTCAGACCCGGCCGCCCTCGCACTTCCCCCGTCAGCTTTATCAGCAGAGCTCAGATCCAAATCATCAAAATCGATGATTTGGCCGTCGTCCTCTTCCGGAAAACTAAAATTCGGATCATCCAGAGCATTAACACCTTCGGGCAGCGGAGTACTACGAACCGTCTCCAACAAGCCTTCAGCGATCGCCGCGGCAGCCGCCCTCGCCTGCTCCTCGGAAAAACCCGCGTCCCGCCTCCTGATCAACTCCGCCTGCACGATCATCCAGAATGCGAGATCCCGGTCCGCGAACCACCTCTGCCCCCGAGAAAGCTCGCCGTCCAGCGACTGCGTCCGATAATGCGCGGTGAGAATTTCCTCCGCCTGACGGTGAAGCTCCAGGTCGTCCGCCCGCGCCCCCGCATTGCCCAACACACGCACGGCAGTATCCCACTGCTCCCCCACATGCTCCGACAACCAGGACAACAACTGATCACGCAAAACCCGATCAACCGAAAATTCGCGCGTGAAACTGGGACCACCATCAGGAGATCCCAAAGCGCTCCGCACGCCACCCTCCGAATCGGTTCCCTGAGCACCGGAAACACGACTCAATTCCTGCCAACGAACCGCAGTGACCAGAATTCCCGCCAACTCGGAAGCCATCGCGACTACCTGCTCTTCGGCGATCCCGTCACGCCGCCTCGTGAGCAACTCCGCCATTACCATCGTGCGCAGAACGGCACCCCGGCCCACATTCTGCACTACATCCTGCACTACATCCCGCGAATTATCCCGCTCGGCCAGAACCGGGTCAACCGGAATCAGGGCAGACTGATCCGCGAGAATCTCCCTGGCCTTCGCCTCAGCATCGTGAATCGCCTTAGCATCGTGAATCGCCGACTCTAGCTCGCTCGACTCCTTCGCACCGTCCACCACCTCCCACGCCGAAGCCCACCCCAACCGAACCAGCGCCGGCATCGACGGAACCACCGACGACTCCAACATCTGAAAACCATCAAACTCCGCACGCCAATTGTGGATCGTATGCCTGGAGACCAGGCCGCCGGACCACTTCTCCAACTTTGCGTGACTATGCTTGCCCAGTCCGGCTTGCACCCAGATACGAACCAACGCCGACAATTCGTGATTTCTCTTCTTACCCTCGACCGGGAGCGGGAAATCCCTCCTTAGGACAGAATTCTGCGGCCCCCACAGATTTTCCAAACTCTCCCTGAGCGAGAACCCGTCGCCGTTGGTCCTGTGCGAGCCCGCCCACGACTCGATCTGCTCCACAACCTGCGGGTATTTACTCCGAAGCCAATCCGCCCTGGCCTTCTGAATAGTAGCCGACGTCACCTTATTGTCTGCCGTAATCCTATCTATTGCACGGTCAATAACCGTATCTATTGAGCCTTTCCAGTCCTGTCCCTTGAACTTTTCGAGGTATTCACTGAAGTGATCATCGTCTTTCACCGCATCCGTGTCGATATCCTTCCCAGGCGTGTAAATACTCCTCAGACGCGCACTCTTCACGTGTTGACTGAAGTCCGGATCAGTTGCCAGTCTTTCAGCATCCCAAGGATCATCTAAAAGATGGGCAACCGTCCTCCAATTGTTAATGGTTTTCCTGGAAACGAACTCCGCACTCCAGGACGCCAGCTGCGTCGCGCTAAAAAACTTTACGTTCGAATCACTCAGCGCCCAGACCCGAGCAATCGCCCGCCTCCGTGCCCTACCGAGAATGGGGAAATCTTTTTGAAATTCTCTATTCTCCTTCGTCAGATCGTACAGCTTGGCCTCAAGATTCTCACCATCCTTGGGCCCATTCGGACCAGGCCAATTCTCCAACCCGCTCACGATGTCCGCATACTTTTCCCGCAGCACCTCCTCCCAGTTTACGTCACGCCGGCCAACAAGCTGAGCCATCGCGAAACGAGCAGTACGGTAATTCGGCTTCTCCCGATTTTGCGCGACCGCGAGTTCTTCGAGCGCATTCTTGAAAAGACCATCATTCGATATCGCCTTTAATTCTTCACTACCGCCCTCGGTGTATCTAAATCGTTTGAGAGTAGCTCTCGCGAGGTTTTGGAAACCCTGATCGGCCGCGAGTTCTTCGATGCTCCACTGTTTGAGCGTGACGTTGGGACTACTCCCCGCATCGGCCTCCGCACGGGAAACACGCTGCCGCTTGCCTGGCGGCACTGCATCCTCACCGTCACCCTGGAGCGTCACCGACCGAACAGACGGATCCTCCAGTTCCCCAGCTCCACGCACACGCACACCATCACCCAGAAGCCCCGCATCCTCCGGCTTCTCATACCAAACCGAACCATCATCAAAGAGCTTGACCAAACCCTTCGAACCACTCACCGAACGCGAGGTTTCCAACAGATCCCGAAGCTCACCCAACGAATCACGCGAATCCGGATCATCCACACGACACGACACAACCCGCACCTCGGACCGCTGCCGCCGCGACCCCTCACTATCCGGGAAAACCACACTGTCCCTCAAGCGCAACAGATCAGCCGCACTAATCCGCAACGTCGTATCATCAGCCACCTTCGTAACTGAGAACCCATCGTTATCGTGATGCAGCACCACGAAGGACGTGTCCCGCGCACTCGACCCCGACCCCAACCCACGCTTAAACCACGACTCGACAATCTTCAGCTCACCAGGCGTCAAAAACGCCACGATCTCCACAGACCCATCCGCCGACTCAAACTTCGTATGGCGCACATCCGCCAACTCAACCCGCCGCTCACCAACCACATTCTCCAACGGAACCGAATCAACCAGCGTCCCCGATGAAGCATCCAACTGAACGCCCCGGGTGGTCCCGGCAGGATCGGCCGTCCTGGTCAGTTCCTGAAGCGCGATGCTGTTCGCGTCCTCGCCGAAGGCCGGTTCCCCGGATGTGTCCGACGGGTCCGAAAGGCTGCGCCGCGGCGTCGACTCGGCCGGTTCCGCCTCGATAGGAGGCAGCCGGTCGGCGGCGGGCCTGAGGGCGTCGTCGTTGATGCTCTTGCCAAGCCTGGTCGCCAGCTCGGTCCCCCGCCGGGTCGCGTCCGCCCACAGGAAACGCTGTCGTCCGGAGCCGTCCGGCCCCAGGTCCTTGAGCAGTTTCGCGGCGACGATCGTGGTGAGGACGTTGTGTATTCCGCGCAGGTGCCGCTCTTCTGGAGGCAACGGGTTCGGGACGGCCGGGGTGTGCGGGTTCTCCGCCACGATCCGGTCCGCCTGGCGGGTGATCGGGCCGAGGACGTCCGCCGGCACCGTGCGGACGTCCAACTCCTTTCGCACCTCCCTCCAGTCCTCGATCAGTTCGGGCGGCAGTGCCTCCGCCACCTCACGGCTCAACAGGCCCGTGCTCTCACCGTCGACATCGGCGATCGCCCCGTCGAGGGCGTACCGCACGCCGCCCCCGGGATCCGGTGTGGGCTCGGGGAGTCCGCGGACCGCGTTCTCGACGCCAGCGGCGGTGTAGTCCAGGTCCGGGCTCGTGGTGTACGCCCAGGGCCGCATGTCGGAGGGCAGCCCGCCGACGAACTCGAGTACCCAAGCGAGATCCGTGCCCGCCTCGATCCGCACAGTGCGGCCGGGTGGCAGGTGATCGGGTGGATCCGGTGCGCGCCTGCCGGTTAGGACGGGGTCCTTCGGGCCGAAGCTCGCACCGTGCTCGTAATCCCGCACGGCGTAGGACTTGTCGTCGCCGGGGAGCTTGCCCTCCCAGTCCCACACCTTTTTGATCGTCATCAGGCGCTTGTCCAGGGCGGTCTGCTCCCAGACCCGGACGTACATGGCGTTGTCGGCACTGACCTTGACCACGCTCTCCGTGAGGTGCTCGCGCCCGCGCACCTTGTCCTTCACCCAGGTGGTCAGGCCCTCGGTGACGTTCGTTCCGTACCGGCGCACCTTCACGAAGAAGGTCATCTTGGGTACGAGAAACTCGTAGGAGCGGCCCATGTACTTCTTACCGGTGCCGTGCTGGCTGCTCGTCGAGTCGCTTTCGCCGACACTGAGGCTGACGTCCGCGCCGACGGGAGGACTCACGTACACGCCCGTGGGACTGGGCCCGCCGGTGTCGTAGGTGTTGCCACCGGTGGTCCCGGCCGAGGGTCCGCTGGACTCCGACCTGGACTTGCCCTTCGACCTGTCGGGTTCGTCTCCCTCGACGTCCCGTTCCTGGCGCAGTTCGGGTTTCCCCCGCTTGGGCGACCCGCCCACCGGGCGGAGGTCGGGTCGGTTGTTCCCGTCGACGGTCTCGAAGGCCGCGACGAAGGTCAGGTCGGCCAGGCCCGTGTGCCCGAGGTGTCCGCCGCCCTGGATGTTCATCTCGACGCCGTTGCCGGTGAGCATGGCGTGGCTGCCGTTGGACAGGCCTGGTCCCGAGGCCGCGTTGTGCGCGTTGAGCCTCGCCTGACTGCCCGGCCTGGTGAACTCCGAGACCGCTTGGGCTGCCTCTTCCGCCTCGGCCAGTGTGTGCGTTCCCACGCCCAGCGGATTGTCCGACAGCTGCGCGAACACAGCGGCGTGCAGTGCGAAGGCCACGTCGGCGCCGAGTTCGCCCGGCGCGAATCCTTCGTCCCACCGGAAGGACGGCTTGTTCTCCGGCATGGCCTCCAGCACCTCGATGGACACCGGAGTTTCCTGCTTTTCGAGACGATGCGCCTCGGTTTCGTCGGCGGCGGTCAACGTGACCTGGCCGAAAGCCTCGACCGGTGTCGCATCGCGGTTGTCGCCCCTGAGCCATTGGGAGGCCCGCTCCGTCGTGTCGAGCGGTACGACCTCGCCAACGGGCGTCTTGATCCGGTGGCGGGTGATGGTGATCTGGTACCGGACCAGCCTCTTCTGCTCGCCGGCGCTGTAGTTGGCGTGGATGGTCCGCTGGGTGTCGCTGGTGCCTTCCGACTTGTGCCGCCCGGTCGCCAGGCCGGGCCCGGAGAACCCCGGCGCGATCTGGCCGTGCCCGGCGCCCGGCTGTGCGGGCGGGGTCTCCCCGTTCTCGTCCCGCGGCCCCGGCACTGTCGGTGTGGTCTCGGAGTTGCGGGCGCCCGCGAATGCCTGGGCCTGAAACCTCGCCGACCAGCCTGTCGACTTCGTGTCGGTCCGCGTGACCTGTTTTGTGGTGACAAACCGGTCCGGCGGCAGAGAGCGGAGCGGCGACTGCTCGACGGGCCCTTCGACCGGATCCGCCCGCACGTGGATCTCGACGACTTCATCGGCCAATATCCCCGGTTTCGGCACCTGCGTCAGCGCACCACGACTCTGCGCGCCGGGCAGGGCCGCCCGCAGCCATTCGTGTCCGGCCAGGGTGTCCAGCTTCGAGGTCAACTCGGTGCGGACGGCCTCCTTCCATTCGTCGTCCAGCCGCAGTTCGGTCATCCTGCGCTCGAGGTTGTGGAACTCCAGCAGCTTCGAGTCGGAGACCGCGGTCTCACCGTAGGACGCGTAGGCGTTCTCCTTCGTGAGCAACAGGGTCTGGGCGGGAACGCGCGCACTCGCGGGAACCGGCAGCAACGCGTTCCATTCCGGGGGCACCGGCAGGTCGACTTCGGTGAACAGGTCGATCGCGTGCTGGACCGGCATATGCACGACCAACCCGTTCGGCTGGTCGACAGTGACCTTGATCGGGTCGTAGTCCGATCGGAGAAACCGGCTGAAGAGCCCGTTGCGAACACTCATCTTCGTCTCGTGGGTGTAGCGCACGTCGGCGACTATGAATACTGACGGCCCCCCGAGGTCGAAGCGGTGCTCGGCACCGATACCGGTGGACTTCACCCGCTCCCACCGGTATGCCGCGCCAATGTCGACCGCCAGCGACGCGTCCGCGCCGGTGGCGGTCAAGCGCCGCCAGAAGGCGTGCAACCGCCCCTGGAGACCGGTTCCGAACGACCGGATCTTGCCGAGCTCCACGACGTTCTCCCCGCCCGCGCCGGATTTCGTCATGCCGTCGATCCGGGCGCTGCCGGGCACCGGCCGCAGGTTGAGCAGCTCCGTGCGGGTGATCAGCCGTCCCCTCAGATCGAATATGCGGCCACCGAGATCCGGTTCCGTGGGATCGTCCAGTTCGGCCTTCAACGTCGAGGCGGCCTTGCCTATGACGACGGCGTCGGAGAGGTGGTTCTGGAGTGCGTCGCCCGTTGTCGTCCCCGGAAGCGATAACGGGGAGTACTTGACCTCGTAGTCCGCCGAGACGGTGCCGCCCTCGGGGGTCTCCCGCTGCTCGGTGAGCCTTCCCGTGCCGTAGGACGGCCAGTTCCCGCTACCGAGGGGCGTACGGCCACGTGTGTCGTTGCGCCGGGTCGCGTCGTGCACCGCCCCGGAGACCCGCTCGACCCGCTTGGCGAAGGCGATCCGCATGGCCTGGATGGCGTTCGGGCCGTTGCGCACGCCCTCGGGAGTCGCGTACTTGCCGAAGAGCCGGTGGGGAATCGGGCCGGAACCGCGCCCTCCGGGCACCGGAGGCGGGTCACCGAGGTAGATCCGGGGCGCCATCTCGCTGCGCGGTAGCGGCTTGGAAGACCAGTCCAGCGAGTCGGACGCCTTGACCGCCTGGTACGCGTCGTCGATCTGGTGCATCGTGACGCCCTCGACCGCCATACCACGGGAGACCGCCTCGTTCAGCGCGTCCGACGGCGGCCCGGACATCCGCTCGTCGGCGCGCGGGCCGAACAGCATCCGCCCGCCGAAGAAGAGCCGCCGCAGGAAACGCGGCCGGGGCGTCGTCCGGTGGACGGCGTAGATCTTCACCCCGGCGCGGTAATCCCGGAGCTCGGAGTCGTACTCCATGGTCTTCGAGGTGTTGGCGGTGTGGCCCGACTTCGCGACGGAACTGAACTGGGCCGTGACCAGGTTCGCCGTGATCCCCGGCGCGTTGAGGGAACTCGTGGGGCCGCCCTGGTGGGGCTCGGGGTTCCCGCCCTCCGGCGCGTCCGGAATCGGCGAGTCGTTCGCAACGGGGCGATATCCCACGGTCGCGCCGACGGACGCGGACCGGGTCGCCACGGTCTCGCGTGGCTGCCCCGCGCTCTTGCCCGACGTCGCCGACCAGACGTAGTCCCCGGACGGCTTTGTCTTGCCCGGCGCCACCGATTCGACGTAGAAGTCGATCCAGTGGAAGTGGTCGCCTTCCGCCCACGACACCGTGGCGCCGTTCCTGGCATTGAGCAGTGTGTCGCGCGCGGTCCGCTGATCGCGGAACATGTCCCCGATCGCGGCCCGGCCCCGGTCACTGAGCCCGCTGATCCCGCCGATCTCCTCGGTCAGTGCCTTGACGATCTCCTCGTGATCCACCCACTTGATGTCCTCCTTGCCGGGGAAGTACTGGTCGCCCACCGCCGGATGCTCCCGCTCGGTGTCCAGGCCGTCCGGCAGCGGCAGGCCCAGCTCCCGCGCCTTCCACACCGGAACCTCGACGAAGGTCGACACCTCCTCGGTAGTCGGCAGACCGAGCGTGCCGTCCTCGCGCGGAACACGGACATCCATCTTTCTGTCGATCCGGTAGACCGGGGTCCGCGCTCCCGCGGCCTGGGAAAACGAGTAGTCGTAGGACTTTCCCGTCCCGTTCGTACGGCGAACGCCTACCTCGGCGATGCCACCGGCGACCCAGCCCTCGTTCGTCGTGTCTCCGTAGCCGAGCCCGAAGCCGAGTTCGACCCCGCTGCCCTTGGACAGCTTCGCCGACGTACCGCGTCCGGTCGACTGGGTCTCGACCGTCCTGGTCAGGTGATGGAAGGTGATCCTCGCCTGACCTATCGGGGTGGCCTGGCCGACCGGTTGTCCGTCCACCAGCAAGTCGCTGGTGGCCCCATCCCGGCTCAGCAACGGAGCCCGGAACGCGTCGGCGATCTTGCCCGCGTCCGGGGCACCCTCGAACAGTTCGCGCAGCGCCGGCGGCACGCGGGGCCGTTCCAGCGGCGCCCCGAGCTTGGTGGACGCGGCCTCCGGCAGGAACGCCGTCCGGTTGCTGGCCGGGTCGAGCAGCGAAACCCGCAGCCCGACGTCCAGCTCCGCGCGGCGCCGCTCCCCGGTCCCGCCACGTTTCGCGAACACCAGATCCATGGTCACCGGCAGGTTCGTGGTGTTCTCCAGACCCCAGTAGAGCGACTGGGAGCCACGCGTGGCGCTGAGCGAACTCGACGACGTGAAGACCTTTGACCGGATCAGCGTCGCGCCGATCGTGGGACCCGACCGCACTACCGAACCCGCCAGTTCGGTGCCGGACACGATCAGCAGTGGAATGCGCAGCGGCACCGTCGTCACCGCCGATTCGGTGCGCGACTCGCTCGTCCCTTCCGTGAACTCCGTGCGCGCGTAGTCGGCCCCCGTGTGCCGAGTGTCAAGGGACGGCCGGTACAGCTCGACGGAGAGGTCGACCGTGACATCCCCGATCTCCAGGACACCCCTGTCGATCACCTTCTGGAGTTCGGTGTAGTTCCCGCCGTGGCCGGTGTCGGGCTTGAAGAGCTCGTCCACCCTGCCGGCCACCGCTTCCCTCGGCAGGCCCGTCTCCTTCGTCAACTCGTCGACGAGGTGTACCCGCGCACCCACCTTCTCGATCCGCAGCATCTCGTTGCCGGGGTTCGCGGGCAGCCGCGACAGGTAGAGAAGAGCCTGCTCCCCGGCGACCTTTTCCTTGGCCGCGCGAGCGTCGGCCAAGGCACTGTCGAACCGGCTCTTCTCCGCACGGGCGGCGTGGAGTGCCGACTCCCCTTCCCGTTCGAGCGTCGCTGCCTCGTCCCGGATCCGCTGCAGTTCGGCCGCCGAAGACTCCAGTTGCCGCAGGGCGTGCGCGACATCGGCGCCTGCCCTCCTGATGTCCTCGGCGAGGTCGTTTCGCGGGCGCCGCAGTTCGCCGTCACGCGCCGACACCGCATCCTCGGCCTCTGTCCGTCGGCCTTCGAGCAGGTCCAGTACCCCCTGCGCGGTGTGCACGCGCCGCGTTTCCTCGTCGAGCCGGTCCCGCACCTGTGCCGCCCGGTCGGCGACATCGTGCAACGACTCCTCGACCTTCTTCACCCGCTTGTGTGCGTCGCTAGTGCCCTTGCGCGCCGCGTTCGCCCTTTCGAGCGCGTTCCTGGCGTCGGCGTGTGCCTGGGTCAGCGCCTCCGCGGACAGCCGGGCCAACTCGGCGGTGGCGCGCTCCGTCTCCAGGTCATGCTTGGCCGTGGCAAGCGCCCTCGTCGCGTCGGCGAGCTGCGCATCCGCCGCGCGGGCCAGCCGCGTCGTCGCCTGCTGGTCTTCGGCGTCGCGTTCGGCCGCGTCCAACTGGCCGACCGCGTCACTGTGCTGTCCGGCCAGTGTGTCCCGACGGGCCTGGACCTCGTCCCGGTGCCGTTGTGCGTCCGTCACCCGCTGCTGGGCCTCGGCGTACCTGGCATCGGCGACGGCACTCGCGCCCTCGGTCACCCTGACCGGGTAGGTGACATCAACGTTGTAGTGCTCCGTGGTTCGGCGGGCGACCCAGGACTCACCCGTCGTCAAGCGGGCGCTTGCCGCCGCCACCTCGTCGGCGGCCCTACGCGCGGCCTCCGCCGTGTCGTCGGCCCGGCGCGGCGCATCGACAGGCGGAACATCGCCACCGCTGCCTTCACCCTCCGCTGGAGACTCGCCGGAGCCGGATTCCGCCGAACTCGGCGACGTGGACGGCAGTGTTTCCGGCTGGTCAGCCGGCGGCGATTCGCCGGCGGGCTCCCGAGGCACGCTGCCCTCGTTCGAGGTCGTGTTGGGCTGCTCGGCGGTCTCCGACATCTCCCGCACGGAATACTCCGGGTTGACGCCACGCAGCCCGGCGTAGGTGCCGCGCAGCCGCATACCCGGCTGCACGTCGTCGGCGCTCCGCACCCGGCCACCCGACGGACGTTTCGTGCTCCGGCTGTCCTGGCCCTCCTCTTCCTCCGCGATCGTCTCGGGCGGGCCACGCGGCTCCGCCGGTGCGGCGATCAACCGGCCGTATCCGGCCTCGTGCTCCGCACGGAACCCGGCCAGCGTGGTCTCGGCGAGGATCCAGTGCGTTTTTCCGGGCAGTTCGACACCCGGTGCGAGCGAGCCGTCGAGCACTCCGGCGAGAACAGCCTCCCTGGCGACGGCTTCCCGCTGCTCCGCGCGCAACAGGTCCGGCTGCTTCGACTCGACCCGTCGTCGTTGCTCCGCCTGGTGGCCGACCGCCGCGGCCAGCTCGTCGTTCTGCCGCGCACGCCGGCTTTCGACCGCCGCGGCGGCCTCGCGGCGCAGCCGGTCGAATTCCTCCTTCAGCTGCCGGGCCAGGTCAGCGGCCTCACCTGTAGCGTCCGGGTGCTCGATCCGGTGCGCGACGACGTTCACCATGTCCTGCAGCAAGCGCTCTTCGGCTTCGTCACGCGCCTGGCCGAGGAATTCGTCGCCGAGCAGCTCCCGCGCCGCCGCCCGTGCCGTCCGGAACGCGTGCCAGCTGTCCGCGCTCAGCCGTTCGAGCCGCGACCTCGCCTCGGTGAACAGACGGTCCTGGCCGTCGTGGGCGTCATAGAACTTCATCATCGACACGCTGTCGTGGAAGGCAACGGTGTCGAGCCGCTCCTGGTACCGCTCACGCAGAATGGCCCCGAGCCGTGCCGCCGGGCTCTCCACCACGGAGTACTTCGCGGCCATCGCGTCTCGCGCCAACTGATGGGCGAGTACGTCGACCATCGTTTCGGTCAGCAGCCTGGCTCGCTGCACGGCCGCCTTGCCGGTGACTGGCCGTGCCCCGCCACGCGGACGCAGGTCGGTCAGGTTCAGCAACCGCCGCGCCCGGTCCCGCCACTGATCGGGGTTGACGGCCTTCGCCTCGGCGGAGCCGAGGGCCCGCTCCCAGCGCTCGGTACCGACGTACTCCCGGACGCTCGCGACGGCCTCCGCCGAGAGGGACGGCTCGGCGGCCATCCGCCCGCGAAGCTCGTCCACTCGGCGCTCTGCCTCGACAAGACGCGTGTGCAGGCGGTCGTGCTCGGCACGGTATTCGTTCGCGAGTTCTTCGGCGTGGCGCCATTCGACTTCCCGCGCCTCGGTGGTCGCACCCGACCGCACCCGCTCCGAGACGACGTCGAGCAGGTGCCTCTTCGTCTCGGACTCGGCACGTTCGCTCTCCGCCAGCCGTCGCGAACTCGCGTCGAATTCGGCGCGCAGCCGCCGCAGTTCGTCCAGTTGCCTGCGACGCAGTGGAGTGTGCCCCTCCAGCGGCGTCTGCTCGACGAGGGAACGTTCGACGCCGAGCTTGACCAGCTGACGATCGGCCCGGCGGCGCCGGGCGGCGACCGCGCTGCCCTCGGCGCGAAGCCGCGGCTCGCCGATCTGGTCGAGTGCTTCACGCATGGTCAAGCCACCGCGCTTGTGCAGGCTGTCCGCCGCGCGCCCGGCAGCCTCGATCCGCTGCTCGATCCGCGCTGCTTCCTTCTCCAGCTTCTCGATCTCGGCGGTCGTCCGATCGATCGCGGCGTACACGCCGTCTTCCCGGGCCCGCTCGTACTGTTTGACGGTCTCGGTGGCGTGGTGCCGCAGGGCGTCGTGGAACGCCTGGGCCGCCTCGCGTTCCCTACGCAGCTCCGCCGACCAGGCTTCCCGTTCCGCCTTCGGTGCGGCGTTCAACGCCTCCCCCGCGGCGGCACGCAGCGCTTCCTCGGCGCCCTTGCGCGCCTCGACCGCGGCGGTCCACTTCTCGTTCTTCTCGTGCAGGTCCTTCGCGGCGTCCTTGAGGGAATCGGGCAGCTGTTGCCCGGTGAGCTCCTCGGCGACGTCGTTGCGGATCCGGACGCTGGCCGCGTCCGTGACGGTCGGCAGCCGCCACACGTCGATCTTGTCGGGCCGGGGCTTCCTGCTGCCGTCCGTCTTCGCCGCGGCCAGCGCCCAGCCGATGTCCACGAGCCGGGCCTGGGAGAGTTCTTCCTTCTCGCCCACCGTTTCCTTGGACATCGGCGCCTTCGACCGGTCGTCCCGCCGCACGCCGGACTGGGTGAGCGTCGATTCCTCCGGTGCACGGATCGCCTTGTTGTCGTTGACGGTGTTGCCGATGTTGCTGCCGAAGTAGTGCCTGCCTTCGGCACGGGTGTCCGCGCCCGCCGGGTGCAGGGTCCCGCCGTAGGCGTTGAACCCGGGCCGGTTCAGCTCGATGCGGTTCCCGGTCGTCACCTCGGACTCGGCGCTGTCCTTGGTGTTGGTAGTCCTGCTGACTTCGATCCGTGCCAGGCTCGCGAACCTGCCGCGGAGGGTGCGCGTGTGCAGTTCGAGGTGCATACCGGGGATCTCGATCGGTATCCCGGCGTCCGAGCTCGCCTTCAGCAGCGGCTCCAGTCTCACCGGGTCGAATCCCTTGTCGATCGCCCGCCGCACGGCCGGGGTGATCGCCTTTTCGCCCCAGACGGACGTCAGCACCTCGATCGCCGACCGCTTCAGCCCGTCCACATCGGCGAACAGGCGCTCCGTCCACGAACTGCCGTCGTCCGGCAACGACAGCACGGGCCCACCGGCTTCGCTCGCCCCACGCCATTCGTCCAGCCGCTCCCGGCTCCAGCCACGGTGCACGACGGTCTTGGCGCGCTTGTCGACCTGGCCGAGACGGTCCTGTTCGGGCGGCGGGTAGGACTCCGTGGGATGTTGCTTGACCGAGATCCGGCGCGCATCCCGGACCGCAGCGTATTCCTTGCCGTGCCGGACGATCTGGATCCGCAGGTCGAGCTGCCCGCCGTAGGACGCGACCACACCGGAGGTCTTGGCGATCTCTTCGTGTTCCACGACGTGGGGATATACCTTCTTTCGAGCCCGGTTCCCGAACTGGCCCGGCCCGCCACCTCCGAAGCCGGAGGCCACGACCTTCGGGTTCCGGCCGCTCGTGGAAGACGGCCCGCCCGGTTCGTGCGCGTCCCGGTGGCTGATCCGCGGTCCCCACCGGGTGGCCAAGAACAGGTTCAGCAACGTCCGGTGCATGACCCTGGCGGGCTTGCGCTCCAGCTGTGCCTTGCGCTCGTTCTTGATCGGTCCGTGGTGTTCGAAGCCCTCGAAAACGGCGCCGGTCAGGTCACCCCTCACGACCACGTCGTAGGTTTCGCCGCTCAGCCGGTCCGTGAGCCGGATCGGCTCGTGGTCACCGCCGTTGAGGACGCTCTTGCCCGACCGGTTCAGCGCGGACAGAAGCTGGGTGACCTTGCGCTGGTTGTGGTTGCCCTTCACCACGGAATCGAGCGGGAGCAGCCGGTGCGCCTTCTCCTTACCGAGCGAAGCCTCCAGCTGGCTGCGCAGCAGATTGACGACCTTCGCGTCCACGCGGTCCCCGATCCAGCCGAGGCCGAGCGACGGCCTCTCCGCGCCACCGTCCGCCAGGGAAGCGGGCGTGGGCAGGATGAGGCGCGGCGGAACGGGAAGTGTGGCTTCCTGTTCGCCCATCGCCGGGAGCAGCTCGTCGAAATCGGCTCCGGAGGCGAGACCCCATCTTCCCGGTCCCGTTCGGACGGCCGCCCGCTGCTCTTCGGTCAGCAAGGCGAGCAGCTGTCCGCGGGTCAGCGACGCCTCCACCTGGACCGTGCGGCGGCCCGCGGCCCTGGTCAGCTGGGGCTGGGTCAAGCCGAAGGTCCAGGGCTTGGTGCGCTCACGCCGCGCCACACCGGTTACCTCGACCTCCAGCAGGACGTGGAACCGCGGCTCGGGCAGCCCCGCGACCGACACCTGCTCGCTGCCGTTCGAGCCGTCGGCCCCCGCCTTGCCGCCGCCGAACGTGAACGGGGAGACGGTGACGACCGTCGTGCCGAAGGGGTTGATGTGCGTGCCCGCCGGTGCCTCTCCGGCGCCCCCGTGCGTCGAGGCGCCCTTCCCGATCGCCCTGAACACGGCCGCGATCTGCAGTGGCCTCCAGACGTTGCCCCACGTCCGCTCCGTCTTGGTACCGCTGCCGTGCTTCTGCTCCACGGTGAGCTGCTGGACCTCTGCTGACCCGGCACTCCAGCGCAGCACCTTCGCCGGCTTGAACGACAGATCGCCGGAGAACTCCTGGATGTCCTGACGGCGTTTGTGCGTCGCACCGGTGATCGTCTTGACCCGCGTGAACAGGTTCGGATCGTTCGTCAAACGGTCCCGGGAAAGCTCGTCGGTCACGACCTGCCGGATCCTCCCCAGTTCGAAAGCCACGATCGGATCGTTCTTGCTCAGCGTTTCGAACAGTTCCAGGAGCATGGCCCGCACCTGCTCCGCGCCGGTGAACTTCGTGATCTGCACCAGGTCGAGTTCGTGTCCTGCGCCCGGCGTCAGCGCGGCCGGCACGACGGCGAGCGTCTCGGACCTCTGCTCGGCGGGTTTCTCGAGCGCCGGGCGCTCGCGGACAGTGAGGTGCTCCGGAATCAGGGAACCCACCGTGACCGTCTTTTTCCGCAGACTCGGGTCCATGCCCGCCGTGATCTCCTGCCACGCCGGGACGTGCTTCCCCGGCCAGCCGGGGAACAACTTGCGGAGACCGGCGTTCGGCTTCCGCAAGGCGCGCACCTCGAACGTGACCTCGTGGTCCTGCTCGAAAACACGCATGTCGTACCGGTCTGGCTTGCCGTCCTTCAGGAAGGCGGCCAGCCGACGATCGGCGTTCATGCCGGACACCCGGGGGAACTCCTGTGCCTCGGTGACATTTCGCTCCCAGTGGGGGCCGATGAGCAGGTAGGCGGGTACGACCCACGTGAAATAGAACCTGCTCTGGAGTCCGAGAGAGAAGGTGGTCCCCGTGCCGCTCCGTTGCACGGACTCCACGGTGTCCTTGAGCCGCAGCAGGCGGTTGATCTCATCGGCGGTGACGGGCGGGCCGTCGCGCACCTCACCGGACTCACGGTGGAACTTGATGTGGTACTGGTAGCTGTGCATGATGCCGGTCTTCTTGATTGCGAAGCGGTACTCGGGGGAAGCGAAGAGCTTCCGCAGCAGCTCTTCCTCGGACAACCTGTCGCGCAGCTCGTTGTCCCGTCCGACCAGGCCGGCGATGTTCGGGGACAGGCCACCCTTGAACGACGGATCGTCGAACGCGCGGAGGAACCGACGCCTGCCCGGATACCACCGCCTCCGGAGCGGTATCTCTCGCAGCAGCGGCGCCACCGTGTCGTAGAACCACTCGGCGGTGCCCGCCTCGGAGAAGTACTCCGCCCTGTCGGCGACGGGTCCCGGCTGCCCCTCCGAGTGCGCGAAATACTCCCTCTTGTCGCCCTCTTTGAACTCGATGGGCTGGGCCGCGAGATCCGTGCCCACACCGTCGTGCTGATTCGCCGACCGGCGCAGGCGGCCGGTGACGGCGCCCCGCAGAGGTCGCCAATCCCCGCCCAGCATCCGCACCTGCGGCTCGTAGACGACCGAGTAGGGGCGGGTCGGCCCGGTGATCTCCAGCTTGTCCTTCACCGCGACCGAACGGGACAATTTGCTCGTGTGCTGGCCCGCGTGCTCCAGCCCGACAACGATCCCGCCGATCGCCGTGATCACCCCGGCGTCCCCGCCGGCGCCCCCGGCGAACCTGACGCCCTTCCGGTACTCGATGTTCGACTCGTCGACAGTCTCGGCGTGTGATCGCGCCGCTTCGGTGATCTGCGCCGACGACTCGGGAGCGAGCACGTACCACTTCGGCACGAGGCGCATTTCCAGCTGGGTCACGTGCGTGAAGACCTCGACCCCGCCGCGGTTGGTTCCCCGATAGAGCTCCGGAGTGCGTCGCCCGCGCTGCCGCGAGGTGGGATCCGAGGTCGTCACCGCCATTTCGGAGAAATGAGCGCTCAGCTCGTCCCGGCTGAGGAACTGACGGAGGAACTGCCTGCCGTGAGACAGCCGCCCCAGCGCCTTGTCCAGCTTTCCGCCGAACTCGTGGCTCAGCAGCGCGGTGATCTGGTCGAAGAAGTCCGGACCGTGTTTCAGCTGGTGGAGAATCACGTCGCGGACCACCGGCATACCGGGCAGGGACATCCCCGGCTCCAACGGGTGTACGCCTGCCTCCGCCAGCAGGGCTCGGCCACGCACGCCCACGTGGTCGAGCCTGCCATCCGGAGCGTGCTCGAGCACCATCGGAGCCGGGTCGAGCTCGATCGGATCCAGCGAGGTCTTGAGGGACACCTCGCCGAATTCGGTAACGCGGCCTTGGTCGTCGGTTTCCGGGGAGGTGACCAAGTTGCCCTCAGCGTCGGTCAGGTAGAGCACGTATCGGGTCGGCACCTGGATGTGGTGGCCCTTGCCCTCCTTGCCGACCCGGCTGTTGCCGTTCTCCTCGACGAACTTCGTGATCAGTTCCCGATCCGGCTCGATCCCGCCCTTGGGCTGGACCGTGAACACGGCGCCGGGCAGCGACGAGGAGGTCAGCGTCGGCGCGAACGTGTTGTCGTGCCAAGTGCCATGTTTCGTCTCGAACTTTCGCTTGACCTTGGCACGCCCGGTCGTGGCCTCGCTCGAGCCCGGCCCGAGCGGCTTCATGTTCGGATGGTCGAAATCGAAGTACATCCGCACCCGCAGGAGGTACTTGTCACCGCTCACGGTCGTGAGGAGCCGCTCTTTCCACTCGCCCACCAGTGGACCAGGGTTGTTCACGACCTGTGTCTGCAAGTCGGACAGCCTCTTCCATTCCGCACCGGGATGGATTCGGCTCAGCGCGCGTTCGAGTGAGGCGCGCCCGACCGCCGATCCGTCCTCGGTGTGGTGCGGCCGGTGGTTCGTGGCGGTGATCTGGCCCCCGGCGAGCGAGCGGCTTTTACGCAACTCCTCCGGCAGACGTGCGCGCACGTCTGCCGGCGTCAGCACCGAGTCACCGGTCTCGACGGCCAGCGTCACCGATGCGGGATTCCCGGGCTTGTCGTCGTGGGCCTCCGGCGTGACATCTTCGGCCGTCGGCGGCGCAGGCCGGTCCTGCTCGGATTCGGACCGCTCTACGTCGTCCGAATCCGGATCACGTTCGGGGTTGCCCCGTCGCCGCAGCTCGTCCACTCCGACAGCACCCGGGGTTCTGTGCGGCCTGTCCGCGTACACCAGTACGGGCGGCTCACCGGGTGCGAATCTGATCAACGGCTCGGAGCTGACCGCGTCCACTTGATGCTTTTCGACGATATCGTCGAAAATCTTTTGCTGAAACGCACCTTTCGGCTCCCAGTACATGTGGGCCCCGTGCTGCACGCCGACCCCACGCCGGGTCAGCAACCAGATGACGTGGTTATATGCCTCTGCCGACAGGCGCGACCCGTCATCCGGCAGCCAGGCGTCGAAAATATCCAGATCACCCGCGACGAATCTGAAGATCCCGTGATCCGCATCATACCATTCGACAACGCCGTCGACCACCCGGAGTTCTTCAGAGGAGGACATACTCCCGGCCAGCTCTTCGAACTCATTTTTCCGAGAATCATGCCGGCGCACAACCGCGGCACGTAAAACCGCTTCAAGACCGTCGAGCACCTCCGCCGCGGGCATTTCCGGGCGGAAATAACCGACCAGTCCGATGTTTTCCTCAAGTGCGCCCAGGTACACGTCGAGCGGGCCGATCGTCTTCGCCTTTATGCCGAGCGGCTTGGGAGCCGCGCCCCGTTCCAACCATTTCACCGAGGCAGGGTTGGTCGGCCGGACGTCCAGCACAATTCCGAAGCGGGTCACAAAATTGCGAATTCGCTCCTGAAAGAGAAGCGGAATACCGAATTCCCTCATCAGCCGATCCGGCGTCAACGGCCGGTCGTCGTTCGAGCGGATCGACGATCGGGAGATCGAACGCATCGAGGGCGGACGGGGCACCGGTGGAGCGGCGCGGTCCATGTCGTCCATCAGGTCCGTCACGAAATTACCGAAATCATCGATATTCAACGGCACCGTAGGAGGAGCCGACTGCCCAAGACGCTGGGAATAGCCCGGATTCACGCCAAGCAGCCGCGCATCACCCTCGCGGAACCTCGTCCTGCCGCGCTCCTGTTTCGGATTCGGCAGATCCCGGACACCATCGCCGCTCTCATCAGTAGTGATGAGGAGTCGCGGTGGGCCGCGGGGGCGAAGCTCGCCGAGGGCCGGGTCATGGCCGATGTCGTCACCCACGTTCTCGAACTGCCGCGGGTCGGCGAGCGCGGGTGGCGTCGTGCCGAGGACATAGTCGTCGGTCTCCGACCCGTCGCCGCGAGGACGGCTGTCGTCATCCGTGACCGGCTGGAACTTCAGCCCGGTCGCACCTAGTAGCGTCGGGACTTCACCCTTTTGCATGTCGAAATAGACCAGCTCGCCGTTGGCGCCCCGCAACACCGTGATCACGTGCGGGGCGGCGAACTCCGGCATGTCGTACCGCAGATGCCCGTACCCCTTGCCCGCGGCCGCCTGGAAGCGCATGTACTGATCGACCACCGAACGATTACGCACCCGGTACGCCGTGCCGTACTCGGTTTCCAGCACCTTCAGGCGCACGCCCTCAAGTGGCGCCCGGCCCGCCTTGTGCACCGCACCGTCAGGGTCGGTGAAGGTCAGGCGGCCGGCGATCGCGGCCGACACACAGTTCGTGCCATACCCCTCAGCACCCGCGAGGTACCTCTCCCGGTTGACCTCCCGCAAGTTCGACAGGTTCTGCTCCACGAAGCGATCCTTGTCCGCCTCCGAATCGAAGTCCTCGTCCGCCCGCACCGGCGTGGCCTCGGCGTCCGTGCCCTCGGCGGCGGCCGCGGTCGCCGCCAACCCTGCCAGCCTGTCCGCCAACGACGCGTCCGGCTGGTAGTCCGACCACCGCGAAGGCGCGAAGGGATCGTTCCCCTTGGCCAACGACACACCGACGTCCCACAGCAAGCCGCGCGCCTCATCGGGCGTCAGCCTCCGGTACCCGCCGTTTTCCGACGGCATCAGCGACGCTCCCAGCACCACGTCGTCGAGCAGGCCAAGCACGCCTTTCCGCACCAGCGCGGCGGACTCCGGCAGGTCTCGCAACTGCAGATCCACCGCGGCCACCAGTGCGTACACCCGGTCATCGCCGAGCACCTCGGCCGAGCGGTCCGTCACCCCGTCACCGGCCAGTTCCAGCAACCGCTCGATCCGGGAATCCAGTCCGGCGTCGTCCAGCCCCGCCGACAAGTCGGCGAAGAAGTCCCGATACCGCTCCGAAGTCTCACGCGCCCGCCGGTCGTGGTTCCGGCGAATCGCCTCCGGCGTGGCGAACATCTTCTCCAGTTCCTCGAACCGCGCGCGATAGCCCTTCTCGTCCGAGTGGACCTCGTCCGAGTAGACGAAGTGACGACCATCGGCTGTGCGAGCCGGCTCTTCGGTGCCGTCCGTCGTGAAGTAGCGGTCGAAGGTGGCCAGACCTGTACGAGACTCACCAGTCTTGGTCTCGTAGCCGCTATGCCTGGTGTATGAGGAGAAGTCAGCCTGGTAGTACTGATGGAAGTCGGCGAACAGCCGCTGGATGGCGAGGGCGGCCTCGTGGTCGAGGTGGCCGGCGGGAATCTCGCCACGGCCGGTCAGCCGCAGCGCGGTCGCGGCGAGGAAGTCGAAGACGTCATCCTTGCCGAGCCGGCCGAGCAGGTAGTAGCCGAACGGGTCCGCGTCGATCAGGCTGACCGCGACGTCCAGACCATTGCCGGAGAAGATCCCGCCGTACCGCCGGACCATGTCCACCGCGAGCCCGTGCTCCGGCGCCGCGTCGTGCCGGTGCCGGTGGCCATACCGGTCCTCGATGTCAGCGATCTCCCTGCGGTACTCCCGCTTCTCTTGTTCGGAGAGCTGTGAAATCGCCTCCTGGTAGAAGGCTCCCACCGCCTGGTGCTGCTGCTTGGCGTTGTCCTTCTCGATGTCGTGGAACAGGATCGCCTTGACCACGTCGTCGACCGCAAGCAGGCGGTCGACCGACGCGATCTCGTCCCGCACCAGCTTGTGATACTGCCCGAGCACCATCTGAATGTGCTCGTAGTAGGTGTAACCCTCATTCCAGACCGTGACCTCGTCGAACTTGCGCGCCAGTTCGGGAAGCTCCTCGATCAGGAAGTCGATGACCTTCTTCGCCGGCGCGTCCTCGTCCCGCCACAACCTGGTGATCTCCGCACCGATTCGCTGGTGACGCTCCCACTCTCCGGCACGCTGCTCTCGGAACTCGGCGAACGAGTTGTCCATGCCTGCCCGCGAGACATTGAGATCGGCACCGAACCGCGCGAAATCCTCGGCCAGCAGGACGCCGATGGCGCCCTGCGCCGCCAGCGGAGCGACCGTGCGCTCCATGAAATCGTCCACCCGCGCCGAATCCGGCTGCACAGCCGCCCCGGACAGATGGTCGGCAAGGAAATCCTTCAATTCGTCGAGGCGGGTTTCGAACGAGTCCGGCTGGTCACCGTCGAGCAAAGCGGGCGTCTCGCCGTCGGTGTCGCGGAATTGCCGCCAGGTCGCGTAGTGCTGGCGCAGCGAGCGCGTGACGTGCCTGACCCGGATCGGGTTGGCTCGGTCGAGTTCGTCCAGGGTCGGCCACGGGTTCAACGCGGGGGCCGACACCATGTCCTCCAGGCGGGGTGCGCCCAGCCGCTCCAGTAGTCCGTCCACGTGCTCGACGTCACCGGCCCAGTCACCGCGTACCAGACCGTCCTTGCCGACACCCGCCGTGTAGGTCCGCAGTGATCCCGGAACCACCCTGTGCTCCAGCATCCCCAGCAAGTGGTGAGGCACCGTGAACTGGTTCGGCCCGAGCCCCGGCCGGACATTGCCGATCTCTTCGCTGCCCGGCCCTCCCCTGTCCGAGTGCGGGTAGTCCTCCTCTGCCAGCGCCATCCCGGTGATCGAGATGGCCATCGCGACCGGCACCAGGTACGACCGGATCACCGGCGGCATCGCCAATCGCCAAGGTATGGACACCTCCAGTTCCCGTACCGCCGCCGACCACACCTTCGCCGCCTCGAGCGGCCGCCCCACGAATACCGGCAGCGGGCGATCGCCAACGCCACGCAGGATGGTGATCCGGCCGGTTCCGGGATCCTGCTGTACATCGCCGATTACGGCGCCTGTCACCCTTCCGGTGTCCGGCCCCGTCCCCAGGACCAGCGGTGCCTGTGCTTGGGACACCACCGTGTACAGCCGTGCGTGTGGTACACCCTTGTGCATCTCCACCTCGAAGTCGCCGAGGTGCACCGGTAGCGGAAAACTCGATTTCTGCCGCACCACCGCGGAGAGGAGGTCCGGCCGGCGCGGTCCGAGGTACCGGACGCCTTCCACGCCCGTGACCGGACCGATAGCGTCCTGCTCCCGGTCCCCCTTCGGCGCCTCGCCCAGCGGGCGCGGAGAGCTCTCTGGGAATGGCTGGTAGTGCGGGTTCGGCTGAAAGGTGACCGAGCCGTCGTCGTCTCGTCGATTGACGCCCTTGATGAACTCCCGCTTGATCCCGCCAAGGAAGACCACCTCCTGGAATTCTGGCACCACCCGCCTGGCGTGCGTGGCGACGAAGTCGATACCGCCGGGGGCGTCGATCAGGTACTGGTACCGCATACTCCCGTAGAACCCCTGCGATCGGCTCGTCGACACCAGCGCGTTTCCGGAGTCGGCACCGACATGCACGTCGTACAGGCTGCCACTCATCTCGGTCTTCCACGGCTTGAAACCGTGCTCGAAGACGACCTCCGGCCCACGGGTGTCCCCACGGGTCAGAATCGCACGGTCGACCCGGTACAGCACCCCATCCGGCCCCGCAGAGTAGTGGAATGGCTTCAGCGCGTCGAGATCGGCGGGTCGGACGAGGAAGATCGCTGCCGCGAAGGCGTCCGCCGGTGGCACCGGCGACACCTTCCGGCCCAGTACGTCGTGGCGGCCGGTCCGCTCATGGAACCGCGAGTCCGCCGGTTCCTCGAGCCACCGCTGGGGCTTGAACCCCGGGCTGAAACGCCCCAACTGACCGAATTGGAAGTAATACCAGCCGTACATCTCCCGCGCGGCCAGCAGCCGCCCCGCCACCGTGTCGATATCCGACATGACGAGATCCTCGGCGGGCAGGGAGCCCAGCCTGCGTACCTGTTCCGTCAGCCACCTGATTTCCCGTTGCAACTTCAGCCACGCCGCCCACGCTCCGGCGTCCCCGGCCACCGTGCCGAGGCCATCGCCTCCGTGGTCGATCCGGATATTCGGCAGCACGGCGACAAGCTCCGCGAGCGCGGTGCCCAGCCAGTTCAGTTGCGACTGACCTGACGGACTATTTTCCCTTTCCGTCCACTGCAACTTCCCGAGGCTATAAAGCCCGCTCTTTCCCCTCGTGCCGAGCAGATACTGAGCTTTCGCCCACTCGTACCGCTCTCTTACCTGATTGCGCAAGCCCTCCGCGCCCTCAATCCTGTCCCACACTTCGTTCGGCGCTTCGAGCAGGCTGCCACCCAAGTATAAGTATTCCCGCCATTCGATGGCGGTTCCCCATCGATCCTTGCCGTCCGCGCCATGCCACCTGTCTTCCCCGAGCTTCGTTTGCTTCAGGTACTCCTCCGCCTCGAAGGAAAGCACCTCGTGATCGTCCTCGTCCTCGGCCGAGGAAAGCACCTCGTGCTCTTCCTCCGAGTCCTCGGACGAGGACTCCGCACCCGCTCCGCCAGTCAACCGGGAATCGGAAGCCCGGCGTTCGGGTGCTTCGCCGCTCATCGCGGTCGCGCCGGTCCACAGCAACGGCGCGAACTGGACGATCGGGTGATTCTTTTGCGCGCCCATCCGCGCGAACTTCACGTCGATGAAATTGATGACTCCGCGACCGTCCTTGTACACCGTGATGAAATGCCCCTTGGCCTTTCCACCACCGAGGAACATCAAACCCGCGGCACCCTCGGGCTGGCCGCGCATATGGTTCGCGGTCTCCGCGAACGTGGCATCACGGAACTTCACCCCCGCGAGCTCCCCCGCGTAATCCACGGACGTAAGCCCGCTGGACCCGGCCAAGTAAGTTTCACCCTCCATCAGGGAGAAGGAACCCTGAATATTCGTCTCGAAGCAGTCGTCGAGTTCCGCCGACCGAGCGATGCCGCGCAGGTGGTGGAAGAATTCCGTGAAGTAGGCCTGCTCGTCCGCCTCCGTCCGGAAGCTTTCCTGGGACACAACCGACCCGGCGGGCAGCGCCAGCGCCTGCCGGAAGTTGATCTCCAGCTCGCCCGCGTGCTGCCAGTCGACCCTGGCGGCGACGTCGGCCAACCGCTCCGGCCGCCACGCCCTCCGCAACGGCGAACCCCTGCCGAAGGTCTGCTCCAGCTCCGCGCGGACCTGCCCCACACCCTCGGCCTCATGAATCTCCCACGCGATCAACTCCCGCAGCCGCCCCCGCTGAACCCAATCCAGTACCGGGAATTCCGCGAGCAGCTCGTCGGCCCGCGTCAGAAACGTCACCTGCTCCTCCTCCGACAGCTCGCGAAGCTCGCCCTCAGCCGCAACACGCGCACCCTCAAAATCTCGCGTGTTCAACCATGCATCCACCGTCCCCCTGACCACCCCCGGCCGACGCCCCTGCCGCAGCCCACCCCCGAAAAGGCCGCCACGGCGCAGCTGTTGCAGCCGCGTGACGTCGCCTCCTGCTCCCAAGATCTCGGCGGCGGCCGCACGGGGGTAGTGCGTGTCCGCGGGCAGTGGGTCGTCGGCTTCCGCCGGCTTCGACTTCCGTGTCACGCCGAGTTTCGCGGCGATTTCGCTCGACAAGGCCGTGGCCTGGCTGAGGCCCGTCTCGGTGTTGCCGAGTTCGATGAGCCGCTGGGCGACGATCTGGATCATCGGCGCACGCAAGTGCAGATTCGGCGGATGCGTCCGGAGCCAGTGCTTCAGCTCTTCGTTCGTCATCGGCCTTTGGTTACTTCCCGAGCGCGGTTTCCGGTAGGGCCCGACGAACACCTGGGTCTTATCGACGATCTTCCTGGCCGATTCGATCAGGGAATTCGCCCACCGCTCGTCGAACCCTCGAACCGCGCGCAGCGCGCTCGCCGCGGCCTTGCCCTCGCGAAGCACCCGTTCCGGGGTCCACTCCTCCCAGGTCTGGCTCGGCTCGGTGCCGCGCCGCCCCTCACGCTTGACCGACAGCTCACCGGCGAGCTGCCCCACGACCTGCTCCGGTGTCCGCGACGGATCCAGGCTCAGCCGGTCGATCGCGACGAAAGCCAGGTCGTTCTTCGAGATTCCCTCCTGCCGCGCGACATCGAAGTCGACCAGCATTTCCAGCTGATTCCACACCGAAGCCCAGGAATTCCAGGTGACCCCCGCACGGGCCTGGTGCTCTAGTTCCGCGTCGAACCGCTGCCGTTCCGGGCTCGTCTTCTGCTCCGCCGGGTCGATCCCGGTGAGGTCGGCGACGATGTCGTTGGTCAGCCCCGCGACACCAGCGTCGGCGAGCCTGATGAGGTTCGCGACAGTGCTGTCGCTGTCGATCCGTCCCGGGACCACGTTGGCGGAACGCTTCCCCAACGCGGCCGACACCACCATCTCGGCTTGGCCTCGAATGTCGAGATCAGCCAGCCTGTTCACGTAGTCCATCGCGAAATGAGACCCCTGGAAATTGCCCAGACCGTCGACCATACTCAGCTTGTCGAGCAGTTCCGGCGTCCATCGAGGACGCCGGCCGGTCCCGGGTCCGAACTCGCCATCCGCCGTCCGATGGACGAGATCGTCATTGCCGAAGGCGATGAGATAGTTCATCGCATCTGACACCTCGTTGTCCGACACCGCTTTGTCGGCTTTCAGGAGCACCTCCACGATGTTCGCCTGCAGGAAAGGGGCGTACTTCTCGTTCCCCGGCTTAAGCAGGTGTGACATCGCGGCCTTGATATCGTCCGTACTCATCTGGAACGCCTCGAGAGCGCCGTCCAGTTTTTCGGCGTAATCCGCATCGGCTATCGGTTCGAACAGCTTCCGTTCCGGAACATCGAGCTCTTGTCCCTCCGCCGCGGCATCGTGGAGTTCCTGACGGCTCAGACCCAGCCCCAGATCCTCCTTGATGGCCTGCGCCACCACAGCCGCGTCCGCCATGAACGTGCGGTCGCCCGAACGCAGGGCCTGCGCGTAGATCCGCGCGAGAATCGGTATGACGCTGCGGACCAGACGGCGGTCTTCCAAGCGCGTGGGAGAGAAGTTCAGGTACATGGTTTCGCCGGTGTACTGCTCGACGCCGCCCGGCAGTGGGCCGGTGCTGGTGTTGTAGTCCTGTGCCGCACGCCCCGCCGCGATGAGGTCCCGTTCCGTCCACGGGGAAAACGCGATGCCCATCACGACGTCTTCGACGGAAATGTGCGCGTCGTGCATTCTGGCCGCGACCAGCGCCGCATCGGCCGGTTCGAAGTTCCGCCGCCGGAGACCGGCCAGGACCCGCTCGTCGAAAACGCTGTGCTCGAGTTCCCCGTGCTTCCGCCTCCTCTTGGCCCGCGCTTGCTCCAGCGCGGCCTGGAAGTCAGGCGTCGTCCAGGTCGTGCCGATGCCCCGGCCGACGCGCAGCGCCCGCTCGAAAGCGGCGGTACCTGGCAATCCCGACCTGTCACCGCTTTCGTGCATCGCCCACATCAGGACGGAGGTCAATTCCTCGGCATACGGTCCGACCTTCACCGGGTGCTGGGTACGAGCCAGCAGGCGGGACGCGTCCCGCCTCAGCCCGTCCAGCTCGTCCTCGTCCATCCCGGCCAGGCGCTGGCGCGCGGACCAGTCCGCGTGACGCAACAGGTAGGGAGTCCACTCGGTCGGATGTGGTGGTGCGGTGTTCCCGCCCATGCCGGGTGTTCCCGCGACCCAGATCCCGCCGACCCGGCTGGCCGGACGCCTACCGCTCAGCCTCTCGGCAGCGCTGCCCACCGCCCGGGTTTGCATGAACCAGGTCTCGCTCTGCGGATCCAGCTGGACCTGCTCTTCCGCACCGTCGCGGTAGGTGACCGTCCCGTCCATCGCCACGTGCGCGATGTACTTCATCTCACCGGCGTTGCCGTCGATGTAGTACACACGGCGGCTGCCGCGGTCACGGTAGACGGTGATCACGTGGGCGTTGCCCTCATTCGGCACGGTCATCAGCAGACCGTGCGCACGGACCTTCTGGTCCTGGTCGACCATGGTCCTGGTGATTTCGTCCATCGTGTGGCGCACGAACCGGCCGTGGAAGCGGTTCTCCAGGTCCCTGGCCGGCTGCGGGTTCTCCAGTTTGGCGGCGCGGACCTCACCACCACCCAGTACCTCGAACGTGGCGACCGTGGAATCGAAGCAGTTCGTCCTGGCTCTCGGGACGTCGTCCAGGAAGTTCTGGCGGTTGATCAGCGCCAGCCGACCCCAGACGCCCCGCAGCCGGTTACGCTCGGCCCCTTCCAGTGGCAGGAAGCGGTCGAGAACATCGACCGCCTTGAGATAGCCCGGATTCGTTGGAGCAAGGGTCTCGCCGGGATTCGCGCCGGTCCGGAGCACGTGCTTGTCCAGTCCGCCGATCAGGAGCAGGCGGACGTCCGCCGCGATCCTCTCGCGTGGATGTCCGGGCGCGCTCCGGTCACGTTCCCGCCTGATGATGTCGTCCACCACGGACTCCAGCTGCCGCCGCCGTTCGGGTTCCATGCCTTCGACGAGCTGCCGGGCCATCTTCGCGCGCGCCTCGAGGCCCAACGGAGCAGAGCGCTCGCTTCGCGGATCCTCGCTGTCTTCGATCGCGTTGTCGAACAGCTCGTCGAGAGACTCGTGCGCGAGGTCGCGGGGCACCCGCCCATCCGTGGCCAAACCGTCGATGTCGCCGAAATCCAGCTTGGCGGCGATCAACGGCGCTTGGGAGGTCGCGAGGTTTCGATCCTCGTAGGACAGATAGCCCAGCGCGTCGAGCAGGGCGTGGTGGTGCAGCCGCCGACGTTCGAGTTCCGCACGAGGCAGCCCCTCACGAGGCGCGAGCCACGGCAGCATCTTCAGCCGGTGGAACCGCGCCTCCGACGGCGGCACGCTCTCCCGCATCCGCTTGGCCAAGTAGTTCAGCGACGGGACCAGGTGACCAGGGAATCCCGCGTCGAAGACGTCGATCCAGAATCGCGCCGCGGTGAGCCGCGCGGCGTTCTCACGCTGCGCGGCGTTCTCCCCGGAGGACCGCAGGCTCAGGACGGCCAGCAGGTCGGTCATCCCGCTTCGCAGCAGTTCCCACTGGTGAAGGATCCCTGGATGCTGTCCCTCGTCCAGCGACGGGAAGTCGAGGCCCCGTGCGGCCTTCTCTCGCCGCCACCCCGCGTCCTCCGGACGGCCGTCCAGGACCTTCTTGGCCCGGCTGAACAGATCCTCGCGTTGGCGGTGCAGTTTCCGCAACGCCAGTTCCCCCGCGGGGGCATCCTTGGAGATCTGTTCGGTGCCCCACGGCATTTCCTCGGTGTAAGGAGGCAGGTCGCTACGTGGCGTCTCCGGATACGCCGGGCCGCGGGAATTCGCCTGAGCGTCGGGGTTGTAGTTGTGCTCCAGCCACGGCTCGCGGTAATGGTGGATCACGGTGTCGACGCTGAGGTCCGTCCGCTCGAGGGGGCCCTCGTAGATCTCACGACGGATGTCCGCGAGCGACTCTTGGACCTTACGAAGCGCCTTCTCCTCGGCGGTGATGCGCGCCTGCCTGCGATCGATATGCGCCTTGAAGCGCGCAAGACGGTCCGGGTCGGACCGCGACGGTGGCGTACTTGCCCACTTTTCATCGTCCAGCCAGTCCTCTTCCTTAAGCAGCTGCTGACGATCGGAGTCGAGGCGATTCAGCACAGTCTCGTGCTTCTCTTGCGCCACGCGATTCGACTCCACGGCCGCGGCGTTCTGCGCGACCTGCTTCTGGTGCGCGGTCCTCTCCTTCTCGAGCTCGTCTCGCTGTTCCCGGGTAGACCCGGCCATGGCATCGAGAGCCTGTTGCCTGCCCTCCAGGTCCACACCCTGCCTGTCCAGCGCGGCCTTCTCGTCTTGAAGCCGCTTAGCCTCATCACGCGCGTCCTTGAGCCGCTGTTCAACGTCCTTAAAGAGCTGGACGTCCTGGTCATACCGGCTCCGGTCCTCCCGCAGCCACGTGTTCCAGTTGGCGGCAAGCTGCCTGTTGTCTTCCGGTGAACGGCGGGGAGGCGCGGCCATTTCTTCCTCGTCGTGGAGAGCCTTCTGCCCCGCTAAGGTCAGCTTCGCCCTGACGATGGTGGCTTCATCGTGTAGCCCGCGCAGAGTGATCACGCCCGGCACAGCCAGAGCGGTCAGCTCCTTCTTCAGTTCGGCGAGCCCTTCGTTGTCGAGCCCGGCCCGCCAGCGAGTCCCATCCGGAACCACCTCCTCGGTGCTTGCCGGGAACAGGTCGTTGTCCGTGAACTTGAGCTGAACCGCCGCGTCGGCCAGCACCGCTTCCTGTTCACTGGTGTCGAGGCCGAGCAGCTCCTTCCGGGCCTCCGCGATCCGTTCCGCCCAGTAAGCACGGATCTGCGCAAGCTTCGAGGTGAGGTGCCGCTGCGCGGCGTCGTACCCGACCCTGCTGAGGCCCTCGCTCTTTCGCGTCAGGTCGACGTCGGGATGCTGCGGCACCGGTCCGTACTTCGTCCAGGTGAGCAGTTCCTGAGCGGTCTTCCGCACGTCGGACAGCCTGTGCCACAGCCCCGCCCGATTCGGGTTTCCGGCCAGCTTACCGGCGACGAGTGTGACGAGTTTGTCGAGAACCTCCTTATGCGACTCGCGGTCCGGCCCGACGCCCGGAGTCCACACCGGCCTCTGGTCCCACAGGAAGTTCTCCGCGCCCCGGCGAAGCGCTGTCACCGCGTCGTCGCCTCTCTGCTGGCGCGCGATCCTCTCCAGGGCCCGGCCTTGGTCTTCGAACCGCCGGACCGCCGTCTTGAACCGCTTGTGAGCTTCCTCGATCCCGGCCTGATGAAGATCCACGAAGCCGAACCACAGGCGCGCCGCCAAGACCCGGACTTGCCGCTCGGCGAGCAGATGACCGGCGATCATCGTGATGAGCTGGGGTCCCAGCTGACCCAGTACCCAGGCGAGAGTGGGAACCTCCAGCGCGGCCGCGGGCGCGAGGAGATAGGCATCAACACGCTCCCGAAGCTTGGTTTCTGCTTCCCGCTTTATGACCGCCACAGCGGGCTGGCCTGCACTTGCCTCCAGGGCCGCGAGCCGCCCGAGGGCGCTGCTCAGCCTGCCTTCGTTGTGCCAAGAGTCGATCAACCACTGCAGACCCGGCCCGCTGCAGGCATCCATGAATTCTTCGAGGGGAGAATCGAGGATGCCGCCGACGGCGGCTTCGTAAGCGACGGCCCCTACTATGCCTTGCCAGAGGTAACGCTGCTGACGGGCGAGCGGGCCGCGTCCCTCTTCCGGCAGTAGCGGCCCACCCAGCATGGCGTTCGCCACGTCGGACACCCACGCCACATTCGGAAGGCCGGAATCCAAGTACCGCCGACCATTACTGAGCTGGTTCCGCCAGGTATCGAGGAATGCCCGTTCTTCCTCGGCTGTGTCGAGAAAGCGGCGGCGGGACGCGAGTTCCCACGAGACGTCGAAACGTACCCGCCGATGACCGTCTTCGTTGAACCAGTTCTCCAGCCCACGCCGCAGCTCGGCGGTCTCCTCCCAGATCCGGCGCCCATCCTCGTCCTCCTCGGCCGTGGCCGCCCATCCCGCGGCGAGAACCTTCTGCAACTCCCCGTATTGCTCGCCGTGTTCCGGCTCCGCGCCGGCACGCAGCTTGCCCAAGGCCACTCCGGCCGCCCGCCACCGGTCGCGCCTCGTGGCCGGGTCCATCGCCGCGAGGATCCCCTCGGACTGTTGGGCTCGGCCCCGCAGTTGCCGAATTGCCTCGGGAACGACGACCTGGGGGGAGCCCACGTCGGTCATCTCCTCATCGAGCCACTCCACACTCGGTACCGACCCGTACGGGGATCCCACGTCAGCCATCTCCGCATCGAGCCACTCCACACTCGGTACCGGCCCGTGCGGAGTGGCGTCCCGGTCGGCGACTCCTTCGTTGTCGCGCTGGTTCCGCGCCGAGTCCAGTCCGAGGTCCAGGTAGTCGCTGCGCAGGTTCGCGGTGCGCCCGGTGCGATCGCCCAGCATGGCGAGAGCCCTGGCTTGTGCGCCCTTCAGAGGCAGCGAGAACGGCGAGAAAAAGGTCTTGAAGAGATCCGCCAACTCCTTCTCGAAGGATTCGATCGCCGCGCGCCCGGGATAGTTGCCGGCCACCCAGACTCCGACGATATCGGCGAGGCGCGACGACGACGGGATTGCCTCGAAGTCGTCCAGGACCGACTTACCCGCCTCCCCCAACTTCACCTGTTCCGACCGGCTCGCTGACTCGATCTCGCCGATCGCCCGCTCGAGATCCGCGAGCAGGAATTTGCCTTCCTGCGAACCGGCGGCGAGTTCGGCGAGCGCGGCCAGGGCGGTGTGCCCGTCGGGGTCGATCCCAGGGGAGATCGAGCTCAGTTCCTCTTCGGTGGGACGCCCCCAGTTCTGGGGAGCCTCGGTCCCGGCGGCCAGAATTCCGACCGTGACCGCGAGCGCTTCCACGCCGCTTTCATTCCGCAATTCCGCCGGCGTCTGGAGAACCCGATGTCCCTCCATGCGCCAAGTGTGCCGCTGCTCCTCGGTCCCGGCATACGATTCGTCCAAAGCCTCGATGACCCTTTTCTCCGGGTCGTGGCTGAGGCTCAGCAGCTCCTGTTCCTTTTCGGGGATGATGCGGTCGGCAAGCAACTTCGCTATCTGTTTCGCCGTCTGTTCCACCGAACTGTCGATACGGTTCACCAGTGCACCGAGCACTTCCCGCCCGACGGCCCACTGGTGGCGACGAACGCGAGAACTCCGTGTGGCGCTCGCCGCGATATCCTTCACCCGCTTCACTGCCCGGCCCCGCGATTTCGCCTGCAGCTGGTCCCAGCCATGCCATCGGTGGCCGACCAGCTGCGCGAAAAGGTCGAGCTGCGCGGACGCCTCGGCACCGAGGTCTTCGATGCTCAGGCCCAGCCGTTGCAGCCGCTTTATTCCCTCTTTGCGCCATTCGTTCAGCCACGCCTTGGCCTCGGCGTCCATCTCGGCCATCGCGCGCCGCGCCACGCGGAACGATTCGGGCCGCCCGATCTCATAGACCGCCCGCAGCCTTTTGTCGTTATCGGCGGCGAAAGCCCGTTGTTCGAGCAATAGCCGGTATTGTTCCCGCAGCCCACCGGCCAGCCGCGTCGCACGGTCACCCTCCTCCGTCAAACCGAACCCGAAACCAGGAACGGAGCGCAGTTCCGACGTCTCGTAGGCGACGAGGTCGATCATGGCGTCTCGCAGCTCGTCGGCGCGCCTCCGTGCTTCGCCGGTGAGCGCGGCCTCGGCCCGGTCGAACCGCCGGTCCGCGCGCTCACGATCAAAATGCGCTTCGGCCTCCTCGGAAAACCCGATGTCTTCAGTCGAGAAATTCACCTCATCGGTGTTGCCCTCCTGGTACTCGACCTGCTTGACGAACTCCTCGCGGGGATCCTGGTCCGCGCGGGAGGCATCGGGGAGGTCGAGCATCGTCCGCGCGTCCGCGCGCCACCTCTCCACCTTCTCGGACAGAGCCCTGACCGCGGCAATTCCGCGGGTCAGGTGTGCCCCCAGCCGGTCCGTCGAAGTCAGTACCGCCTGGGAGGCGACCATGTCCGCCGAGGTCGGCTCTGGTCGGGTCGGCGCCGCGTCCCGCAGCCCGTCCAGGGCCTTCCATCGCTCCTCAAAGATCGCATTGGTCCTCTCCGAAGACGGAAGGGGCACTCCCACTTCATCGTCCGCCAGCGCGGCACGCCAGTCGGTAAGCAAGTTCCCATGCAGGAGGACCACATCGCGCACGATGTCGTCACCGAGCCCGGTCAGCCCGATACCGATGTCTTTCCCGAAGGCCGCCTCTCCAAAGGCGAACACCGAACGCCGCTCCTTCTGCGACATTTTCCATGCCAATTCCCACGCATCGAAGAGTTCGTCATCGTACTTAGCGCGAGTGGACTTGATCTTCTTCTCATCAGCGTGCCACCGTGCCGTCGGCCCGGCCGGCGCCTCGAAGTCGAATTCCTCGTCGAGAACCAGCTGCTCGACGAGCATCAGGGCCTGTGCCGCCGAGCGATCCGCCCACAACGCTTCGAAGTCCGCGCGCAACGAACGCGCCAGTTTCTCAGCGTCCTCCTCGGACATGCCAGCGCGCAGCCTGGCGCCGACGACAGCGGTGATGTCGCTGAGCACGGCCATCGCGTCGACGTCATCATCGTGCGTCTCCGGATGCGCCTCGTCGACCAACCGCTCCGCCAGGCCTGTATTGTCGAGTACCTGGCCCAAAAAGACAGACCCGGCGAGCAGCGCCGCTTCATGGTCTATCTCGATCCGGTCGAAGGCGTCCAGGGTCTCGTTCTTGAAATCGGGGCCTTGCGCGTCCCATATGTCGAGGGCCTTCTTGAACTCCGTAGCGAGCCGTCTCGCGGTCGGAAGCATGCTGTCTGGATGATCCGGTGCCCGTTCGAACCGCCCTTCGAGTTGGTCAGCACGCACGATCGCGTCGATCATCTGGTCGCGGAGCACCGTCGCCTTCCGGGCGACCTCGTATTTCAGTGGAAAGTTCGTACTAGTTTCCCCGAAGGCTTCCTCGGCCTCTGCGAGCAGGCTCTCGCTGATGTTGGTCGCGGGCAGTTGGCTCACCGTACGCAGCACCGAATTCCAGCGAGCGGAACGAGAATAGTAACCGGCGACGCCGTCCTTGTCCTCGGTGGAGAAGCCGTTTGGGAACACCGCACGCATCTCGGCGAGCACCGGGTCGTTCCACATGGCGCGGAACGCCTCCACCGAGCCGTCGCGCCCCAGGTACTTCTTGAGCCACTCGGACAGGCTGGCCGCGTGCGCGTCGACTACCCGCTTGCTCAGCCTCGACGTACCCAGTGCGTCGAGCACGACCTTGGCGGCCTTCAACGCGTTGTCCTTCTCCTGCGCGGCGAGGCTCGCCAGTACGCGATCGGCCTCGTCGAGCCGGTCTTTCCACCGCCACTCAAGGGCCCTGGCCAGGGCCACCGAAAGCGGCAGGTCGTACCTGGAGTGCAACCGGTCGATCTCTTCGCCCAACCGTTGCAGGTTATTGAGCGCATCCGCCGTCGGATGCTGCCAGTCCGCGTCGGGGTACACGAGGTCCACCATGATCGCCGTGTCACGGACGAGTTCATTCTCTCCGTCGCTGCGCGGCTGCCATTTTATGTAGGAGCGCAGCAAGAACTCGATCTGCGGATGAGCCGCGGACAAAACAGGGATGCCTGCTGGATCCCAGCCGAGGTTCTTCAGACTGGATTCCAGGTTGGAAAGATCGCGGAACGCCGCCAACTCGGCTTCCCCCGCCGCCAAGTTGAAGTTCGCGCGCAGGATCACGCGGAGCGGGTCCTCCCAGATCCCCGCGAACTTACCCCTCAGGCCAAGGTCGGGGGAATTCGCGTGAGACCACTCCTCCAGCAGCCTTTGGTGTTTCGCGTACAGGTCGGTTGTCCAGGCCGATGCGCGACCACCGAAGATCGCCTCGACGATCGAGCTCGCGGACCGCCGATCCCCAGTGCCGGGCAAACTGGGCTCGACACCCTCCATCTCCGACGCTCCCTGGTTCGCGGGTGGACCGCGGAGGCGGAGCTTGCCGAGGACCGGGTCATGGACGAAACCGTCACCGCCGGTGTCGAACACCGGGGAATCAGCGCGGAGGCCAGCACCGGAACGAACAAAAGTGCCACCATCGGTCGCGACAGGCTCATTTAATTCGTTGGTGCCCGCCCTGTGCGTAGGAACGAAAACGTCACCCTTGTGCCCCAACGACCGCAGCTTTTCCGTGAACGCGCGCTCATAGACCGACCCAGCAGGCATACACGCGAACGCGATCACCGCACCCGAAGGACCCCAACCACTGATCTTCAACCACGCCCACACCCGCTCAGCCATCCGCACCGGATCACCACCGGCATGGAAATCGAACACTGGGGTCCTGTCCGGCCACTCCCCGACCATGGACTCCCGTGCACCAGTCCTCGGATTGACTCGCCAATATTTCCGCGGCCCCGCTTCACCGAACACACCAGAAAGCTTCTCCGCCGCGGACTCATCCCCCGGCCTACTCGGGAAAACCACCATCTTCAACGACCCATCGTCATACCTGAACGCAACCTTCCGCTCACCCGACTCACCAACATCCGACCGGCCGGCCTCGACCCGAGGCGCGACTTCTTCCTTCTCGCCGGCTTCCCCTGCGAGCGGTACGTCAGCGCGAGCGTTGCTCAGCCGCTTCGCATCGTCGTCCAGCTTCGCTTCGGCCCGCACGTCAGCGACAGTCCTCCGGCCGAGCTGATCGGCCTCGGGCTGTCGCGTGGGCGGCTCGGCTGGATTGGCAGCCTTCACGTTGTCGGGCACCGCGGGGTTCGGAGACGGCTCGGTCGCGTCCTGGCCGACCGCCGACGGAGTGTTCAGCGGCAACAGGTTGTTCCGCAAAGCGTGATAAGCCGCGTCGAAAGCCGGGTCGTCGCCAGGGCCGAGGTCGTTCGGCCTGTCCGCGTTCAGCCAGTGCCCGTAAGCCGCGCGAGCCTGCTCGGGAGTGGCGGGCTCGTTCGGCGTCGGCAGCCCGGATTCACGGCGGCGTTCCATGAGGTCGTCAAGCCGGCTTTGGATCCGCTCCAAGTGTTCCGGGTCGGCCACACGCGGCCAACTCGTGCCGTCCGAGCCGGACGCATCCCGCTGAGACTCGTCCAGCCGGTGCTCAGGGGCCCGCTCGTTACCGCGGTCAGCCTCGGCATCGCCCTGGGCCGGCCGAGAATCGACGTCCTTCCGATCCAGGGCGTCATCCTTCTGTGGCGTGGATGGCCCGGTGCGGTCGGCGGTCTCGGCGTTGTCCGGCGCGTTGTCTTCGGCCGTGTCCTTGTCGACCGGCACCGGGGTGTCCAGAAGGTCTTTCCGCACGGCGTACTCCGCCGCGTTGAAGGCGTGGTCGTCGGTGGGGCCGGTGCGCCCGTCCGCCATCCGCCAGTGCCCGTAGGCCGCGAGGGCCTGCTCTCTCGTGGCTCCCCCATCAGCCGCCGCCCGCGCGGAGTCGTCGAATTTCACGACCTCGTCGATCTCGCGACGGATCCGCTGCAGGTGCTCCGGATCGGGCACCCTCGGCCAGTTCGCACGATCCTCACCGGCATCGCCGGTACGGTTGGGGGACTCGTTATCCGAATCGGAATGTTCGTCACCGGGGGCGGGCGAGGGCCTGTGCAGCCTGCTCGCGGCGAAACGGGCGTCGGTGTCCCGGCCAAGGCCTTCGAAGAGATCGAGCAGTTTCCCCTTGGCCGTTTCGATCGCATCGAGACCCGCGGCCGTGGGGTTCTTCCGATATTCGTCGAAGGTGTTGACATACTTGGTAATGCTGACCTGCGTGCCAGGACCGGCCGATTTACGAACGGCAGCATCCTCCGGCGACAGGTAGACCGCGACGGTGCCGTCGTTGCCACTGCGCCGGGTGCGGTAGAACGCCTGCTTGTCCACCGCGGAATGCAATGCGGACGGCTCCATCAAGATCACATGCAGGCCACCCTCCTGTCCGACCGCGTAGTCCGCACCACGCCCGCCGATATCGTTGATGAGGAGCACATCCTTCCCCTCACCTTTGCCCACTTCACCGATGGCGTTTTCAAGATTCTCGTAGCGCTTTTTCTTCTGCGCCAGCTGCCATTGCCCATCGACGACCTGATGCTCGACGAATTTTCCACCAATCGGGTTCTCCTTCAGATATTCAGAGAACTTCGCAACCTTCGCATTGTCATGCGAAACAAGCAGGATCGGCCTCGGATTTTCTCCGCTCCGCATGGCGTGGATGTCTTCATTGATAAGCCTGAATTTGTCTTGCAGATCCGATGCTATATGGGCCGTGCTATTCTTGAACATAAGGTCTTCGTGGTAGTCCGGAATATTCTCCACATTCTCGGTAAGATTGATCTTTTTGAGTAGCGGCCCCATGCCCTCCACGGTCCCGGAAGCGCCGGTGGCCTTCGCATAGGCATCCAGAAGATTTTCGATGATAAGCGTCTTGCTGTTCGCCTCACTCGAATCGGCGCGGATCGGCAGACCGTACTCAGCCTCGATGGCCTGCGCCACCCCATCGTTCCAACGACTTTCCAATCCGGTCTTCGGATCGATCATGACTTCGCCATTGGCTTGGTTGATGATGCCGATGCGGTGCTTCAGCTTTTCGATCAAAAATTCCGTCTCTAGCTTCCAGTCCCCCAACTTCGCGCCCGCGGCGTTGTTGATCCGATGTTTCTCGTGCTCGAGAAGCTGCCGGCCCAACAGCTTCTCGAGCTTCTTTTGCCCTTCCGGGGTGAGTGCGGACCGGCTGGGCTCCTCGCCGTCTCGGTGCCCGAAGTCCTCCTTGGTCAGCGGGGCGTCCGGTCGTTCGTCGGTGGCCAGGTTCTGGTCGAGGACTTCCTTGGCCCACAGGACTATCGCCTTGGTTGCCGGAGAGGCCTTCTTGTTCCCCGTCAAGGACAGGATCCACTGCGGAGGCGAGAGAACCAGGGAGTCGATCTCGTCCAAGAACAGCCTGATCCGTGTCGAGTGATCATGCGCCTGGCCGGCCAGCCTGCCGACCTGTTTGCCGTCTTCATACCCGCCCGTCTTGAGCAGATGGAAGGAGGCCTCGTTCTGGGAACCGATATAGATCGTCGGCCTCCCCTTTCCCGCCACCGGCGGCAGCCTGTCGGAACTGATCCAGTACCTGTCGAAGTCCAGGTTTTTGAGGATCTTCCGCATGCCCCGGTAATCACGTTTCGCGAGGTAATTGTTGCTGGTCAGGAGATGGACCCCGTCCACCTCTGGCTTGACCGCTTCCAGAATGGCGGCGAGTTGGAACACCAGCGTCTTGCCTTGACCTGCCTTCATATTGACGTGCGCCGTCTGCAGCCGGTCGACGGCTTCGACCTGGGTCCACCGCAGCCACTTACGGCTGGTCCTGTGCACCGCCTCATAGCCCGCCGCGAACCGCTCGTCCGGATTGCTCGACCGCACCATTTCCCGCAACTGCTGCCACGTCATCTTGTCCAGCCGTTGACCCGGGTCCGGATGGTTGTATCGGTCGGCGAGGTCATGCATCTTCCGCGCCGTCTCATACTTCATGTTCGCACCGGCCAGCCAGGCCTCGAACTCGACTTTCGACCCGCTGTCCGGCAGCAGCTCGAATTTCCGGTCAGGACGAAGCACATAGCTTTCGGAGCCGTCCTTGCTCCGGTACAGCACCACCTCATCCTTTTTCCCGGTTCCGGGGTGCTTGTCCAGGACATACTCACTGCCAGGAGGCAGCCACTTGGAATCTCCGCCGACCAGCGATATCACTTGCGGGACATACACTTTCCGGACGACCAGTTCCTCGCCCGGGTGCTCTCGCAGGCGCGACCACGTCCCGTCCGGCCCGCGGTCGTAGCCCTTCCCATCAGGCAACTCAATCAGCTTGGGCTCACCCTTGGCGTCGATCTTGATCTTCGCGCCCGCAGGCAGGTCGACCGCGAACGGGTTGCCCGCCCTGTCCGTGCCGTGGCGGAACGACCCGCCCTTTTCGGTGACATAACGGCCGCTGTCGTCAGGCGTCCAGTGTGTCTCCCCGATGATCCGCGAGCGCGAACCACCGCCGGAACCACCCTGGTCCTGCGCGAAGGCCTGCCGCGAGTGGTCGAGATCGGCCATCACCGGCACGGGGCCGCCCTGGTCCGGCGGGTCGTTCCGGCCACGGTGCTTCGACTCCGACGCGCCGTCCGCGCGCGAACCCAGGTTGCCTGGGCCGTCGCTGCTCGTACCCGGCCGCGGCGTGGACGGCTCCGATTCGCCAAGCTGCCGCTGCCCTTGTCTGCCGGCGTCCCCGCCCTCCGTGGCCGGTCGCGCCGGAGCGGAACCGTTCTTGGCGTTGCCAGTTTCGGGGACCGGACCGGCGTCTCGGGACTTGGGCTCTTCTCCCCTGGCACCCGGTTTTTCCGGCAACGGCTTTTCCGGAAGCGGCTTATTCGACACCACCGGCTTCTCCGGCAACGGCCTTTCCGACACCACCGGCTTCTCCGGCAACGGCCTTTCCGACACCACCGGCTTCTCCGGCAACGGCCGAGAAGGATCGTGCGGTGTAGGGGAGTTGTGCCGGGGCTCACCAGGCCCGGCGGTAGCGGTCCGCCGCACCTCGTGCTGGGCGTGGATTTCCGACTGCGGGCCTTGCCCGATCGTGTTCACTCGCTTCACGTCGGGCGGCGGGGGCGATCCCGGCGGCCCCTCCGAGGTGACATTCAGCTTCGACGGGCCTGACCGCTGCCCCGGTCCCGATCCAGCCGGATCCTGCGCACTCGGCCGCGAACCCGGCCCTGGCCCATCTGCCTGCGACGCACCACCGTGACTTGTCTTCGCACCGCCGGCCTGAGAATTCGACGGCGCCTCGCCGACCTGATGAGTGATCGGGCCGCCCTGCGGCACCGTCTGGTGCTCACTGTTCGAGGGTCCCTTGATGAAGTCGGCGGTCGTCCTGGAACTGCCAGGCTGGCCGTCGGAACCGGTGACGACGTGCTGCTCCTTGTTCTCGGAGAACATGGTGCCCAGCGACGATTGCCCGCTCTTGATGTCCTTGTGCACCAAGCCGTTGTCGGGCAGGCCATCGCTGATGGAAGTACGGCGGCTCGACGACTCGCTGCCGAGAGATTCCTCGCTGAAGGTGGAGCCACGGCGACTCGCCGATCCATCGCTGGAAGAGTCCTCGCCGGGGAGGGAATCACGGCGACCCGAAGAGTCCTTCCCGGAAGTGCCGTCATCAGCGGAATCATCGCGGCTCGACGCCCTGTTATCGGAACCACCGTCGTAGGAAGAGCCACGACTGCTCGACGAATCAATGTCCTTCGCGACATCGCCCGGCGACCCGTCCGAGCGCCGATCACCGAAACCGAGCAGTTCGAGCTTCGACCCCAGTCCGTCACCGAGCTTCGTGGCGAAGCCGTCGACTCCGGCATCCAGCTTCCCCGACCACCCCACGCGGTTTTTGAAGTTCGGCGATGCGGCGCCGAGCATGCCTGCCCAGAATTCCTCATGCCCCCCGGTCGCCTTGTTGATCAGGACGTTCATCGGCATGACCGTGAGGACCTGGGCAATGGCGTGCGCCGAATGTCCCAGGACCGACCCCTTCTCGCCGGCACCGCCCTTCCCGACAGCACCGCCCTTCTCAGTTACCGGGGCCTTCTCGCCGACACCACCCTTCTCGTTGGCACTGCCTTTCCCACCAACCGGGGCCTTCTCACCAGCACCACCCTTCTCGTTGGCACTGCCTTTCCCACCAACCGGGGCCTTCTCGCCGACACCACCCTTCTCGTTGGCACTGCCTTTCCCACCAACCGGGGCCTTCTCACCAGCACCACCCTTCTCGTTGGCACTGC